>CAJFUA010000031.1 GCA_904420085.1 uncultured Eubacterium sp. | reverse complement strand
ATTATGGGCAGATTCCCGAGTGGCCAAAGGGGGCAGACTGTAAATCTGTTGGCACCGCCTTCGAAGGTTCGAATCCTTCTCTGCCCATTGAATATTTGCCGGTGTGGCGGAACTGGCAGACGCGCAGGACTTAAAATCCTGTTGTGGCAACACAGTACCGGTTCGATTCCGGTCACCGGCATGTGAAGACACCATCGCAAGATGGTGTCTTTTTTTGAGTCAGCCTATCCGATTAGACTGGCAAAAAGAAATGTAAAAGAATTCTAGCCATCTCTCATAATACATTTGTAACTTTACATATAAAAAGTATGATTCCTTAATTTGACAGGAAATATATGTAATTTGTTCTCATCGATTATGAATCTTCAAAAAATTGCCCAACCACAGGCGACAAGATTCGCAAAACAACAGTGACAAGATTTGCAAAAGCAATAGCGGTAAGATTTGTAAGAACAATCACAACCTGCATTATTGTTATTCCATGAACTGTATTTGACAGTGTTTCATATATTTTGTACAATGAAACAGTTAAAACTATTAATAATAAGGAAAAAAGGGAGTTGTTCATGAAGATAGGTTTTGGATGTGATCATGCGGCGATTGACTTGAAAAACGAACTGCTTGTATACATGAGAGAAAAGGGATATGAGTGTGTAGATTATGGGACGAATTATGACGAAAATGGAGAAATCATAAAGTGCGATTATCCGCAAAAAGGAGAACAGGTGGGCAGAGCCGTAGTGTCCGGTGAAGTAGATTATGGTGTTCTTATGTGCGGAACAGGCATCGGTATTTCCATTGCAGCCAACAAGGTGCCGGGAGTGATTGCGGCAGTCTGCAGCGAACCATATTCGGCAAGACTGACAAAACAGCATAATAATGCAAATATTATTGCTTTTGGAGCCAGAGTTGTGGGCACAGAAGTGGCGAAAATGATTTTGGATGAATTTTTTGGTGCTGAATTCGAAGGTGGAAGACATCAGAAA
The DNA here is from genome assembly GCA_904420085.1 of uncultured Eubacterium sp. Lineage (GTDB taxonomy): Bacteria > Bacillota > Clostridia > Lachnospirales > Lachnospiraceae > Eubacterium_G. The sequence goes on along the minus strand of CAJFUA010000031.1, from coordinate 30,587 downwards.
AGAGTGGACATGATTTTTGATATTGAGCGCAGAAATAACAAATAAGCGAGCATAGGAAGAACAATTTATCAGGATAAACAAATGGTAGAGATAAAAGAAGTAAAAACGAAAAAAGACCTGCGGAAATTTGCAGGTTTTAATGAGAAAATGTACAGAAATGTACCACAGGCCATGCCGGATCTGATTTCAGATGAGATGGCAAATTTTAATCCAAAGAAAAATCCGGCATATTCTTATGCCGAGTCAAGGCAGTGGCTGGCTTATAAGGATGGTCAGTGTGTGGGAAGGATTGGCGCAATTATCAGCCACAAGGCAAACAGGAAATGGAAACGGAAAAGGATTCGTTTTACCAGAGTGGACTTCATTGATGATTATGAGGTGTCAGAGGCGCTGTTTCAGACTGTGGAAGAATGGGGAAGAGAAAAGGGACTGGAAGAAATTCACGGTCCTATGGGATTTTGTGATTTAGACCAGCAGGGAATGCTGTTGGAAGGATTTGAATATGACGGAATCTTCGTTACCATTCATAATGCGCCTTATTATAAAGAACATCTGGAGAGACTGGGATATACCAAGTCTGTGGACTGGATTGAAAACCGCATCAGCATACCGGAAAAAATGTCTCCGGTATTTGAGAAAATGTCTGCGAGAGTTCTGGAAGAAAATAACCTTCGTCTGATTCATTTAAAAAACCGCATACAGTTGAGAAAATATATTAAAGATATCTTTACTGTTATCAATGATGTGGAAAAAGACCTGTATGGTGAAGTGGATTTGACGGATGAAATGATAAAAAAATATGTGAGACAGTTTATTCTCATGGTAAATGTCAGATATGTGGCATTAATTGTGGATGAAAATAATCAGATGGTCGGTATTGGAGTGACGGTACCTACGCTGGGACCGGCATCCAAAAAATCCAGAGGAAGATTGTTTCCATTGGGATGGGTGAGAATGTTATATGCACCGTTCTCCAAACCGGAAGTGCTGGAACTTTATCTGGTAGGTGTTTTGGACAAGTATAAAAACAAAGGTCTGCCGGCAGTGTTGATTACAAAAATTATGCAGTCTGCCGTGGAAGACGGAATGAAATATGCAGAGACCGGCCCCATGCTTGAGGATAATATAAAAGTGCATTCGCTCTGGAGAAGATTTGATAAGATTCAGCATCGGAGGAGAAGATGCTGGATTAAGCATCTGTAAATGACAGATTTTGAAAAATTCAAAATTATAGACTGACAAAAATATCCCTTTATAAGTATTTGACATAAAGGGATATTTTATAGTATAATCACTTCAATGCTTTAAAGCGTAACGGTTTAAAGTACAAGAAGTTAGAAAGTTCTATGCTGTGGGTGAATAGAATAATCGTTGATAATTGTCTGTTCCCATTACGCATAGAAAAGAAAGATGAGATATTAGAAAGAACGGAGGAAATATTATGACAGTTACATTATGTTCTATTATGCTGGTTGTTTTCTTTGCAGTAATGATTTTTGTTGGTTTTTACACAAGAAGACAGGCAACAGACGTGAACGGGTTTGTTTTAGGAGGACGTTCCGTGGGACCATGGCTTACAGCGTTTGCTTTTGGAACTTCCTATTTTTCGGCAGTTATTTTCGTAGGATATGCGGGACAGTTCGGTTGGAACTTTGGTCTCGCTTCTACTTGGGCAGGACTGGGAAATGCGTTTATCGGTTCCCTTCTTGCATGGAATGTCCTTGGAAGAAGAACAAGGGTTATGACCCAGCATATGGATGCAAAAACCATGCCTGATTTTTTTGGAAAGAGATTCAATTCCACACCATTGAAAGTGGCAGCGTCGGTGATTGTATTTATATTTCTGATTCCATACACAGCATCTCTGTATAATGGACTTTCCAGTCTGTTTGGTCTTGTGTTTGATATTCCGTACTGGGTTGTTATTGTGGTTATGGCAGTTCTGACAGGAATCTATGTAATTTTCGGAGGCTACATGGCTACAGCCATCAACGACTTTATTCAGGGAATTATTATGCTGTTCGGCATCTGTGCAGTCATCGGAGCAGTGCTAATAGATAATGGAGGATTGTCGGAAGCAACAAAGAATCTGGCGTCCATCATCGGTGATGCAGGATGGCAGGGAGCATATACGGCATTTCTCGGACCGGATCCGCTGGCATTGCTGTTTGTGGTTATTTTAACATCCCTTGGTACGTGGGGACTTCCTCAGATGGTTGGAAAATTTTATGCCATCAAAAGTGAGAAAGATATTCATAAAGGAACAGTGATATCCACCATTTTTGCCATTATCGTGGCAGGCGGATGCTACTTTTTGGGTGGATTCGGAAGATTATACAGTGATAAAATTACGTTAAATCCACAAACTGGGAAACCGTTATTTGATACCATTATCCCTACCATGTTGTCCACATTGCCGGCAGTCATTGTGGCAGTGGTGATTGTGCTGGTGCTTTCTGCTTCCATGTCCACTCTGTCCTCTCTGGTGCTTACGTCCAGTTCCACATTTACACTGGATGTGATTCAGCCATCAGTGAAAAAAGAGATGTCAGAAGGAAAAAAGGTCGCGATTATGAGACTGTTTATTGTGTTCTTTATCTTAATCTCTGCCGTGATAGCAATATTTAAGGATGCGCATCCGGAAGTGACATTTATCGCGCAGATGATGGGTGTTTCATGGGGCGCTTTGGCAGGAGCGTTTCTGGCGCCGTTTTTATATGGACTTTACTGGAAAGGTGTGACGAAAACAGCTACGGTCGTATGCTTCATCTGGGGATGCGGTATTTCCGTATTACAGTTAATTATTACACTTGGAAATGTGGATATTTCAGGCTGGGGAGCAGCCCTTAGTTACATATTCCAGTCTTCCGTCAATTCCGGTGTGATTGCCATGGTAGGCGGATTAATGATTGTTCCGGTGATTAGTCTTATGACAAAGAAACAAGATGAGAAAGAACTGGATGAACTGTTTGGCTGCTATGAAGAAAAGGCAGAGACTACCGTGAAGGAACATTTGAAGTAAGTTCAGATAAATTAATGGGCAAACATACAAAAAGATGTACGTTATTATACAAAATGCTGTGAAAATGTATGGTAACGGACATCTTTTTTTAAAGTTGTAAAGATTTGCCAAAACTTCTTGACCGTTAAATTTTTTCTGACTATACTGTATGCGTTCTGACCCCCGAACCAATGAAAAAAAGGAGACAGATATGTTTGGTAGAATTATTGGAACAGGTTCCTATATCCCTGAAAAAGTAATCACAAATGATGATTTGGCACAATATGTGGACACAAGTGATGAATGGATTATAGAAAGAACCGGAATCAAAAAAAGACACATTATGAAAGATGAAACCACGGCGGATATGGCGGTGGAAGCAGCCAGAAAGGCGGTGGAGAACGCAGGTATTCCGGCAGAGGAAATTGATATGATTATTGTTTCTTCTGTGTCTTCCAATCTGATTCTTCCAAATACGGCATGTTTTGTGCAGGAGCAGATTGGAGCGAAAAATGCATCATGTATGGATGTCAATACGGCATGTACCGGTTTTATTACGGCTTACAATACCGTACAAAGTTATATTCATGCCGGACTGATAGAGACGGCGCTGATTGTCTGTTCAGAAGGTCTGTCAAATTTAGTGGACTGGAAGGACAGAGGTACATGTATTCTGTTCGGAGACGGTGCAGGCGCTGCAATTATTAAAAAAGATGAAAGTGCAGTGTTTGATACGGTTATGAAATCTGATGGGAGAAAAGGAAGTTCTCTGACCTGCAGTAATGGATTTGCCAATCGGAAAAGACTGATTGCGGAAGAAGAGGAAAAGGACTACGCTACATATATTCAGATGGACGGACAGGAAATATTCCGGTTTGCGGTAAAACAGGTTCCTGCCTGTATTAGGGAACTGACAGAAAAGATGAACATATCCATGGATGACATTGATTTGTTTGTTCTGCATCAGGCAAATTTAAGGATTCTTCAGAGTATCGGAAAAAGACTGAAGGTACCGGAAGAAAAAATTCCCACCAATGTTTCAGAATATGGAAACGTGTCTTCCGCCTGCATTCCTATATTGCTGGATGAACTCTATGCAGCAGGAAAGTTGAAAAAGGGAGACAAGATTATTATGGCGGGATTCGGTGCAGGGGTAACACTCTCTGCCTCCTATATGGAGATTTAACTCAGTTAATTACCGGTTTTAACCGGATAAAAAATAAAAAGGAGAAATAAAAAATGTTTGAGAAGATTAAGGAATTAATTATTGAAGGATTAGGTGTTGACGAGGACAAGGTAACATTGGAAGCTACCTTTGAAGGAGATTTAGGAGCAGACTCATTAGATTTATTTGAGCTGGTTATGGCTTTTGAAGATGAGTTTGGCGTAAAAATTCCGGTGGAAGACTTGGAAAATATTAAAACAGTTCAGGATGTAGTAACATATATCGAAGAACACAAAAACTAGGGAAGGTTTTCAAAATGAAGACAGAAATAACGCAGTTATTGGGAATTGAATATCCCGTGATACAAGGTGGAATGGCATGGGTGGCAGATTATCATCTGGCATCCGCTGTCTCCAACGCAGGAGGTCTGGGAATCATCGGTTCCGGCGGAGCACCGGCAGAATGGGTAAGAGAGCAGATCAGAGAAGCCAAAAAGTTGACAGACAAACCTTTTGGCGTAAATATCATGCTGATGAACCCGGAAGCAGATAACATTGCCAAAGTTATTATAGAAGAAGGTGTTAAGGTTGTAACCACAGGCGCAGGAAATCCGGCAAAGTACATGAAAGAATGGAAAGAAGCCGGCGTTAAAGTGATTCCTGTGGTGGCAAGTTGTGCATTGGCGAAAATGATGGAGCGCTGCGGCGCAGATGCCGTAGTGGCAGAAGGCACAGAAGCCGGAGGACATATCGGCGAAATCACCACAATGGCGTTAATTCCTCAGGTGGTGGATGCAGTAAACATTCCTGTTATTGCCGCAGGCGGAATTGCAGACGGCAGAGGAATGGCAGCAGCATTTATGCTTGGCGCAAGAGCCGTTCAGATGGGAACCCGGTTTGTTGCCGCAAAAGAATGTGCCGTGCATCAGAATTATAAAGACAAAGTAGTGAAGGCAAAAGACATTGATTCCAAGGTAACAGGCAGAACGACGGGACACCCGGTGCGAGTGCTGAGAAATAAAATGTCCAATGAATATATAAAAAGAGAAAATGAAGGCGCAACGCTGGAAGAATTGGAACTCCTTACTTTAGGCGGGCTTAGAATGGCCGTGGTAGAAGGAAATGTCAACGACGGAAGTCTGATGGCAGGACAGATTGCAGGACTTGTGAAAGAGGAATGCACCTGTAAGGAAATTATTACAGGCGTGGTGCGTCAGGCAGAAGAACTTTTAAGCGGAGGACAGAAATATGAGTAAAATCGCATTTGTATATCCGGGACAGGGGGTTCAGGCTGTAGGCATGGGAAAAGATTTCTATGAAAACAGTGCCCTTGCAAAAGAAATTTACGAGAGAGCAGATAAAGTCTTAGACTTTGACATCTGCCATATTTGTTTTGAGGAAAACGAGGAAATCAATAATACGGAATATACCCAGGCGGCGTTGGTTACCACTTATCTGGCAATAACAGCCGAAATAGAAAACAGAGGCATTCACCCGGATGTAACCGCCGGATTAAGTCTGGGAGAGTATGCAGCTATTGCCGCAGCAGGCGGAATGACGGAAGAAGACGCCATCAAAACCGTAAGACAGAGAGGTATCTTTATGAACCGTGCGGTGCCTGACGGTGAGGGAACCATGGCGGCTATCTTAGGACTTGGCGCAGAGGAAATTGACAGCGCCATCGCCGATATAGAAGGTGTGTCCGTGGCAAACTATAACTGTCCGGGACAGATTGTCATTACGGGAAAGAAACAGGCTGTTTCAGAAGCGATGAAAGTTTTGGAAACGGCGGGAGCCAGAAGGGCCATTGAATTAAATGTCAGCGGTCCGTTTCATTCCAAATTTCTGACAGAGGCAGGAAACCAGTTGGGAGAAACACTGGAACAGATAGAAATGCATCCGTTAAAAATTCCGTATGTAACAAATGTTACGGCACAGTATGTGAATGATATCCAGGATACGAAGGAACTGTTGGTAAAACAGGTATATTCTCCGGTCTGCTGGGAGCAGAGTGTGAGAAACATGATTGAAAACGGTGTGGACACATTTGTGGAAATCGGTCCGGGAAAAACCATTGCCGGATTTTTAAGAAAAATCGACAAGACAGTGACATGTATCAACATCAGTAAATACGAAGATTTGGAAAAATTAGAGAATATTCAGAAATAGAGTGAGAGGTGTGTATGTTAAAAGGAAAAGTAGCAGTTGTCACAGGAGCTTCAAGAGGTATCGGACGGGCAGTGGCATTGAAACTGGCGTCCATGAATGCTACCGTCATTGTGAACTATGCCGGCTCAAAAGATAAGGCAGAAAGTGTTGTGAAAGAAATTCAGGAGATGGGAAAAACAGCAGAGGCAGTCCAATGCGATGTTTCTGATTTTGAACAGTGCAGTCAGCTTATACAGCAGGTGCAGGAACATTACGGACGAATCGATATTCTGGTTAACAATGCGGGAATTACAAGAGACGGTCTTGCAATGGCAATGAAAGAAGAAGACTTTGATGATGTAATTGCTACCAACTTAAAAGGTACTTTTAACTGCATCCGGTTTGCATCCCGAATCATGATGAAACAGAGATATGGAAAAATTATCAACATGTCTTCCGTATCCGGCGTCACAGGAAATGCAGGACAGGTCAATTATTCGGCAGCAAAAGCCGGCGTTATTGGTATTACAAAGTCTATGGCGAGAGAATTGGCAGGCAGACATATCAATGTGAACGCCATTGCACCGGGATTTATTGAGACGGATATGACCAATGAACTGTCAGAGAAAGTAAAAGAGCAGGCAGTGGCTCAGATTCCTCTGGGCAGATTCGGAAAAGCAGAAGAGGTGGCGGAACTGGCGGCCTTTTTAGCAGGTAACCAAAGTGATTATATAACAGGACAGGTATTCCATATTGATGGCGGAATGGTAATGTGAGGTAGAAGATGAAGAGAGTTGTAGTAACAGGAATGGGAGCAATCACACCGATTGGAAACAGTGTAGAAGAGTTTTGGAAAAGTGTGAAGGAAAACAAAGTAGGAATTGATGAAATTACAAAATTTGATACCACAGACTATGCCGTGAAACTGGCGGCAGAAGTAAAAGGTTTTGATCCAAAAGAGAAAATGGGATTCAGACAGGCAAAAAGAATGTCTGCTTTTTCCCAATATGCTGTCTGTGCGGCCAAGGAGGCTATGGTACAGTCAGGAATTGATATGGCAAAAGAAGATCCGTATCGTGTGGGCGTCAGCGTGGGTTCCGGTATCGGCGGAATGAAAGATATGGAAGAAGAACATCAGAAACTTTTGGAAAAAGGAAATGACAGAGTGAAGCCCCTTCTGGTTCCAATGATGATTACAAATATGGCGGCAGGAAATGTAGCCATTGATTTGGGAGCCAAAGGAAAATGTATCAATGTGGTTACGGCATGTGCAACAGGAGCTCACTCTATAGGAGAGGCATATCGCGCCATCCAATGCGGTGAGGCAGACGTGATGGTGGCAGGCGGAACAGAAAGTGCCATCACACCTTTAGGTGTAGCCGGATTTACAAACCTTACGGCATTGACCAAATCTCAGGACAAATATAAAGCATCCATTCCGTTTGACAAGGACAGAAGCGGTTTTGTTATGGGAGAGGGAGCCGGAATTGTAATTCTGGAAGAATTAGAGCATGCAAAACAAAGAGGTGCTGAAATATTGGCAGAGGTGGCAGGATATGGCGCTACCTGTGATGCATACCATGTCACATCCCCGATTGAGGATGGAAGCGGCGCAGCAAAGGCCATGGAAATTGCAATCAAAGAAGCCGGAAAGAAGCCGGAAGATGTAGATTATATTAATGCCCACGGAACAAGTACCCACCATAACGACCTGTTCGAGACACGTGCAGTGAAGCTGGCATTGTCAGATGCGGCAAAAAATGTGAAAATCAGTTCTACCAAGTCCATGATTGGTCATTTATTGGGAGCTGCCGGCGGCGTTGAATTTATTACCTGTGTAAAGAGTATACAGGACGGTTACATTCATCCGAACGTTGGTCTGAAGAATCTTGACGAAGAATGTGATTTGGATTACGTGATGGGTGAAGGCATTCACCAGAATGTGGATTTTGTATTGTCCAACTCCTTAGGATTTGGCGGTCACAATGCCACATTGGCAGTAAAGAAATACATGGCTGACTAGCTTTCGTTAAAGCAGAAAGGATGAGATGTATGAATATTAATGATATAAAACAATTAATCAGTGCGGTATCAAATTCCAATATCAGAGATTTTCAATACGAGGAAGACGGAGTAAAGTTATGCCTCGCGAAAGGAAATTGTGGAACCGTCACAGAAGTCATAGAGAGAAAAGCAGTTCCCGATATGGAAATTGGCGAAGAGATTGCAGAAGATATTTTAGAGGAAACCACAGAGAGAAAGGCGGTAAAATCACCATTGGTAGGTACCGTGTATATGGCGCCGGGTGAAGGAGAAGAGCCTTTTGTGTCGGTGGGAGATCATGTGAAAAAAGGTCAGACACTGGCAATCGTGGAAGCAATGAAACTGATGAATGAAATTGAGTCAGAGTATGACGGTATTGTAAAAGAAATCTGTGTGGACAATGAGACGCCGGTAGAGTTTGGACAGGAACTGTTCATTATTGAGTAAGAGAGGTTGGATAGACATGTTGACAATCAAAGAAATTGAGGAAATTATACCTCACAGACATCCGTTTCTGCTGATAGATTATATTGAAGATTTCAAGCCGGGAGAATATGCAGTGGGTTACAAGTGCGTAACTTACCGAGAGGACTTTTTTAAAGGACATTTTCCGGGAATGCCGGTGATGCCGGGTGTATTGACCATTGAGGCGCTGGCACAGGTCGGTGCAGTTGCCATATTGAGCATGGAAGAAAATAAAGGTAAGACAGCTTTTTTTGGTGGAATCAATAAATGCCGTTTCCGGGGAAAGGTGGTTCCGGGAGACAAATTAAAGCTTGAAACAGAAATTATCAATCAAAAAGGACCGTTGGGAATTGGAAAAGCAGTGGCAAGCGTTGACGGAAAGGTAGTAGCCAGTGCGGAACTGACCTTTATGGTTGGGTAAGGTTGAAAAGTTAGAGGTGATTTTGTGATACAAAAAATGTTAATTGCAAACAGAGGAGAAATCGCTGTAAGAATTATCAGAGTATGCAGAGAGATGGGTATAGAAACTGTGGCTGTGTATTCTGTCGCAGACAAGGAAGCACTACATACACAGTTGGCAGATGAAGCGATTTGCATAGGTGAGACAAAATCCAGCGAAAGTTATCTGAATATGGAAAGTATTATCAGTGCGGCCATTACTTCAGGGGCAGACGCCATCCATCCGGGATTTGGATTTTTATCCGAAAACCCGACCTTCGCCAGATTGTGTGAGAAATGCAATATTACTTATGTGGGACCACATTCTGACGTCATAGAAAAAATGGGAAACAAAGTTCAGGCAAGAAATACCATGATTCAGGCGGGAATTCCTGTAATTCCGGGAAATAATGACGGAATCACGGACTGTGAAACAGGAAAGAGCGTTGCAGAGGAAGTAGGATACCCAATCATGATTAAGGCTGCTTCCGGCGGCGGCGGCAAGGGAATGCGTGTTGCCTACAGCAGTGAGGAATTTGAACATTGCTTTTTGGCGGCACAGACAGAAAGTGAAAAAGCCTTTGGAGACAACACCATGTATATTGAACATTTTGTGGAGCATCCAAGGCATATTGAGTTTCAGATATTAGCAGATAAATATGGAAATGTGGTTCATTTGGGCGAGAGAGACTGCTCTCTGCAGAGAAATCACCAGAAAATTATAGAGGAAGCTCCGTCAGAAGCCCTGTCCAAAGAACTTCGGGACGAGATGGGACAGGTAGCTGTGAAGGCGGCGGTTGCGGCCGGATATGAAAATGCCGGAACCATAGAATTTTTATTAGATAAAAACGGAAAGTATTATTTTATGGAGATGAACACCAGAATACAGGTGGAGCATCCCGTTACGGAAAGTATTACCGGTATTGACATTGTAAAAGAGCAGATAAAAATTGCAGAAGGAAAAAAACTGAATTTTGAGCAGAAAGATATAGAGATTAAGGGACACTCCATTGAGTGCAGAATCAATGCGGAAAATCCGGACAAAGGTTTCAGACCTTGTCCCGGAAAGATAACGGATCTTCATTTCCCGGGAGGAAAGGGAGTGAGAGTGGATTCCGCTGTCTTTTCCGGATATGAAGTGACGCCCTATTATGATTCCATGCTGGCAAAACTGATTGTTTATGCAGACAGCAGAGAAGAAGCCATTGATAAGATGCGCAGCGCCCTTGGGGAAGTAGTCATTGAGGGAATTGACACGAATATTGATTATCAGTATGAAATTATCAATAACAGTGACTTTATTTCAGGAAATTTTGATGTGGATTTTATTGATCAGTTTAATCAGGACAGGAGAGCTTAATTGAAAATAAAGAAATTAATCAAAAAGCAGAGAAATGAATATATAAAAATTCCAAAACCGGACGTTCCGAAAGGGTTATTTAGAAAATGCAAAAAATGCGGCGCCATGGTTTTGTCAGAAGAAGTCAAAGAAAAAAACTATGTCTGTCCGAAATGTGGCGGTTATTTTCGCATTCATGCAAAACGGAGAATTGGAATCATTGCAGACAAAGGAAGCTTCGAGCCTTGGTTTGAGGGAATGGAAATCAGCAATCCGCTGCACAATGAGGAATATGTAAATAAAATTAAAGAGATTAAAGAAAATACAAAACTGGACGAGGCGGTGATTACCGGAAAAATTGCCATCAACGGACAGCCGGCGGCAGTGGCCGTGATGGACGGACGGTTTATGATGGCAAGTATGGGAAGAATTGTCGGTGAGAAGATTACAAAGACCGTGGAGCGTGCCACGGAGGAAAATCTTCCCGTCATCATCTTTTCCTGTTCGGGAGGTGCCAGAATGCAGGAAGGAACGGTTTCTTTAATGCAGATGGCAAAAACATCTGCCGCATTAAAACGCCACAGTGACAGTGGAAATCTGTACATTTCTGTTCTGACAAATCCTACTACCGGCGGCGTAACGGCCAGTTTTGCCATGCTTGGCGATATTATTATGGCAGAGAAAGGTGCGTTAATCGGTTTTGCAGGACCCCGTGTCATCGAGCAGACCATCGGACAGAAATTACCAAAGGGATTTCAGCGTTCCGAATTTCTTTTGGAACATGGATTTGTAGACATGATTTTAGAGCGGGAACAGATGAAAGAAAAGCTCAGTGAAGTCATTTCTTTTCATTATGGTAATAAAAAAGAAATTGCCCATGCAGAGATTGAAAATTCTGCCAGAGATATAAAAAACGGGCTTTCCGCTTGGGAGAAAGTAAATCTTATCCGAGATATCAGCAGACCTTCCGGTGAAGATTACATTCAGAAATTGTTTGATGATTTTATGGAATTTCACGGCGACAGATATTTTGGCGACGACAGCGCAGTGATGGGCGGAATCGCATATTTTCAAGGTGTGCCGGTTACGGTCATTGCACAGGTAAAAGGACACAGCACGAAAGAGAATATAGAGAAAAATTTTGGTATGTCTTCACCGGAAGGATACCGGAAGGCTCTCCGACTGATGAAACAGGCAGAAAAGTTTCACAGACCGATTATCTGTTTTGTGGATACGCCCGGAGCATTCTGCGGAATTGAGGCAGAGGAGCGCGGACAGGGAGAGGCCATTGCGCGGAATCTGTTTGAAATGTCAGGAATTACCGTGCCGATTCTCTCAATTTTTATCGGAGAAGGAGGAAGCGGCGGCGCTTTGGCAATGGCGGTGGCAGATGAAGTATGGATGCTGGAAAACGCAGTATATTCCATACTGTCTCCGGAAGGCTACGCAAGTATTTTGTGGAAAGACGGTAAACTGGCAGACAAAGCGGCAGAGGCAATGAAAATGACGGCAGATGATCTGAAGGATTTGAAGATTGTTGAGAAAATCATCCGCGAGCCTGAGGACTATCATGTGGATAACATGGAAGATGTGATTGCCCGACTGAAAGGGGAAATTGCTGTTTTCATAGAAGAAAAGCAAAAACTGCCGGCAGAAGAAATTGTTGAGAACAGATATAACAGATTTAGGAGAATGTAATGGATTTTAAGCCTTTAATGATAGGAGATTTGAAAGCAGATATCCCGCTGGTTCAGGGAGGTATGGGTGTCGGAATTTCCTTGGCAAACCTGGCGGGAACTGTGGCAAATCTGGGCGGCGTGGGAATTATTTCCACTGCCCAGATTGGTTTTCGTGAAGAAGATTTCCGGGAAAATCCTTTAAAAGCAAACCTGCGTGCCATCAAAAAAGAATTTGAGAAGGCAAGAAGTATTGCGCCAAAAGGAATTATCGGATTTAATATTATGTCCGCATTAAATAATTACAAAGAGCAGGTGATGGCAGCCGTAAAAGCCGGGGCGGACATTATTATCTCAGGGGCAGGTCTTCCTGTGGAACTGCCGGAACTGACAAAAGGATACAAAACAAAGATTGCGCCCATTGTGTCCAGCAAAAAATCGGCAGAGGTGATTTTGAAATATTGGGATAAAAAATATGATATTACTGCGGATATGATTGTGATCGAGGGACCGGAGGCAGGCGGTCATCTGGGCTTCGGAGCGCAGGAACTTGTCAAATATCAGAATGAGAGTTATGATGATGAAGTCCTTAAAATTAAGCAGGTAGTGCAGAAATACAGGGACAAGTATTCCAAACATATCCCTATTGTTCTGGCAGGAGGCATATCCTCGAAAGAGGACACAAAACATGCTTTCGCTTTGGGAATGGATGGTGTACAGGTAGGTTCCGCATTCGTAACTACCAAAGAGTGTGATGCGGATGTCAGATACAAGGAAGCATATGTTCAGGCAGAGAAAGAAGATATTACGATTGTAAAAAGTCCTGTGGGGATGCCGGGAAGAGCCATTAAAAATAAGTTTATGGAAAAGGTAATGGCAGGAGCAACGTTTCCACCGAAGAAATGTCTGGCATGTCTGAAAAAATGTAATCCTGCAGAAATTCCGTATTGTATTACCGAGCGGCTGATTGCCGCAGCTAAGGGAGACGTGGACAACGGACTGCTTTTTTGCGGGGCAAAAAGTAACATGCAGAAAAAGATTACAACAGTTCAGGATGTAATTACAAGATTAATGAAATAACAAATGAGGGGGAGCCTGTTTGTCGGCAGTGAGATGGATGATTGGCGCGCTGATGGGAAGCGTGTCCAAAATATTATGTGATAAAGTGGAAAAATATCTGTTATCAAATAGAGATAAAAAGTCTGGGCATACAAGGACGGAAGATGTGATTGTATGGATGCTGATGGCAGTCGTGGGAGCGGTCACTGTATGGAGAGACGGATTTGGGATATATACGCTCTATAAGTTTCTGTTTTTCATGCTGTGCGAGGTGATTGCCATGACGGATTTTCACCACCGAATCATACCCAATTCACTGTTGTTGGGATTACTGATGATTAGAACAGGACTTCTTCTGTCAGAGATGACCGGAGTCATCCGCACGCAGGAACCGTCAATAGTATCTTTATTGATAGGACTGGCAGTCGGAGGGCTTCTGTTTTTTATTCCCGCTGTATTGTCAGCAGAAATTGGGGCAGGAGATATAAAACTGGCAGCAGTTTTGGGATTCTGCTTAGGGATTACCGACTTGCTTTATGTAATCGTATTGGCAGGCGTTGGTATTCTTGTATATATGTTTATACAGAAAATAGGAATGGCAAAATCCACGCTTCACAGTGTGATTCCGCTGGGCCCTTTTTTGGCAGCAGCCGCAATTCTTATAGCCAATATATAGGATGATTGCCGGGAAAAGATTGCCGAAGAAAACGGAAAGGTCATGTACATTTCCGCCTGAAAATAGTATAATGATATTTATATTATTATTTAGGAGGAAGAGAAGAACTTGAAAGAACAGGAAAAGATTGACCGAAGAGTGAAGCGCACCAAAAAGGTGCTGACAGAGGCATTAATCCGCATATTAAAAAATAAAAATATAGAGAATGTAACCGTCAGCGAACTGGCGAAAGAGGCAGATATTACCAGAACAACATTTTATCAGTATTACCGGGATCCGATAGAAATGCTGGAAAACCTTCAGAAAGATATTGCAAGGGATTTGGAAAAAATTGTAGAAAAAACAGAGGGGGGAGACGCCAAAGAATTTTTCGCCCATCTGTTTACTTATTTTTATCAGGACAGGACAAAGACGGATATTTTGTTTTTCAGCATCCGAAATCAAACAGGATTTGAGAAAATCGGATATTATGTACATAACAAATATATGCTGCGTTGGAAAGACAAATTTTTAGATAAAAATTTAAAACGATATGAATACTACAGATATTATATTGTTTTCGGCTGTATTGCAGTGGTGGAGAACTGGGCGCAGAACGGTATGCAGGAGACACCGGAGGAGATGACGGAGATTGCATTGAGTCTTCTGCCGGCAGGAAAAATATATTTAAAATAATCCGACAAAGGAGAAATATATCAAAGGACGGGCGAAATATCCCGTCCTTTTGTTGACTAAAAACATACAATAAACTATAATATTTTTTAATATTGTAAAGCACTAAAATTCGATAAAATCCGAGATGCAAAAGAAAAATTTTGCAACATAAAATATAGTGAATTGGTGTAAAGAATTTTCATGAGAGGCAGGAAGTTGAAAATGAGCAGACAAACGATTATGCTTGGCAATGAGGCCATTGCCAGAGGAGCTTACGAGGCTGGAGTAAAGGTGACATCAGCGTATCCGGGAACACCCAGTACAGAGGTAAGTGAGAATGTAGTAAAATATGAGGAAATATATGCGGAGTGGGCGCCAAATGAGAAGGTGGCGGCAGAGGTAGCCATCGGTGCATCCATGGCAGGCAGCCGTTCCATGTGCATGATGAAGATGGTAGGGCTGAACGTGGCGGCAGACCCGCTTTATTCTGATGCGTACATTGGAGTGAACGGAGGTCTGGTGGTTGTTGTGGCAGACGATCCGGGTATCTACAGTTCACAGAATGAGCAGGACACCCGAATGGTAGGCCGTGCGGCAATGATTCCGGTGGTAGAACCGTCGGACAGCGAGGAAGCCAGAGTGTTTACAAAAAGAGCTTATGAATTGTCCGAGAAGTACGACACGCCGGTGATTTTAAGAACTACCACAAGACTTGCCCACTCACAGGGAATTGTCAATTTAGAAGACAGAATAGAGTTGGAAGATAAACCTTATGAGAGAGATATTGCAAAAAATGTTATGATGCCGGCAAATGCCATCAAAGCCCACCTGAAGGTGGAGGCGCGCATGAACAAAATGGCAGAGGATGCAGATCATTTGGATATCAATCAGGTTGAGTATAACGATACAGGCATTGGCATCATTACAAGCGGTATTCCTTATCAGTATGTGAAGGAGGCGGTGCCCAATGCATCGGTATTGAAGCTGGGGCTGGTACATCCGCTGGCAAAGGGACTGATTCAGGAGTTTGCTTCAAAAGTGGACCGATTAATTATCGTTGAAGAATTGGAACCGGTCATCGAAGAACAGGTAAAGGCGATGGGCATTGCATGTGAAGGCAAGAACCTGTTTACGGTGCAGGGCGAGTACAGCGCCAATATGCTCAGAGAAAAGATTCTGGGAGAAAAAGCTGACATGAAACAGCCGGCACAAGCTCCGGCGAGACCGCCGATTTTGTGTCCGGGTTGTCCGCATAGAAGTACATATTCCGTATTGAAGAAGTTAAGAATTCATGCGGCAGGAGATATCGGATGTTATACTCTTGGTGCAGTAAATCCTCTGGGTGTGGTCGATACCACTCTCTGTATGGGATCCAGTATTTCCACCCTTCATGGTATGGAAAAGGCAAGAGGCAAGGAATATATCAAAAACTGGGTGGCAGTGATTGGAGACAGTACATTTCTCCATACCGGTGTGAACTCTCTAATGAATATGGTATACAATAAATCCACCGGAACGGTGATTATTTTGGACAATTCAACGACCGGTATGACAGGCCATCAGGATCATCCGGCAACAGGAAAGACGTTGTCCGGAGAGGCAGCTTACCAGGTAGATTTAGTGGATTTATGTAAGGCTCTGGGTGTGAAACATGTAGAAGTGGTCAATGCATTTGATGTGGACAGACTTACAAAGGTTGTGAAGGAAGAAGTGGCACGGGACGAGGTTTCCGTAATTATTTCCCAGTCGCCGTGTGCGCTGCTGAAATCTTTTGTACCGAAGGGTAAATGTTATACGATTCCTGAGAAGTGCGTTAAGTGTGGACAATGTCTGGTACCGGGATGTCCGGCAATGACAAAGAATGAAGATGGAACCGTGCGGATTGATGAGACAATGTGTAATGGCTGCGGACTTTGCATGAGCAACTGTAAGTTTGGCGCCATTGAATTAAAGAAGAGAGGAGAATAATCATGGCAGATACAAAAAATATTATGATTGTAGGCGTAGGCGGTCAGGGTACTCTCCTTACAAGCAGAATTTTAGGCGGGATTACCGTGGCGGCAGGATATGACGTAAAACTTTCCGAAGTTCATGGAATGGCCCAGCGTGGCGGCAGTGTTGTTACTTATGTCCGCTATGGAACAAAGGTGGCAGAACCGATTGTAGAGCAGGGGCAGGCAGATGTACTGATTGCTTTCGAGAGACTGGAGGCTTTACGGTACGCTCATTTTCTAAAGAAAGACGGCGTTATTATTGTCAACGACCAGAGAATTGATCCTATGCCGGTAGTGACAGGTGTGGCAGAGTACCCACAGGGAATTATTGAAGATTTGTCAAAAGAATATCGTGTTATTTCCGTGGATGCACAGGCAGAGGCGCTGGCAATGGGAAATTCCAAAGTATTTAACGTAATTATTTTGGGTGTTGCCGCACAGCATATGGACTTTCCAAAGGAGCAGTGGATAGAAGTGATTAAGAATACAGTTCCAGCAAAGACCATTGATATCAATGTGAAAGCCTTTGAGAGAGGGTATGAAATTGCCTGAATACAGGTAGTTTTGGGAAGGAATATGAAATTGAGCAAATAAAGGCAGTTTTGAACAGGAGTGTAATTGCTATTTGTGCCGGAGCAGAAGAAAGGAATGAGTGATTTTTATGATAATAGATATTCATACACATACTTTTCCTGAGAAAATTGCACACAGTGCCATTGAAAATATGGAACAAAACATTATCAACGGGCAGGGATTCGAGGTGAAGTGTGCCAGAATCCCTACCGTGCAGGGATTGTCAGAAAGCACAAAAAGAGCAGGAATGGATTTGTCGGTGGTATGCCCCGTGGCAACCAATGAAAGACAGCCGGAGAAAATCAACAGGCTGGCAGCGCAAATGAATGAAAAGATGGAGGAGACCGGCGTTTTTAGTTTCGGCGCAATTCATCCTGACTGTAAAAACTATAAGGAAATTATTGATGAAGTTGTAGCCATGGATTTAAAGGCAGTGAAACTGCATCCTGATTATCAGAATACATTTTTTGATGATGAAAGATATCTTCGGATTGTAGATTATGCCGCTGATAAAGGCTTGGGAATTATTGTTCATGCAGGAGAAGATGTGGGACTGCCCAGACCAATTCACTGTACGCCGGATATGGTTTTAAATCTGTGGAAACATATCCAGCCGGAAAAACTGATTCTGGCACATATGGGCGGCTGGAGATTATGGGATGAAGTGGAAGAGAAACTGGTTGGTCTTCCATTATATTTGGACACGGCGGTAGTATTAAACAGAAAATTTCCGGTGACCATGAGTGAGGAACAATTCCTGAGGATGGTAAGAAATCACGGCGCCCAAAGAATTTTATATGGAACGGACAGTCCATGGTATGAACAGAGTCAGGCGTTGAAAGATTTTACGGATACCCATTTGGAAGAACAGGAAAAACGGTTGATTCTGGGAGAAAATGCCAACAGACTTTTTCAGTTTATATAATTTATAAAGAATGGTAAAATGGGAAATTACATATATATTTCATAGTTTTATGAAAGTATGTATGTAATTTTTTTGTTTTCTTCCTATATTTGGAATTCAATTACATATATGTTCTGTTTCTCGCAAATGGACTTTTTGTTATTATGGATTGACTTCTTATTATATATTTCTTATAATATTTTATGACTTTAAAGCGAAAAAGTGTCAGGATAAAAAATATAAGGAAGAAGGATAAAAATGCCGATTACAGAAATATTAGAAAAAAATGCAAGAGAATTTGCCGAAGATGTGGCACTGGTAGAGATTAATCCGGAGATAAAAGAGAAAAAAAGAGTTACATGGCGGGAGTACGAACTGATTCAGCCGGATATTCACCAGCAGTACAGGCGGGAGATAACATGGCATGTATTTAATGAAAAAGCAAACCGTGTGGCGAACCTGCTTTTAAGCAGGGGGATTCAAAAAGGAGATAAAGTGGCAATTCTTATGATGAACTGCTTAGAGTGGCTGCCGATTTATTTTGGAATTTTAAAGACAGGAGCGTTGGCAGTACCGATGAATTTCCGTTTTGATGAGCATGAAATTAAGTACTGTCTGGAGTTGTCCGAGACGGACGTACTTTTCTTCGGTCCGGAGTTTATCGGACGTCTGGAAGAGATTGTGGATGAGATTGACGAAAAGAGAATTCTGTTTTATGTAGGTGGAGACTGTCCTACATTTGCAGAGGATTATGACAAACTGGCGTCCAACTGTTCTTCATTGTCACCACAGATACAGATTGCAGATGAGGATGATGCGGCAATTTATTTTTCCTCCGGAACGACAGGCTTTCCAAAAGCAATTTTACATAATCATGAGAGCCTTATGCATGCGGCAGTTGTGGAACAGAAACATCATGGACAGACCAAAGATGATGTATTCTTATGTATTCCGCCACTGTATCATACGGGAGCGAAAATGCATTGGTTTGGAAGTCTCCTCACAGGAAGTAAGGCGGTTCTGCTCAAAGGCGTAACACCACGAACCATCTTGGAGACGGTGTCCAATGAAGGATGCAGTATTGTATGGCTGCTGGTTCCGTGGGCACAGGATATACTGCTGGCTCTGGACAGAGGAGAGTTGAAACTGGAGGATTACAAGCTGGAACAGTGGCGACTGATGCATATCGGCGCTCAGCCGGTACCTCAAAGCTTGATCCGCCGTTGGAAAAAATATTTTCCGAACCATCAGTATGATACCAATTACGGACTAAGCGAATCTATCGGACCGGGATGCGTACATCTCGGCGTGGAAAATATAGAGAAAGTAGGAGCCATTGGCATTCCGGGCTACGGCTGGGAGGCAAAGATTGTGGATGCCGCAGGCAATGAAGCAGCCCGGGGCGAAGTGGGAGAACTTATCGTAAAAGGACCGGGAGTCATGACCTGCTACTATAATGACGAGAAGGCGACGAAAGAAACATTGAAAAACGGATGGCTGTATACCGGAGATATGGCGCAGACCGATGAGGACGGTTTCATCTATCTGGTAGACAGGAAAAAAGACGTCATCATCAGTGGCGGTGAAAACCTTTATCCGGTTCAGATAGAAAATTTCCTGAGTAAATATCCTAAGATTAAAGACGTTGCGGTTATCGGCGTGGCAGATGAAAGACTGGGAGAGATTGCGGCCGCTGTCATAGAACTGAATCCAGGCGAGGAGTGCACCGAGGAGGAGATAAAGGCTTTCTGCAAAGAACTTCCACGGTACAAACGACCGAAAAAGATTATCTTTACAAAAGTACCCCGCAATGCTACGGGTAAAATTGAAAAACCGAAACTGCGGGAGATGTACCACAGTGTAAATCTGGTTGCAGCGCAAAATAAAGCATAGAATAAAAAACGTCTGTATATGTTTGTAAAAAAGCATATGCAGACGTTTTTTATTCTTACAACTTGATTCTTTTTATTTTACTGTATTTTCCGTAAACTTTTCGTTTGTTCCGGACAGTGTAGGCACGCATTTTAACAAAGTATTTTTTCTTCTTGAATCCTTTGACAACTTTTGAGGTGGCGGATTTCTTTTTGACGGTAATCTTTCTCGGCTTTTTGAATTTTCTGTTAGAAGAAATTAAAATCTGGTAGCCGGAAGCTCTTTTCACTTTCTTCCATGTAATTTTAATTTTCGTTTTTCCCCGTTTTTTAATTGTTCTGATAACCGGTCTTTTCGGCTTTGTGATTTTGGATGAAGCTCCGTTTTGGGCAGAACCGGCGGTTACGGTAACCGTCACTTTTTTGGAAGCACTTTGAAAAATTCCGGAAGCTGGAACGGATATGGTAATAATTGCAGTTCCTTTATTTTTCAGGGTAACAACACCGCTTTGATTTACAGAAGCCACATTTGAGTTATTGGAACTGTATTGTAGAATGCCGGAACCAATCGTTTTGGCGTCCAGAGAAAAAGGCTTATCACCGAGTGTCTTCCGATAAGAAGAGGCAGTTCCCGTGATTTGTCTTGATTTTGTATCTGTTTTGTAGACAGCCTTCTGAACTGCCGTCAGTGGCTGAATAATACCGTGTCCGTAATATTTGTCGTATCCTTTGCTTCCTGCATCCATGACCGTGGATGTAATGATTTCTGCACATTCCCGGGCAGTCAGGGACGGATCTGCCTGAAACAGCAGGGCGGCCACACCGGCTGCATAAGGAGCGGCGGAACTGGTAGAGCCTCCCGGAGCGGCAATATCCATCTTGTCATTATAAGTACAGTTTGGCTGTACGGAATATGTTCCGTCTGCATATTTCAGTGAGGAGACGGACAGCACATTGTCATAGGAAGCCGGGTAGTGATATTCTTCTTTGTAAGTATTGCCTGCGGAAGCTACCACAAGGATGCTGTTTTGCTCCCGGTTATACACTTCATTAATGGCATTTTTCAGATTTTCCTGATACACGTCACCGCCATGGCTCATATTGATGACCCGACAGTTTTTTTCTGAAGCATAACGGATGGCTTCAATAATGGTGTCCTCATAAGACTGCCATGTTCCGTTGACATCTACCTGAATGAGATACAGGTTGCAGTTATATGCCACGCCGGCACTTTTCAGTCCGTTGTTTCCCACAGCCCCCAGAATTGTGGCAACACTGGTGCCATGCTCGCTGTTATAAGTGATTTCAGTGGAGCCTTCTTTTTTTGTAATAGCATTATAACAGCCTTTGATATTGGCTTTTAATTCACTGTCGTTTACATTGAAGTCGTTATCCAGAACAGCCACGTTTACATCTTTTCCTGTGGCGTAGTCCCATGCGGTCAGTCCCGGGCCGGCAAGATTCATCTGAAAAATCTGATGGTATTTATTAATATTTGCAGGATATTTTGACTGGGAAATATCCGCATCATTGGTAAAGCCGTCCATCCGACCATAAGTTTTCTGCGCTGTAGCGCCGGACATGGCACCGACTGACAGCACCGCACATAACAGCAAGGATAAAATACGCTTTGCAGTTTTCATAAAAATCACTCGTTCCTTTCTTCTGCTCAGGCATAAATAGCAATGAAAATTTTCTTTTTCACACTACTTCTCCTTTTTGATGACAAAATAACCGAAAAATTCTGTTAATTTTATTATAACAACAGAATGAAAAGTTCTCTATCTTTTTTTGTTTTATTTTCTGTTTTTATATTGACATGGATGGTGTATAATTATATAGTATTGACGATTAGAAACACGAATACATAAATTATATGAAAACAGTGGAGATATCAGAGGTTTCGGGAGGAAAAATTTTTGGCAGATACGATTATTGAATTAAAAAATATTACGAAGAATTTTGGGGAACAGCAGGTTTTGAAAGGGATTGATTTGAACATCTATGAAAATGAATTTCTTACCCTTCTGGGCCCCAGCGGATGCGGAAAAACCACCATACTTAGAATTATCGGAGGCTTTGAGGAGCCGAGTAGCGGACAGGTTCTGTTTGAGGGGGCAGATATTGCAAAGGTGCCGCCATTTAAAAGGGAAGTAAATACGGTTTTTCAGAAATACGCTTTATTTCCTTTTCTCAATGTGTATGATAATGTGGCGTTTGGCCTGAACCTGAAGAAAACAGACAAAAGCATTATTCATAAAAAAGTTACGGGAATGTTGGAACTGGTCGGTCTGATCGGATTTGAAAAAAGAGATGTCACATTGCTGTCCGGCGGACAGCAGCAGAGAGTAGCCATTGCCAGAGCGCTGGTAAACGAACCGAAAGTTCTTCTATTAGATGAACCGTTGGGCGCGCTGGATGCAAAACTGCGAAAAGACATGCAGGCGGAACTGAAAAAGATACAAAAGGAAGTGGGAATTACCTTTATATTTGTCACCCACGATCAGGAAGAAGCGCTGTCCATGTCAGATACCATTGTGGTAATGAATGACGGAGAGATTCAGCAGATAGGAACGCCGACAGATATTTATAATGAACCTCAAAACCGTTTTGTGGCAGGTTTTATCGGGGAGTCAAATATTATTGAGGGAACTATGCTGAAAGACTGTCTGGTGCGGTTTGACGATATTGACTGGGAATGTGTGGATAAAGGATTTCGGGAAAACGAGAGCATTGAGGTAGTGCTGAGACCGGAGGACATGCATGTGGTTGACGTCTCGGAAGGAAAGGTTTCCGGGAAAATTGTATCCAAGGTATTTATGGGTGTGCATTATGAGTACCTTGTGGAAACAAAACTTCGGACTTACAAAGTGCACACCACCGGAAATTATGAGACAGGAATTATGGTAGGCCTTACCATTGATCCGTTTGATATTCAGGTAATGCATAAAATGGAAAATTAGGAGGAGCCTATGAAACATTATAGAATATTGGTAAAACCGTATGTGCTTTGGTCGTTTCTGTTGATTGTTCTTCCGCTGGTTCTGATTGTGCTGTACTCTGTGACAACGGGGGACAATTCCCTTGTGACCATTCATTTTACGTTAGAAAACTTTCAAAAGATATCGGACCCGGTTTATCTGAATGTGTTTGCCAGGTCTTTTCAGATGGGTATTATCACCACCCTTGTGTGCCTGATTCTTGCCTATCCTATGGCATATTTTATTTCAAAATGCAGTGACAGTATGCAAAGTATCCTGATTCTTCTGGTTACAATTCCCATGTGGATCAATACACTGCTCCGTACATACGCATGGATTAGCCTGCTGTCAGATAATGGAATTATTAATTCTCTGTTAAAGGTAATTGGCTTAAATCCTGTAAATATGATGTATACCAATTTTTCCGTGCTTATCGGTCTGGTATGTGATTTACTGCCTTTTATGGTTATTCCGATTCACACTTCGCTGGCAAAGATGGACCATTCGCTGGTGGAAGCGGCCAACGATTTGGGGGCAAACCGTTTTCATACCTTTACAAAAGTGATATTTAAACTGTCTCTTCCGGGAGTGATTAACGGTATTACCATGGTATTTCTGCTGTCCATCTCCACATTCGTTATACCGGTACTGTTAGGAGGACATCAGTTTGTCTTAATAGGAAACTTAATTGAAAATCAATTTATTTCCGTGGGAGATTGGAATTTCGGCAGCGCCATTTCGGTTCTGCTCGCCATTATTATTCTGTTTATGATGGCATTTGTGAAAAAGATAGACCCTGACGACAATGGAGGTGCCGGATGAAAAGAAAACTTTCTATTGGACCTAAATTATATATTGTACTGATGTATGCGTTTTTCTATCTGCCGATTTTGGTGACGATGGTATTTTCCTTTAATTCATCAAAATCATTGACTTCTTTTTCCGGTTTTTCTCTGAGATGGTATGAAAAGTTGGTGACAGACAGCAATATTATTGCGGCAGTGTATGTATCTGTCAGCATTGCGCTGATTGCCACATTGGTGTCAACAGTACTGGGAACCATTACCGCTATCGGTCTGTCCAAAAGTAAAAAGATTTTGAAAGAATGGATATTAAATGTCAACAACATGCCGATTATGAATCCGGAAATTGTGACCGCCATCGGACTGATGATTCTGTTTACTTCGGCGAGAATGGAACGGGGGTATATCACCATGCTTCTTGCTCATATTGCCTTTTGTACACCTTATGTCATCGTAAGCGTTTATCCGAAGGTAAGAGCAATGGATCACAATCTGGCAGATGTGGCAATGGATTTAGGTGCTACGCCTTATCAGGCGCTGGCAAAGGTTATTCTTCCCATGTTAAAACCGGGTATTTTTGCGGGGATGCTGTTAGCCTTTACCATGTCCATTGATGACTTTGTGATTTCCTATTTTGTGACAGGAAACGGTGTGTCCAATATTTCCATTATCGTTTATAATATGACGAAGCGTACCAACCCGACCATCAATGCATTGTCCACCATACTGATTCTGGTGGTGGTCATTGTGCTTGTGCTGGTGGAAGTGATTCCAAGGATTGTGAAGAGAAGACGGGATCATCAGGTGGTTATGGAAAACGCAAAGTCAGGTTTCATGAAAAAAACGGCCATTGCAGCCGGAGCCGTTGTGACGATAGTTATTATCTGTTTCTGCATTCATAATTTTATGAATATTAATAATAAAAGTGTGCTTAGGGTTTACAACAGTGGCGAGTATGTGGATACTCAGCTGATAGAGCGGTTTGAGGAAGAAAATGACTGTCAGATTATTTATGAGACATTTGACTCCAACGAATCCATGTATACAAAACTTCAGAGTGGTGCGGAGTATGATATTTTAGTGCCTTCGGACTATATGATTGAGCGTCTGATGAAAGAAAAATTTTTAAAGAAAATCGACTGGACAAAAATTACTAACAGAGACAAAATAATTCCAAAATTATTAGATAATAATTTTGATAAGGGTAATAATTATACTGTACCGTATTATTGGGGAACCGTGGGTATTCTGTACAATAAGAAAAAGGTTTCACAGAAAGATTTACAGCAGGGCTGGGACATTTTAAGAAATGAAAAATATAAAGGAAAAATCTATATGTATGACTCCGAGCGGGATTCCTTTATGATTGCGCTGAAAGCCCTTGGATATTCCATGAATACCCATAATAAAAAAGAACTGCAGGAAGCTTATCAATGGCTGATGAAACAAAGTGAGACCATGGATCCTGTATATGTGGGAGATGATGTCATGGACAATATGATTTCAGGAAATAAAGACATGGCAGTGGTTTATTCCGGTGACGGTGCATATATTATTTCCGAAAATGAAAATATGGGCTTTATGGTGCCGGAGCAGGGAAGTAATGTCTGGACAGATGGGATGGTTATTACTAAGTATTGTGATAATACGGATTTAGCCCATAAGTTTATTGATTTCTTTCTTCAGGAAGATGTGGCAATTCAAAATACGGAATATATCGGCTATGACAGTGCCGTAAAGTCTGTTTATGAATATTATAGAGATGAGGAGTACGCAGGCAACCCAGGATGTGCGCCGGACACTTCCAATCCGAAAAACGAAGAATTCAGATATCAGGAGAAGGAGATTAAGGAATACTGTGCGGGTCTGTGGACAAAGGTGAAGTCACATTAATGTTTTTGGTTAGGAGTAGATGATGAAAACGGATTTTTTTAGGGAATATTTTTCTATCCCAAATATCATGGGCTATTTCAGAATTATTTTAGCGTTACTGTATATTTGGGTGTACTATATGACTTTGGAAGGAGCGCCTTACTGGCCGGTAATCGCCATTATCGTTTTATCCGGTCTGACGGATTTACTGGATGGAAAAATCGCCAGAAGATTTAACATGGTAACGGACTGGGGAAAAATGCTGGACCCCATCGCAGATAAGATTACCATCGGCGCGATTATTTTAAGTCTGGTTTTTAAATATAAAATCATCCTGCCGATGATTCTTCTGTATGTAGTGAAAGAAGGGTATATGGCGGTGGCAGGTATGCTGCTGATGAAGAGGGGACATAAGATTGAAGGTGCAAAATTTTATGGCAAATTCTGTACTTTTACTACGTATGTAATCCTGATTGCCATATTGCTGGTTCCGAATATCAATGACACTGCAGTAATCGTCTTAATCGCTTTAAATATGATGATTATGCTTTATACTCTCATAAGATATATTTTCTATTATGGAAAGTTATTTGCGGCAGGTAATGAGGATTTGGATAAAGTGAATATTATCTCTTGACAAAAAAAGGATGTTGGTTTAAAATCATCAATGCATAGATGATACGAGGTATCACAAGCCTGGTTAGCTCAGTTGGTAGAGCAGAGGACTGAAAATCCTCGTGTCTCTGGTTCGATTCCGGAACCAGGCATGCATTTTTGCGGGTGTAGTTCAGTGGTAGAACACCAGCCTTCCAAGCTGGATATGTGGGTTCGATTCCCATCACCCGCTTTTTTGATTTTTAAATTGATACTTCCATATTGCCAGAGGCATACTATTTCACGTAAAACACAGTTGTGAGAGATGATTCACAACTGTGTTTTTGTGTGATTTCTGAGGTATGAAATCCAATTAGAATTCCATATGATAATATTTAGGCTTTAGAATGTTTTTGATTTGTTCTTTCCTGATGACAAAGGAAGGGGTTCCCATATATCCAGGTCCTACTTCGTACTCATCAAAAATGACTACCAAATTTCCATTGGATTTCCAGTAAAAATTCTGATTATCTCTTACAGAGGAAAAATCTTTTCCAAAGGAACTGCCTTTCATCCAGTAGCTAAGAGACGGATCTGCGTTCATCTGCTGTATCATTTGTTTTCGAATGATTTTTGCAATGGCATCTGAATATTCTTTGGTTTGGAATAAATCACCGAATTGAACAATTTCTCCGGAAGACTTATCAATATGATAGTATTTTAATTGACGATTGCTGCTGGCCATGGTTTCGGTGATTGAAAATTTTAATGTAAACCATTGTTTCGTATTGGTGACAATCTCATAATCACTTTTAATGGAGCTGTGACCACTGTTTCCATTGTTTTTTAAATCTTTATAAAATTGTCCCGTCAGTTTTTCTACCCATTGTTCGATGTCATTGTTAATCATATTTTCTACCGTGTGGTTTGGTATATCCACTTTTGGTACGTTTACATTCATTTCATGGCGCTCATCGGAATAGTGGTAGTTTCGTATGGTGAAGACCTGTACAATTTCACCGATAATAGGCACTTTTTCCAAGGCTTTGGCATAGACAGAACTGATATTTGGCAGTATGAACAATGCCAGAATAAGAAAACAGGCAGCTGCAGCAACAAAACGCGGGAACATGCGGCTATGTGTTCTCGTACTGTTGCTTTCTGGCAGTTTTGAAAGTGTCTTTTCAATATTGTTTTGTACAGATTCCGGCATGGTTCGTTTTTCCTGCGATGCTCTGTTACGCAAATATTTATCAAAATCTCTCATGAGTTAAAATCCTCCTTTAAAATTTCTCTCAGCATTTTTCTTGCCCGGGATAATTGTTTTCTGACTGTTACAATACTGGTATTGGTAATTTGAGCAATTTTCGCAGTCGAAAAATCTTCGTAGTAAAATAGTACAACAACGGTGCGGTAAGGCTGATTTAAACTTGCCACGGCATCTTGTAGTGTAAGTTTTGTGGTATAATCCGGATGATTTATTTCGGCTGTAACGGGAAGTTCTTCCACTGAAATTATTTTTTCATTTTTTCGTATAAGTTCTACGGAAGTATTGTGAACGATACGAAGAATCCATGCCTGAAAGGCATTTTTGTTTTTCAGTGTGTTTAAATGCTGATATGCACGAAATATAGATTCACTGACCACCTCCTCAGCATCGGATTGGTTGTTCAAGATAGAAAGCGCCAGAAAATACATGGCATTTTCGTATTCTCGTATGTATTCACAAAACTGATCTTTGTCTATCAACGTGATTCCTCCTTTATGGACACAGCACTTTGTCGAATAATCCATTCTCCCCATTGCACATAATATTTGGCGTAAAGATGAGTACTGTCTCCTGATTTGTCTGCAGATAAATTTCCGTTGGCATCATCAAATAAAGTGTTGACATCAAGATAAAAGATATTCTTGTTGTTGGCAAATTTTTCTAAAGCATGATTCAATCTGTTGATCGCTGCATTGTTTACAACATTATCGCTGTCGGAGCGGCTTTTGGTCACATGCAGATTGGCTTCCATGAATATCATTGCATTGGGCTGTTTTTTCTGAATCAGTGTAATTAACTCCTGATATCTGTTTAATGTATTTTCAAAGTTATATCCCAATTCATTGATTCCCATCATAATGTAAATTTTACCATATTGCTTGCTGGAAATTAATTCCTGAAAGGTTACTTTGCCCACTGAAGGAACGGAAATGGTATCGTTATGTATATTATACACGCTCATGCCCACATTGGAAAAGAAATCTGCTTCATGAATTCCTGCATATTCAAAAAGTCCCAAAGTTCTGGAATCACCGACAAACAGCGCATCTTTCATATCAGCCTTTTGAGTTTTGGAGACTGGAGACTTTCTTTGCGTTTTATGCTTCTTTTTTGGAGCTGCCGTTGTAGCCATTGTAGTTGTTACAGTTTCAGACGGCAGTAAATGACTGGTTGTTTGTTGCCTATTGTTTTCTCTGGAAAAATGCTGAAAAATTATTACCAGGATAAAAATTATAATTACGAAAGTAAAAGTAATAAAAGTAATGAAATTGGATTTGAATTTGTTCATTTGGTTCACCTCTCTAAAATCGAAAATATAAAAATGGATCGTCTAGACCGCGATACATACAGTACACACAAAAAGCAAATATCATGGTCAGAATACTCCATGTTATTACAGGGTTTTTAATCTTTTTCAAGATACGAAACGGAAGTCTGGTGGAAAACAGAATTCCTATTATCAAAAACGGATAATACATATGGAAGTATTTTATGTAGTCATATCGGAAGATGGTCCACATACCTTGTCCAAAGAATGGAAAAAGTCGTGTAAAGAAAATGGAAAGCTGTCCCATGTCATCAATGGCGAACACTGCCCAGGTCAGTGGAATCAAAATCAACATATAAAGATGACCCATGACAGGAAACCGATTCAGATATTTTCCGATAAAAAATTTTTCTATTACAATGATAAGAAAGAGAATCAGTCCCCACAATATAAAATTGTATCCGGCACCGTGCCAGATGCCTGTCATGGTCCATACAATCAGCAAATTTCGAATGGTAACAATAGTACCTTCTCTGTTTCCGCCCAATGGGATGTAAACATATTCCCGAAACCAGGAGCCAAGAGTAATATGCCATCTGCGCCAAAATTCAGTCATAGAGCAGCTTAAATAAGGAAAAACAAAGTTGCGTGGCAGTTGAAAGCCAAGCATTTTCCCCAGTCCTATGGCCATAAGTGAATATCCAAAAAAATCTAAATAGATTTGAAGGGAAAATGCAATGATTGCCATCCATGCTAATGGTGTGGAAATACTCTCATAGCCGATGGCATGGACACCATTCCAGAGTTTTCCAAGAGGGTTGGCCAGCAATACCTTCATTCCCAATCCTAAAATGAAAAGTTCCAACCCTTTGATGACAATAGCGGGTTTTATAATTCTCTGGTGCAATGCACTTCTGACCTGACGATACGTCACAATGGGCCCCGCAATCAACTGGGGAAACATGGAAATGTATATGCTAAAATGCAGTAGCCATGTTTCAGGTTTGATTTTCCCTCTGTAGACATCTACCACATACGAAATCCCCTGAAATGTATAAAAGGAAATGCCAATAGGGAGCGTCAGGCGGATGGCGGCATTGAAAGAAGTAAGCTTGCTTAGTTCCCCAATAATGAAACCTGAATATTTAAAGGTAAACAGACATAGCAGATGAAAAAATACTGCAATGGTCAAAAGTAGTTTTTTCATTTTAGGATATTTTTTCATGAAAATACCTGCAAAGTAATCCATCATAATACTCATCAAAAGAAGAATAAAGCCTTCCGGGTGATGGATGGTTCCAACCAGATAAAAACATAAACTTCCTGCCAGAAGAACAATATTTCTCCTATGGTTTGGCACCAAATAATAAATACCAAAAAAAATGGGTAAAAATATAAAAAGAAATTCCAGGCTACTAAATACCATAACTGCTTCTCCTTTGTGCGTTCTGTAATATAGACGCAGCAGGAATACAAAAGGTGACAAAAAATATTAAAATTTTTTTGATCATCGTTCAGAGGAAATATCAGGTGATGTTGAAATTGATAAAAATAAGTAATAGCGAAAAACAAGAGAATTTGATAAAATTAAGATAAATGTGAGCCGTCAAATCATATAGAGAGGAAAAGACTCTCATGTTGCGCTGATGGTTGAAACAATGGAGCGGGCTGGCACAAACGTATACTGGAAATGCCGTGAGATAGGCAATGAAAATTAGCACTCACCTCTTGGCTCGTTTGGGGTGGTTTTGTCCTGTGGTGTCAGAGCCCGTAAAGCCTTATTTTACAAGGTTTT
>CAJFUA010000030.1 GCA_904420085.1 uncultured Eubacterium sp. | reverse complement strand
TCCCTGTTACCCTTAGTTTTCTTCACTAACAGTATACAGGTAAATCCACGTTGCTACAAATGTGGGGTCACTTCATATTATCTTATCGCACTCTGCTTAAATCTTCCCCACTTTTTCCAACGCCTCTCTGTAAAACGTCTCCAGCCACTTTGCATTCTGTCCGATATCAAATCCTGCCTGTTCTATCCGTTCCCGCGTATCTTTTCTCTCGAATCCCTCTGCAAACTGCAATATCTTCTCAGCCCATATCTTCGGCTGTTCCTCTAACGCCACTACCTGGACATTTCCGGTAATATCACACTGTATCGGCACTTTATCAGAAATGACACAAGGCAGTCCTACCGCCTGTGCTTCTACCATAGTCACCGGAAGTCCCTCAAACAGCGACGGAAGTAAAAATAAATCAAACGCCTGCATCAGTTCATTGACATCCTCACGGACACCTAAAAACTGAACGCAGTCTGTCAATCCCAAATCCTCTACTTTCCGCTTTATCTCATTTTTCAGGCTGTCATCTAACTCTCCGCCACCTGCCAACAGGAGAACAGCATCTGCGTTTCTGTCATGTATCTCCTTAAATATTTCAATCAGGAACCGATGATTTTTCTGCGGAAAAAATCTTCCCACATGGCCGATAACCAGCTTTCCTGAAACTCCCAAGGCTTCTTTCACCGCCTGCGACTTTTCTCTGTCATAAACATACTCTTTCGCATCAATAGCATTATTCATAATAATGACCTTGTCACGATTCTTTTTCCCATAAAGCCAGTCCCCTGCCTCCACGCCGCAGGAAAACATATGGGTATTGTAGTATTTCAGCATAAAACGGAAGTAATATCGCATCAGTAATTTCAAATCAAATCCCAGCGGTCTGTTATGGGAATGGGAAATACGCACCGGCACTCCCAGTTTCTTCGCTTCCTTCAGCGCAAAGTAACTTCGTTCCTCCAGATTGGAATGGATAATCCGATACTCCGGATGCTCTTTCAGAAATTGTCTGACTTCTCTTTTATATTGTCTGAATTTTCCCGGATACATAGGACACATATGCCAGACTTTTCCGCCCAGACGCTCAATCTCATCTTCATATGCTCCGCGGTACTCCCGATTGGTAAGAAAATCAAATCGAATCATGTCCCGATTGATATTTCTCATATAATTCATAATCATGGCTTCTGCACCACCACGGTCCATGACCGTATCTAAAACAAGAACATGAATCGGTTTCATCTTTTGATATCTCTCCTTTCCGGCTGACATTTCTGTTCGTCATCTGTCAAACGCCACACTTTGTATCCTTGTAGAATGTCTTTATGAAATAACACTTCCGTCTGCCACATCTTCCCGCACAACCACGCCTGCGCCAATGGTTACGTTATCTCCGATATGTATGCCCTTTAAAATTACCACATTGGTTCCAATCCAGCAATGTTTCCCTATCACGGTCTCTGCCACACTGTAACCCTGCTCTTTGATGGACTGTTTCTCATCTCTGAAACGATGATTATGGTCATACACATGGCTGTTAGCACCGAAAATAGTTCCATCTCCGATGCTGACGTGCTGTAATGCGTTTATGGAACATCCATTATTGAAAAAGCAGTTATCACCAATTTCTACCTTCCCGCTACCCTCAATGACAATATGAAACTGATGCCTCCATGTGGTTCCTCTTCCGATTTTCAGCTTCTTTCCATAAACCATCTTATATACGATTTTCTTCACTGCCGCTTTGATGTGGTACCACAGTTTCATTACCTTCATAAAACGCCTCCAGCCATTTTGCTTTTTCTCTGATGTCAAATCCTGCCGCTTTTACCCGGTCAGCCATCTCTTCTCTCGTTTCTTTTTTCTCAAACACCTTTTCATGACAGATGGATAAAATCTTATTTGCCCAGTCTTCCTCCTGATCGGACAGCCCCTGATACTGTATCCGTTCTGTAATCCGAATTTCATCGGATATGGTATCAGAGACCACACATGGAAGTCCGGACGCCTGAGCCTCCACCAGCGTTACCGGAAACCCTTCCGTCACAGAAGGCATAACCAGTACATCCATTGCCCACATCAGCCGGTTCACGTCATCTCTGACGCCCAAAAATTTTACGCTGTTCTGCAATCCCTTTGCCTTAACTTTCTCTTCCACCTGTTTTTTATATTTTATTTCTGCCTTCGGTTTTCCGCCACCAATTAACAATAGTTTGCTGTCTTTCCTTGAGTTATTCACACTCTCGAAAATATCAATTAAAAACTTCTGATTTTTCTCCGGAACAAATCTTCCGATATGCCCGATGACAAGTTCTTCTTCTCCGAGCCCCAGTTCCTTTCTCACCTGATGCCTGATTTGTTCATTATATTGGAAGTTCTCCGTGTCCACTGCATTTCGCATGATTGTTACATTTTCCCCATCACCGAAAAGCCACTTGGCGGGTTCCTGTCCACAGGCAAAGGCATGAGTATAATATTTTTTCAGTCGTTTCCGAAAATACAGCCGCAGGAGCATTTTCAGATTTCGCTCCTTCGGAACAGAATGGCCGTGTGCAATTCGCACCGGCACTCCCTCCTCTTTGGCTATTTTTAGAGCAAAATAACTTCTCTCCTCTAAATGAGAGTGTATTACCCGGTACTCCCTATGTTCTCGCAAAAACTTTCTGAATTCTTTTTTATACCGATGAAACTTTCCCGGAAACAGAGGACTCATATGATATACTTTACTTCCCAGTTTTTCTATCTCTTCTTCGTAATCTGCCCTGGCTTCCCTGTTGATTAAAAAGTCTATCTGAAATTTACTCCGGTCCATGTGTCTTAGATAATTCATCATCACTGTTTCTGCGCCGGCTCTGTCCATGACTGTAATCAGCACCAAAACACATATTTTTTTGTTATTTTCCTCAACCAACTTCATGATACAGCTCTCCATACTTTTCTATCAGCCAACCGCTGTTAAAATGGGAAACAACCTGGCGGTACGCATGATTGACAACCGTCTCTTCACTGCCCTCTTTCGCCAGTTTTCCTATTACCTGTACAAATTCATCTAAATGATTGCATATGTATCCGGAATAATTATTTTCTATCACATCTCGGTTTCCCACCACATTGCTGACAATGCACGGTTTTTTCATATACATGGCTTCCAGTAATGCAATCGGCAGCCCCTCCCATCTGGATGCCAGCAGAAACACATCATATTTTTCTGCCTTTATGATTGCTTCTTCGTTGTTCAGCCATCCTGTCACGGTAATATTTTCGGCAGTAAGTTTATCCTTCATTTCTCCGTCGCCTATCCACACAAACTTAATCTCCGGAAGACTTTCTGCGATCTCATTAAAAAGCTCCGGGTTCTTCTGATAGTCTATCCTTCCTACAGTATACACGGTAAACGGGTGATTTCCTTGTGTGTGTGTGTGTATATGTGCATTACTTCCGGATTTTTCCATGGCTTCTTGTATTTTTTCAATATTAATTCCATTGCTGATAAATGTAGATTTTTTCGTTACCTTTTTGCTTTCCTCCCACTCGCTTTCTCCACATGCCACCGTCATACAATTTCTCTTACCGCATATTTTTTCAATCTGTCTATAAAAATGTTTCCCGATTGGGGAAATATCTTCCATCAGAAAACTGTATCCGTGCGGCGTATAGAATAACTTCCTGTTTTGTTTCGAAAGCATCATTCTTCCAATTGCTCCTGCTTTCGAGGAATGCATATGAATAATATGGGGATTGATTCTTTTGACAATTTGTTTTAATTCCAGACACGCCCTCATATCCTTCACCGGATTAAGACCTCTTGTAAAATTTCTTACTTTTATAAGAGTCACCCGTCGGTCAAAATATTCTTCATAATTGGGCGGAGTTTCGCTTCGTATTCCAAAGGCAACGGTAATATCGAAATCTTCACACATTCCGTTTGCCAGTTCTACCAGATATGTAAAAACGCCCCCTCCCATTGCTTCCGCAATATGCAAAACTCTCTTCTTTTCCATTCATATATCCTCTCAATGACCTGTCTGTATAAAAGTTCTTATTTTCCGTTTACAACATCGGAAACTTATTTATCACTCTTAAAACATTTAAATATATTAAAAGGTAAATGTATCTTTAAATCCTTTCATTTTTTTGTCTTTATCACTTAAAGACAGTGGTGTTCCATCCTCCATGGCATAACTGTCCGGTGAGGCGCTTCCTTGGTATTCCCCTCTGATTTGAGGCCACTCAATCCCCAGTTCCGGGTCATTCCATGCAATCCCCCCCTCATCACCGGGATGATAAAAATCCGTTACTTTATAACAAAACTCTGCCTCATCCGACAGCACAAGAAAACCGTGGGCAAATCCTTCCGGCACGAAAAACTGTTTTTTATTTTCTTCTGACAAAACCATGCCAAACCATTTTCCATAAGTTTTAGAATTTTTTCTCAAATCCACTGCCACGTCAAAAACCTCTCCTTTGATGACCCGCACCAGCTTTGCCTGTGGAAATTCTTTTTGATAATGTAACCCTCTCAGCACTCCTTTTTTACTCATGGACTGATTATCCTGCACAAAAACCGCATCAATACCTGCTTCTTTCATGTCGTTCTGATTATATGTCTCCATGAAATATCCTCTGTCATCTCCGTGTACTGTAGGTTCAATAATTGCCAACCCTTCAATACCTACTCTTGTTATTTTAATCTGACTCATTATGTATGTTCTCCTTAAAGTTTTATCGCTCTGTCCTATTTATTTCCGGTTTCTTTTTCTGTTATCTCATCTATGTATCTTGCTACTGCATCTCTCCAGTCCGGCAGCGGTTCAAAACCTTTCTCTGTCAGCTTACTTTTATCCATTCTACTGTTGGACGGACGTTTTGCTTTTGCCGGATACTGGTCGCTTCCTACCGGAACCACCTCTACCTTTCTGTATCTTTCATCTGTTTTACCGGCCTGTTTCATAATTTCCACCGTAAAATCGTACCAACTGATGTAACCACCTTCATTGGTGGCATGATACACACCATATTTATCCGTCTCTGCCATATCCGCCAAAAGTCTTGCCAGATCATATGTATATGTGGGTGTGCCAATCTGGTCGCTGACCACGGTAAGTCTGTCATGGCTCTTTCCCAGATTCAGCATTGTCCTGATGAAGTTTTTTCCATTTATGCCAAAAACCCATGCAATGCGCACAATGTAATATTTATCCAGAAGGCTCTGCACTGCTTTTTCTCCCTCATATTTGGACTGTCCGTATACATTTTGCGGTGCACATTCATCTTCCGGCTCCCAAGGCTTCATACCCTGACCGTCAAAAACATAATCTGTTGATATATAAACCATCTTACAGTCATGTTCTTTACATGCCTCTGCAATATATTTTGTTCCTGTGGCATTAACTTCCATTACTTTTTGTCTGTTTTCTTCCTCTTCGGCAGCATCCACTGCCGTCCATGCCGCGCAGTGAATAACCGCATCTGGCTCTGCCTTGGCAATCACTCTTTTCACGGAAGTTTCATCCGTTATGTCCATCTCGTCAATATCCACACCGATGGTCTCATGCCCTCTCTTTTCCAGTTTGTTGACCACATCAAAGCCTAACTGCCCTTTCACTCCTGTCACTAATACTTTCATTTTTTCTCCATTGTTCTGTTATTTTATTGAAGAGGAAACATGTGTCCTGTTCCCCCTCCACTGCGTTCTCTATGCTCTGTCTTTATCAATATACATTTTTTCGAAATAGTTCTGATACTCTCCACTGATGATATTTTCCCACCAGTCTTTATTGTTTAAATACCAGTCTATGGTCATTTTAATACCGTCTTCAAACTTGGTCTCCGGCAGCCATCCCAAATCTCTATGAATCTTTGTCGGATCAATGGCATACCGCATATCATGTCCCGGTCTGTCCGTTACAAATGTAATCAGGCTCTCCGGTTTCCCCAACTGTTTCAGCACGGTTTTTACAACTTCCAGATTGGTCTTTTCATTATGACCGCCCACATTGTATATTTCTCCTGCTTTTCCCTCTCTCATAACCAGATCAATGGCAATGCAGTGATCCTTTACATACAGCCAGTCTCTGACATTTTCTCCTTTACCATACACCGGAAGGCTTTCGTCTGCCAACGCTCTGGATATAATCAGAGGAATCAGTTTCTCCGGGAAATGATACGGACCGTAATTATTGCTGCATCTGGTAATAGTTACCGGCAGTCCGTATGTCCGGTAATATGCCATGACTAACAAATCGGCTCCTGCCTTGGATGAGGAATAAGGAGATGATGTATGAATCGGTGTCTCCTCCGTAAAGAACAAATCAGGTCTGTCCAAAGGCAAATCACCATACACCTCATCTGTAGAAACCTGATGATATCTTTTGATTCCATATTTTCTGCAGGCATCCATCAATACCTGCGTTCCCAGAATGTTTGTCTTCAGAAAGATTCCCGGATCTTCAATGGAGCGGTCCACATGAGACTCCGCCGCAAAATTTACTACAATATCCGGATGTTCCTCTTCAAATAATTTTTCTACACATTCTTTATCCGCAATGTCTCCCTTTACAAATCTGAAATTCGGATGTTCCATTGCCTTTTCCAACGTGGCAAGATTTCCTGCATATGTTAATTTATCTAAGCAGATAATTCTGTCTTCTGGATGTTTTTCCAATTCCAGATAAACAAAATTTCCTCCGATAAAACCCGCTCCTCCTGTTACGATAATATTCATAATTCATTCTCCTGTTCTTTTTTAGAAATATTATATTGAATTTTTATAATTTTATCATAAAATGGGCGTTTAGACAATGGAAAAAGGGGCTGCACGCTTAGTTGAACGCTAATAAGGAAGTATTAACAAAAACTTTCATTAACGGCTGACAAACAGGATTGTGTTTAGAGCAGATATAGCTTTTGATTTGCTATATCTGCTCTATTATTTTTATATGGTATTTGTTATTATAGATATATAGATTTATTTTAAGGTGAGGTAAAATTATGAATATAGATAGCAACAATGTTGCTGAGCAAGATGCAATAAATCAATATTTGTCATGTGTTCAGTTAAAACTTGATTGTGAAACAATTTGTAGCTTAGTAAAATCATTACAGCAAGATGGGGTAACTGGATTCGGAGTTATGCCTTACATCACACTTACTGCGTATACCAAATTTTCAAAAAGAAGTTGAAGTTTAATTTTACTAAAAACCGGAATATCCACTATAATCTAGGTATATATGCCGATAAAGAAAAAAGAGTTGTTGGTAACACACAATATAATTATTATCTATTGCAAGACAACCGATTTCTAAAAAGAAGTCTTGATGAAATAGCTCAAGCCTATTCTATCTCTCCGAGTAAATTTGATTTAAACGAGCAAGTGGGAAAGGATTGCTATAAATATGCATATAATTGCGAACAATTTATAAATTCTGTACGTTTAGGGCTTGAAAGTTTTGATATACCGGTTTCTGTAAATACAAAAAAATTTCAGGTAAACTACTACTATGCAGATTATAATACCAATGTAAAATCTACGTTGTTTCCTCAAGGAGAGGAAGGAAAAGCTACTATACTTTATTTACTACATATTTTATCTACAATTAATTTTCTTTTATATGTACTCAATAACTATGAGAAAGATGATTATGGTTGGTGGCTAAAAGTAAATTATATTGTGTATTATTATGCTGTACATAAATTAACAAATTTGAATGAACATTTTGTACAGAACAAGTTAATCACTCCAGAAATTGAAAAGTTGTTTGATACGCTAAACTGCCGAAATGCACAATATTTGAATGGCACTTTCAGAAATTATATAATGCATTCTAAATTAATAAATAGGGAGGGAAATAGCATAATATCAACCCAAAATCTCGATAGAACAAAACTTCTTTTTGGATTAGTAGAAACATGCTTTGACGGAATGAATTATGAGGAACTAAAAGTAAACATTATTTTAGAAATGGGGCGAATATCCAAAATACTCTCTCAATGGTTAGATATTCAATCTTTAAATATAAAGCCTCTTAAGGATTAGTTACGCAGTAGAGCCGCCATTTGAGGGTATGAGTATAAATCCCTTATCTCCCCTATAAATGCACCTTGCAAACCGCATAAATTAAGGGGAAATCAACCTCTACTGCGTAACATTCCATAATGGATTTAGAGCGTAAGCGGTTTATCCGATTGCGCTCTCTTAGCCGCCCAACAGCAAAGACAGGGAAAACCGTCAAGGACGCGAAGCGCGAAGTTTATCCTTGACGGCTTTCTCTGGCTTTGCTACTTGCTACCTGTCAAAACGGAATTGCAGGATAGCTTTGATAAGCTGTGCTTTCAAACGGTCTTGAATATCGTCGTTGATATGTCCACGATAGGTAGACAGATACTTG
>CAJFUA010000029.1 GCA_904420085.1 uncultured Eubacterium sp. | reverse complement strand
TTTCTGTTTTCGGTTTTTCTTTCTTTAAATGAGCGCCAAAATGTAACGTCAGGTATGCCACTTCGCCATCAGATATAGGAAGTCCGATTTGCTGCTCCAGATAGTGGCTGACAATTTTTGTCAAATCAAACAGCTCCGGATATTCCCTTGAAATGTCCTCAAGCATAGGATTTCCCACCTGAATACCATACCGGAATCTGTACATGGACGTGTTTAAATGAAAATAGAGAGAACGTTCCAATTCTTCTCTGTCATCAAAAATAACACAGGCAAACTTTTCAAATTCCGCCACCAACGCTTTGGCAATTTCATAATTGGTCTGGGAGGATTCGTTATTAAATATCTCTACGGAATTCATGGATACTCTGGAACCTAACAGATGGAGGCAAAGATATATTTTTTCGTCCTCGCAAAGTTTCGGAAAATATTCTTCCACCAGTTTAAATTCCTGTGTCGCTTCCAATTCCTCTTTTCTTAAATCAGAAAAATACAGTTCGCTGTTGTTATCTTCCATCAGAGGAATCAGCATGGATAAAGACATCAGCGTTCCATCCACATAACTGTTATTGAGCCTTGCTTCTATCTCCTCCAGTTTTTCAAGATTCTGCCGGTCCACTTCTCTTTCGTCAAATTCATCTGCCAGCCCTTTTAATATATTTCCCTCGGAAATTGGTCTTAACAGATTATAATATAGGATAAACAGCGCTCTGATCCTTACACAGTCACCTTTTATCAGATAACCTTTTTTCGATTCGTATTTTAAACTTAAATCGTAATCCTGAAGCTGTTTTACCACCACCCGCAAATCATTGAAGATGGTATTTCTGCTGACTCTCAGACTGTCCGCCATACAGTCCACCGATACCGGTTTTCTGGATTTGATAATATAGCAGATGATGAAATAAATTCTTTCCATTGGCGAAAAAACGTAGTTATCCAATGAATTTTCTTCTTTCATCGCCATCTCTATGCGACTTTTCTTAATTTCGTCCAGCTTGATGCCTTTTCCGCGGACAATTTCGATTTCTTCTATTTCCTGCTCGCTCAGCCAGTCGTTAATTTTACAGATTTCATAGTAAATACTTCTCTTTGACAAATGCAGTTCTTCCGTAATCTGGGAAAGCGTAACGAAATCATCACTGTCGATAATCATATATAAAATCTGTTTACATCTGGCACTGATATAGGCCTGTGACATAATTCACCTCGACTTTTATTTTTCACTCTCTTTCACGATTTTTACAATTCTGCTGGTGCCTAATCTGTCTGCACCTAATTCAATGAATTTTTCTGCGTCTTCTATACTGCTGATTCCACCTGCCGCTTTAATCTTTGTGCCGCCTGAAACATTGTCCGCAAACAGTTTTACTGCATGGAATGTGGCTCCCTCAGTGGAAAATCCGGTAGATGTCTTGATATACTCCGCTTTCGACTGAGACACCACTTTTGTAATTTTCTCGATTTCTTCATCGGTTAAAAGGCATGTCTCCACGATAACTTTCAATAATCTTCCGTGACATGAATCCTTTACTTTATTAATCTCTTCCAGCAGGTCGTCCCATCTCTGCTCTTTGACCCAGCCGATATTAATAACCATGTCAATCTCTGCTGCCCCTTCTTTCACTGCACATGCAGCTTCTGCGCATTTTATTTCGGTCGTATTGTAGCCGTTCGGGAAACCGATTACCGTGCATATAGGCAGTTTTCCTTCAACATATTCTGCTGCCTGCTTCACAAAACTTGGCGGAATACATACGGATGCGGTCTCATATTTCATTCCGTCATCACAAATTTCCTTTATCTGCTCCCACGTTGACTCTGGTTTTAACAATGTGTGGTCTACTTTTGATAAAATTTCTTTCATTTCCATAACTGATACTCCTTTGTCCGTTCTGTTTCAATTTCTGTTTCTTCTCTGCTTCACGAAAGATGGCTTTAAATCCCATCCTTACTTTTGATAAAAGCCTAAAAAGAGAATACTCCTGTTGATTTTTATTATAACATTAATATTTTATAAATCCAACTCTAATACTTTTCACAAAAACTGTGCAAAAAAATAAAAAGCTGTTCTATCGGAAATGCCTTTCTCAGGTCATCTACCCATTTCCAATAGAACAGCCTCTCTGTATCTCTATTTACTTTTCTCTTCCCGTTCTTTCACCAGCGATTCGACCAACTGCCGCACGTTTTCCAGACAGGTTCCACACACTGTTCCTGCGCCGGTCTCTGCCTGCACTTCCTCTAGGGTAGTGGCACCGTTTTCTACCGCTTCTTTAATCATACCGTTGGTAACATTCATACAATAGCATACAACCATATCCCAATCCATGTTTTTGTCCTCCTTTTCCATGTTATCATTGACAGCTTAGAATAAATCTATACATCAATGCACATGGAAGAAGGGGTGTTAAAGCATTTTATTTTTCCATATGTTTGAGTACCACGCAGGATATTGCAACGCCGATAATTAGAATGGTTACCATCATTCCTAATCCAATGGAAATAAGTGAAGTCATAATTTTCCCTCCTGCTTTATTATATTCTGCTCCCACATAAAAGAGTATCAAATAAATGTAAAAACAAGAGTCGAATTATGTTAAATTTTCAATCAGAAAATTAATAACATTGTTCCCAAAACAATACTGATAATTCCTGCCAGTGCCTTTTTTGACAGTTTTTCCTTCAATACAAGCCACGAGAAAATAATCGTGATAAGGATGCTTAGTTTGTCTATCGGAACAACCACACTGGCTAATCCTTCCTGCAATGCATGATAATAACAGAGCCACGAAGCTCCCGTTGCAAATCCGGATAACACAATAAAAATCAGTTCCCCTTTTTCTATCTTCTTTACTTCCTTTTGTTTTCCTGTAACAAACACCATCATCCATGCCATTACAAGGACAACGGTAGTTCTGATGGCTGTTCCCAGATTGGAAGGGATATGGGTGATTCCTATTTTCCCCAAAATCGCTGTAGCTGCGGCGAAAACAGCCGACAGTGCGGCATATATCAGCCATCTGTTTTTCATATCTTTTTCACTATGCGTTGATTCTGTTTTCGTTATCATCAGCCACGTGCCAACACTGATTGCAATCATTGCCAATACCTTTTTCCATGTCAATGGTTCGTTTAAGAAAATCACAGCCAATAAAATAGTAAGAACCGTACTGAATTTATCAATGGGAACAACTTTATTTACATCCCCTAACTGTAACGCACGAAAATAACAAAGCCATGAAGCCCCTGTGGCCAACCCAGATAATATAAGAAATAGAAGAGTTTGAAAGTCAATATCGTTAATTCCTGTCATGGCGCCGGTAATCCATACCATAAACCACGAAAAGACTAACACCACACCGGTTCTGATGGCTGTGGCGATATTCGTATCCGTTTCTTTAATCCCGCATTTTGCAAGAATAGATGTAATTCCGGCAAAAAAGGAGGATAAAACAGCATACAGTATCCACATTTTTCATTTCCCTCCTAGTTGAAAATTCAGTCCGCAAATAGATTGATTTTTGAAAATAGGCCGCGTCGTCCATATTCGCTCCGCACTATTTTCCCATTTTCTTCATCTCCTGTAAATAATCGTCTGCCTGTTTTCTTGACTTAAATATAACTACTTTCTTATCTTTTACTTTTTCCAACATATTATAAATTGACGGCAGTTGACTTTTAGGGAAATCAACAACGGACTGTCTGAATTCTTCGTCAAACTCCGTTTCCACCCACGGCATGTCGGAACGTTTTTTCCCAACTCTCGATTCAATGCTGCTCAGGCATAATTCAAGCGGATAATCCAATAAAAATACTGTAT
The DNA here is from genome assembly GCA_904420085.1 of uncultured Eubacterium sp. Classification (GTDB taxonomy): domain Bacteria; phylum Bacillota; class Clostridia; order Lachnospirales; family Lachnospiraceae; genus Eubacterium_G. The sequence continues at coordinate 3,594 of CAJFUA010000029.1, read as the reverse complement.
CACATAACCTCAGTCTTTTTTCTATCGTTCTCTGATAATTGCCATCAATAATCCATTGATTTTCCGCTAAAATATTGTCTAATGCTCTGTCAAATTCCTGTTTTGACACCGTTGTTTTGTCTGCTTTGTGATATATCATATCCAGATGATATAAGGGCAGTCCCGTTATTTCTTTGAGTTTGTAACAAAAGGTGCTTTTCCCTGCACCCGGACTGCCTATGACCATAATTCTTTTATTTTCCATATGCCCTTCTTCCTATTCAAAAAATCCTATTTTTCTAAGTTCATCCATCATAGCACTTCTGCGTCGATATTCCACTTTCCATTGTTCTGCAATCTGTAAAGCTACATCTTTTCCATTCGGAATATTTGAAATCTTCTTCAGATATTTCATAAGCTGTCTGTAACCATTTCTATCAGACACTCTCTGCACTTCTTCCAAAATATATTTTCTGTACATTTCAATTACGGCACCAGGTAACACCTTTTTCAGATTCTTTCCATACTTATCTAACAGATCTATACTATTGCTTTTTTCTATTGCCTTCATCAGTTCTTTGTAACGCTTTTCCTGATTTAGTATTTGACAAACGAAATACAAATTCTTATTTGAGGATATGATTTGATTTACCGTACTTTCCCATTCTTCGCCTTTGGTTATGATTTCTTTCAATGCAAGAAAATATTTTAAATCTGTGTGGTGGTAATTTTCTAACTGATATAACAATTCTCGGCGATAATTCTCTCTTTCTCCATTCTTATCATACAGTGCAATCAATTGTTCGCTGTATCGTCTGACTTGCTCCGGATATCCAGCATCTAATCCTTTGCTTTCTAACAATAATTGCTTTGCCACTTCATAATCCTGTTTTTCCAGTGCCTCCTTTATCTTCATCTCACGAATCACAAAAAACTGACGATTTTGTTCCCGAAACTCCATAATCTCTCTTTCTGTACATCCAAGCATTTTCATATACTCCATTCTCTTGACAATTACATTCTCATAACCATAATGCACAGAATAAATACTTCCACAGTCATTTTTTCCGGAACACTTACTTATGATTTCATCCAGTTCCTCTATCTTCTCTTCTATCAATGTTTCTGATAAAAATTTCGAAAAGAGAAATTCCTGCAGATATTCCTCCATGAAATCTATAACATAACCACTCTGGTGTGATTCAAACCATTTTTTCATCTTTTCTTTCTGCCGTATATCACATTTTTGCAAAATCAAATCCCAGCATTCGTAGCACTCATTCGCTACATATATTGAATCTCCACCGGAATCATCCATGTCAATATTTCCAATCCAATAAAAGACAATATTCGTTAATTCGAAAGCCTGTTTCAAATAATTTTTCTCAATTAATATTTTTACTTTTGATTTCAAAAAGCAAGACAATCCGGAAGTAAAATCAGATGCATGATACCAATCTACAAAACCTCTATGACTATTGCTGTACACAATGTCGTTAATTTCATTCTTTAATGCCGACATCTGTTTTGCATTCAGGTGATTTAAATATTCCAGTTCCAATCTATTTTTTAATGAATCATCATTCAACACATATTTGACCAGTATTTCCCGAACTTTTTCTTCCGGAATTTTATTTACCAGCTCTACTGCTTTCTCTCTTTTCTCGGCATATATTTCCTGTAATGATAATTCCCTGTTTTCTTTTTCTACTGTTTCTTCTTTTGTAACATCTTCCTCGTACAGATATTCTTCAAATCGAAACAATACTGCCGCCATATGTTTGCAATTATTTCCACTTTCTGCATAAGGGCAATCACAACTCATATGAACAACTCTTTCTCCATCAATTTCAATATTCACATGATATATTTCCGTTCCTTCAACCTTTGCTTCTATTCCTTGCTCAGTTATGCTAAATGCAGAAACATATCCATCTTGATGATATTCTGCTCCTCTCTCTAAAATATGTTGTCTAAATAAACCATACCATTCCATTTTTTCTTTACCTATCGACTTTTGTATTTTATTGACTGGCTTTGAGCTCATACTCACGCTTCAATCTCTCATATATTTCAAATGCCACCACATAGCAGGACTATTTCATGACTCATTATTTCGCTAATCAATGCTTTTGGTATTTCAACATATTCAAAACCTTTCAATTATGAATTCCATACACACAATTACGTCTCCGATAAAATATGGATCATTTCCCGCCAGTCATGTATATGTAAATGCTCAAAATCAATCTTATATTCGTCATTTTGATGCGTGAATCTAGGCACATCTTCTTCTGTCTTTCCCTCGTATAAAACAGGAAACATTCCCACACCCTGTGCACCATAAATGTCTCTTTTTATGCTGTCTCCACAGAACCATATTTTATCAGCCGGTAAACCCGCTTTTTGCATCGCAATTTGAAACATAAAAGGATGTGGCTTTCTGAATATATATTCACTGGAAACTAATACAAACTCAAATTGATTATTAGGCAATAATCTGTTTAATCGTTCTTTTAGAGCCTTACCTGAAAAACCTAAATTACTAATCACTGCTGTCCTAATTCCTATTGAATTAAGATAGTCAATCATCTCATCTGCATGAGGCATAACAGCCCCCGGTGATATCCCTTCCCATATGATTCTTTCAGCCTCTTCCATAGGCACAGATAACTCTATCCCCATATACGCGTAAGCTGCTTTTAATATATTATGCTCATGTATTTCAATATCATCTCCACATTTTTCTCTTAATGCCCTGAATATCTCTGTCATGTTTTTGTCAAATTCTTCAAAACTTATATTATTCGGATTTTTGCTTATGTATTTACTTATCTGTTTGTTTGCATTCTGGCGGTTATGCTCTGGTTCATATAATAAAGTATGCCCATAATCAAAAATTATCATTTCGGGTCTTTTCATCTTAACCTATTCCCTCTATCCTTATATAACATCAACACAATCCATATTCTTACACTCTATTAATTCCATTTTACTATAGTACCAAGTCAAAAACACCTTATGCCTAACAGTAAATTCTTCTGGATATATTTCTTCTAACATAGCCTTGTGTTCTCGGTCAAATTAATCAATCCTTCATCCATAGATGCCATAACACTTCTGCTATCCATCATCTTTCCGTGCCATGTATCTCTTGTAAAAGGCAAATCAACAATCAAAGTTTCCCATTCTTCACAGTTATTTTTCCAAGGAACTCTTAAACAATTATACCTCTAAAATTCGTTATGTACTACATCGTTCCAGCATTCTATACATATAATATAACAAAAACTCCCCAAGAACAAAAGTCCTGAGGAGTTGTAAATCGTTTTGAATTGTTTTGAGATGTGCTGAATTGGGTAATTCCTATCTCTTTGGAAACTGGAATGCCCGATAAATAAAGGGATTCTTGAAACTATTGTTGCATACGCGTTTTACACGGAGGGCTTCGTATTACTGTTCAGGGCTTCTCTATGTATCTCGCATATGTGCTTACACACAATTAAGAAAGGATATGCTTATGAAAGAATGAGACTGTAAAAAATTTTGTGTAAACTAGATAGTTGTATATATCCTCTTGGATTAATGTTAAAATAAATATTAATTCAGGAGGAT
>CAJFUA010000028.1 GCA_904420085.1 uncultured Eubacterium sp. | reverse complement strand
TCTCGCGCTTCAAATCCACCAGCGCATCAATCTCATCGTTGATCTTATTTTCCAAATCAATGATCTTTACGATTATATCCTCCATGGAATAACATTCCTGCTGCCGCCGGGCGGCGTATCCGAAACCGTAGAGGTGGCCTTCGGAGCCAGCGCCCGCAGTCTTCCTACCTGTTCCAGCTCCCGTCCCCTGGCAATCTCTGGGCAGCCCGCTTCCAACTCCTTATTGAAATTGGTCTGAGATACCGGCTTCCATTTCACAGACGAGTAATTAAAGTATAACGAAGCGCAGGGCTACATAGCCTCTGCGTCCGGCGCTTTTATATGCTGCACCATTCTATTGTCTACCAAAATATCTTTTCCTCTGCATCAATGAATCTAATCATTTGTATTTCTTGCTTAAAAAGCTACTTAACTTTTACAAATTTTATTCATAGTCTCTTAATCGTTCCACAAGGGAGCGATTTCTTGCAAGTTTTTTATAAGACAGAAGTGGTGTTATTATACATATCAACATGACCACAATAATAGCGCTGATTAAAGGAAACACTGGAACTTTAAATGGAATCTCCATATAATTCATGGACTGGAAACAAATATAAGCGATAGCAGAACCAGCCGTCAGTGTGATAAGTACAGAAAAAGCTGCATATAAAACACCCTCCCGAATCAAAAGTCGATTTATTTGCTTTCTGGACATTCCAATGCTTTCCATAATTGAAAATGTTAATTTCCGATTCTGTATACCGCTTACGATTATATTTGCGTAATTTAAGGCCCCGACCAATAAAAGCAATAAAGCGATTATTGTGCCTATTTCCATCATGTTTCCTTGAGATTCTTGAATTGTTTTCATATCCTCATATTGAGATTCTACGTGTAAATCATTACTATATGGACTATTGTCTACAAGAGATGTAATCTTTTTTTCTAGTGGTTCATCATAGTCTTTATTATAGTGTATATTCACGCTTAATATTGTCGGCTGAGAAGTCAGGCTTCTTAAATAGTTTTGGCTCACAATCAACGTAGCACCTATGTTTCTTCCGCTATAATATGTTTCGTAAGACACAGCTCCAATGGTAATTCCATATTGCCGGCCTTGAAAAATGAAAGGAACTTGCTGATTCAAATATTCTTTTGGTATTTCAGATCCATCATACTTTACAATACAAATTTCCCCATCCAGAAAATCTTGTTTATCAATAGGAGTGGTCAACGACTGATTCACATAATCAAATTCTTCTTCATCTATGCCTTTTAACATACCATAATAGTTTGACGGATTTGCTTTGTAATTTGCTATAACTTCTTCAGTAGATGCATACGGCGTCCTTTCTATATAATTTCTTATCCACATATCAGAAAAACCGTTTGATACATACGGAAAACTAATAGGTACTCCCTCTACAATGTGAAAGTCTTTAATCCCGTCCATTTTTCCTATTGCTTCAATAAAAGAATCTTCTATGGCAGGTTGGAGGGAATCTATGTCCTCTGTAATTTGTGTTTGGTTTTGAACAATGAAATCCGCATTCCAGTAGTTAGGCATAACTGTCCTTTCTCCCTGACTGCTGATAATTGTTGTAAGACAATAGAACACGGATAAACTTGTTGCCAACGATAATAATACAACAATTGCTTTCTTTTTATCTTTCTTAAATTGTTCAAATGCCATTCTCCAGAAGAAAGCTCCTTTTTTCTTTTTATAGCCTTTCCCATTAGGTATACATTCTCTATATTTTGTGGCTTCTACTGGTGTAACATTTGTTGCAATCTGAATTGGCTTTCTCATTCCTAAAAGAATGGAGAGCCCCGTCACGACAATACTGACAATTAAAATTACGGGATTGAATTGCAATTCGATGTTTCCAGTCGAAATCCCCAATACACCCAGAATATATGGAACTAATTTTATACACAGAAGAATACCTAATAGGTTTCCAATAACCACTCCCAATATTCCAAAAAACAACATTTGCTCCACGATAAAATGAACAAGTTGTTTCTTTGTCATACCCAGAGATTGGAGCAATCCATAATATCTTATTTTCCCTGAAACCGACAAATACAAAATATTGTAAATCAGAAGATATGCGCTTAAACATATGACAAGAGCCAGACCGCATATGCCAAGCAGTAGCTTAAAAGAACTTTCGATATAACTTGTCGGAGCAAAGATTTGCCTGTCTGAGAAATCCAGAGATTTTTCTATGGACTGTATTGTAGTTGGCAAAACATAATTATGATTCAATTTTATACAGAGTATTCCATCATTATTTAAATCATATCCCGTTTCGTCATAGAAAGCTTTTGACACAAACCCAGCAGATGTATCTCCATAACCATCCCATATACCGCTGATAACAAACTCGTCCGTATAAACACCTGTGTTATTCTCGTACGTTAAAACAAGACTATCTCCAACAGAGAGAGCTTCATTTCCGCAGGCTTTTAAAATATCATTTGTAACCATCAGTTCATTTTTGTTCTGTGGATAATGACCTTCTAATTCCGTTCTTGCAGGTGACATCTGATTATCCCAGAATACTTCATCACACCATAACAAACCGATTTCAACAGTATTGTCAAACTCTGTGCTTTTAATAAATCCTGCATAGGATTCAATGCCCACACTTTGTATATTCTCGTTTCGTCGTAGAGTATTAAGTTGATCTGATGTGAAGCCATTCATAGTCGCAATATCATACTCAGCTCCATTTAATCGCGTATTCTGTAATCTGCTTGAATCCAGATAGGTCATGCCGATTGTGAATACACAGAAAAGCATAAACGAAGATAGAATTATCGCAAGAAACAAAATTCCATATTGCTTCTTGTTTGATTTAACGCTGTTTTTGGCCAGCTTGTTGATAATCGCCTTATTATTATTCGCTAACATGGAAATCACTTCCTTTAGATATTTTCCCGTCCTCAATCTGAACGATTCTGTCTGCCATTTGTGCAATATCGGTATCATGCGTTATAACAATCAATGTTTGCTGATATTGCCTGCTCAATACTTTCAACAATCCGATTACATCGTGGCTGGTAGCAGTATCAAGATTCCCTGTTGGTTCGTCTGCAAGGACAATCGCAGGTTTCGTTGCTAAAGCTCGAATAATCGCTACACGCTGTTGTTCACCTCCGGACAGCATTGCCGGGAGCATTTCCTGTTTATCTGAGATATTTAATATTTCCAACAGTTCCTGAATAAAATCTTTATCAATTTGTGCACCATCTAATTCAAGCGGGAAAGTGATATTATCGTATACATTCAAGTCTGGTATTAAATTGTACTGTTGAAAAATAAATCCTACTTTTCTCCTTCTGAAAAGAGCAAGCTGTTCAGAATTTAATGTTTCAAGATTTACTCCATCAACAATAACAATTCCGCTGCTCGGTGTATCTAACCCGCCGATCATATGCAGAAGTGTACTTTTACCACTTCCAGATTTTCCAATGATAGAAACAAATTCTCGTTCAGCAACCTTGAAATCCACACCATCTAATGCTTTTACAATCTGATTCCCTGTTTTATAGTATTTTTTTAAAGCCTGTGTTTTGACAATCACATTTTTCATAGTCAAGTCCTCCTTTTGATTACATGGTAATACAAAAAAATCACAAACCAGTCACAAAAAGAAAAAATCACAAAACTGTGATTTTTCCTAATCCCTATTTGGAAGATATATCATAAAGGTGCTTCCTTGTCCAACTTGTGACTGCACTTCGATATATCCATTTTGCAGCGTGATGATTTCTCTTGCTAAATACAACCCAATACCAATTCCATCATTGTCGTGGACCTCTGGTTCACGGTAGAATCGAGTAAAAATAGTAGCCTGTCTCTCTGGCGCAATCCCTTTTCCAGTGTCCTCAATACTGATTTTCGTAAAAAGTTCCTGCCTGCAAACGACGATATGAATATTCCCTCCATCACCCGTATACTTTACGGCGTTATCCAAAATATTAAAAATTGCTTCTGCTGTCCATTTTTTATCGTGTTTTAATTCCAATCGTTCATCATACTGTACATCAATCTTAATATTTTTCTTTTCAGCCTTTATTACCACATTGCTAATTGCCATAGCAAGAGTGTCGGAAAGAGGGGCATTTTGTTTTTGTATTTTAATTGTCCCTGTTTCAAGTCGTGACATTTTCACCATGCTTTGCAGGAGAAAATCCAACTTATCGACCTGACCATTCATTTTTTTTAAATATTCATGGTTTTTTTCAGAGTTCACTTCATCTGCCATCATCTCTAAATAGAGTTTTATATTTGCAATGGGAGTTTTCGTCTGATGAGAAATATCAGACACCAACTCTTTCAGTTTATCTTTTTCTTCTGAAATCTCTAAATTTTTATGTGTATATAGATAGGAAAGCCGAACCAGCCTCTCATAAATTTTTCCCCATAAATCATCTTGTTCATAGGAACTCGTTTTCAATTCTTCCTGATTCAACATACGACTTATCGTAGTATCTAATTTCTGCGTGTATTCATAGACATCATGCTTTAAACTAATATATTTCCAAAGTGCCCAAATAGTGATGACTACTAATGCAAAAAATATTATAAAGATCATTATTTCCATATATAACCCATTCCATATACATTTGAAATATAAGAGTGTTCCTCAGTTTCAATTTTTTTACGCAATCTGTTAATATTCACTGCCAGCGTATGCTTATCTGTAATTTGTACACCCTCATCCCATAAGGAATCTAATAAAATCGAATAGGTAAGTAGTTTCCCCTTATTCTCAATCAATTTTTTTAAAATACGATATTCTGTGGGGGAAAGCAAACATTCATATGCTCCCTGTTGAACCGTACCAAGTTCAAAATCTACTTTTAGAAAGCCGTCATCATAAATATTTGCTCCTTGTGACTTTCTGGATAAAATCACATACACTTTTTTCAGCAAAATTTTCATAGAAAAGGGTTTGGTTACATAATCGTCTGCTCCTAATTCATATCCATTTAAAACATCTTCTTCTAAATCTCTTGCAGAGACAAACAAAACAGGAACTTGTTTTTTAGCTTTCAGCCATTCACAAAACTGAAATCCGTCTCCATCTGGCAAATTGACATCAAGTATCGCCAAATGGAAAGAACTATTTTCTGTAAAGTTTTTTGCTTCTTTACAAGAATGTGCAGAAAGGACATGATACCCCTCTTTTTCCAACGCATAGGTGATTGTCTGATTCAATTCTATATCATCTTCCAAAACAAGAATTGTAAACACAAATAAAATCCTCCTCAAAATATCATTTTGCCCTTTTAATTATATCAAAGAACCTATCGGGAATACATATTTTTTTAAGGAGCGCATTGAATAGCGCTTCCTTAAATTATTGTATGGTTTTCCGGTTGCTATCCTTTTGATATGGCGGAAGAAAACTGATCTGTATGCAGCACAATGCCAACCGGTGCAGGACGGTGACGAAGCTCCATGCCACGCTGTCAGATATAGCTGAAGAAATGGCGGCGCAGCCGTATTAAACTAACAGTTTATCTGGAATACATGACAATAACCTACCCCGCCCGACAGGGAAAGAAAAAAACATTGCGGGGCAGGTGTTTTCATACGCTAATTTCGCAATTTTACCCTGACAGCGGTTTTGAGTAAACCAAGGCCGCCGTTCTCTATGCCCTCATACTGACGACGCCCTGACGCTTACGGGATCGACGGCTTGGATAATCTGTCCTGCCCGCCGCCCATGCTTGAAAAGACCTGAAAAAGCGGGCTTTTCAGCAGCTTAATGTGTAATCTGCAAGTAATACAGAGCATCATAGCGTCATCTGTGCTGTGCATTTTTAAAAAATCAAAAAAATTTGGATTTGGACTATCTTTATGTATGTCTTAGTTGTTATATATAGTAGAAAGGGATAAACGTTTTGAACTTCAATAACGAGAAAGGAGGATTTTGTGGATGTAGATTTTCTCTTAATCAGAAAAATGAAACAGGGCGATGATGACGCTTTTGATACCTTTGT
>CAJFUA010000027.1 GCA_904420085.1 uncultured Eubacterium sp. | reverse complement strand
TATCCAGACAGAAGATGAAGATTTTGATATGAAAGCTTATATGGCTTATCTGCGGGCAAATCTGGAAACTTCCAGAGTTCCCACCAAGGTGGAAATCATTGATAAAATACCGAGAACATCTAACGGTAAACTGCAGAGAAAAAAATTGAGAGAAAATAATTAAAAAATATTAAAAAAAACTCCTGTATATCAGAGATGGTATGCAGGAGTTTTTAAGTGTAAAGGCAAAAAATGTTTTATAAAAGAATAGGTTTTTACATTTACATCTGCTTTTTTGTTATGGAATCACTTTTGCATTGTTCGGACAGCAAAAAAATGGTATGATTAGAGCAGAAATTCGGTTAGGAAAGTAAAGGAGAGACAGAATGCAGAAAGTAACTTATATTGTGGGACATAAGAATCCCGATACGGACTCCATATGCTCTGCCATTGGTCTGGCATATCTGAAAAACCAGACGGAAGAAGGCCGGTTCGTTGCTAAAAGGGCAGGACAGATGAATGAAGAGACGGAATATGTTCTGAAATATTTTAACGTACATACACCGGGATATATGCCTAATGTGGGAACGCAGGTAAAAGATATGGAAATCAGAGAACTGCCGGGCATGTCCAAAGAGATTTCCGTAAAAGAGGCATGGGAATTTATGCAGGAGAATAATGCCATTACACTGCCAATGACGGATTCGGAAAACAATCTGGAAGGAATTATTTCCATGTCGGATATCACCAATAATATGATGCGGCATAATCCTACATCTCTGTCTGAGGCGAAAACTCCTTTTTTGCATATTGCAAAGACACTTAGCGGAAAGATACTGGTGGGAGATGAAAATGCCGTATTTCAGTCAGGAAAAGTGTTAATTGGTGCCGCAAATCCGTTACTTGTTAAAAAATATATTGAACCGGGAGATCTGGTGATTCTTGGCGACAGGGCAGAAGACCATCTGAATGCCATAGAGATGCAGGCGGGATGTATTGTTATCGGAATGGATGTACCTGTATCTGACGCCATCCGAAGTTATGCCCAGCAGAAAGGAACGGTTGTTATCACGACCCCTCATGATTCTTTTGCCATTGCAAGGCTGATTGAGCAGAGTATTCCGGTACGGGCGCTGATGGTTTCCAAAAACCTGATTACGTTTCATATGGAAGATTTTACAGATACAATCAAATCCGTTATGGGAAAAACAAGAATCAGAAACTTTCCGATTTTAGATAAAAAGGGAAAATATGTGGGAACCGTTTCCCGTAGAAATTTCCTGAACATGAAAAAGAAAAGAATCATTTTAGTAGACCACAACGAATTGTCCCAAACTGTCGACAATATCGAGCAGGCAGACGTTGTGGAAATTGTGGATCACCACAGAATCGGAACTTTGGAGACCAAACGTCCCATTGTTTTCAGAAATCAGCCGGTAGGATGTACGGCCACTATTGTGCGGCAGATGTATCAGGAAAAAGGTGTAGAAGTGCCGAAAGAGATTGCGGGACTGCTATTTGCGGCCATTGCCTCGGACACCTTATTGTTCCGCTCGCCCACCTGTACGCCTTTGGATGAAATGACTGCCAGGGAGATGGCAAAGATTGCAGAAGTGGATGTGGAACAGTTTGCAACGGATATGTTTAAGGCAGGCAGCAATCTGTCGGAAAAGACAACGGAGGAGATATTTTATCAGGACTTCAAGAAATTCATCGCCGGAGATGTTGTATTTGGTGTGGGACAAATCAGTTCCATGGCAGTGGATGAATTGCAGATGCTGAAAGAGCGTCTGGAGCCTCATCTCCAGTATGAATGTGGAAAGCATGGCGTACAGATGGTATTTTTCATGCTTACAAATATTTTAGAGGAATCTACAGAGCTAATCTGTTACGGTCCGGGCGCTTCTGATGTGGTAAGAAAGGCATTTGGTCTGAATATCGAGGATGGAGCCTGTGTGTTGGAGGGAATTGTATCCAGAAAAAAACAGTTGATTCCGGCAATGATGAATGTCCTTCAGGGAGATGTTTAAAATTTCACGGCATATACGGTAATTTTTATGACCGTTGCAACAAAACTATTTGAAAAATATGTAATTTCGTGTAGAATAGTCTGTGGCGAAAAATACGAATGAGGTTAAGAAAAGTGAAAAAGGGATTTGATAATGAGAAATATTTAAAGATGCAGTCTGAGAAGATTAAAGAGAGGATTGCACAGTTTGGAAATAAACTTTATTTGGAATTTGGAGGCAAACTGTTTGATGATTATCATGCATCAAGGGTTCTGCCGGGATTTGAGCCGGATTCCAAACTGCAGATGCTGCTTCAGCTAAAGGAACAGGCGGAGATTGTCATTGTCATCAGTGCAGAAGATATTGAAGAAAACAAGGTGCGTGGCGATTACGGAATCACTTATGATATGGATGTGTTAAGGCTGATTGACGAGTTTCAGTCCATCGGTCTGTTTGTAGGAAGCGTATGTCTTACCAAGTTTTCGGGACAGCCGGCGGCAGAGTTGTTTCAAAAACGTCTGGAGACTTTGGGAATCAAATCATACAGACATTATAAAATTCCGGGTTATCCCAGTGACGTGAATTTTATTGTAAGTGATGAAGGTTATGGAAAGAATGATTATATTGAGACAGAGAGACCGTTGGTGGTAATTACGGCTCCAGGACCGGGCAGCGGAAAGATGGCTACCTGCCTTTCCCAGCTATATCATGAGCATAAAAGAGGAGTCAATGCAGGTTATGCCAAGTTTGAGACATTTCCAATCTGGAACATTCCGCTAAAGCATCCGGTAAATCTGGCATATGAAGCAGCTACGGCAGATTTAAATGATGTGAATATGATTGACTCTTTCCATTTGGAAGCATATGGGGAGGCCACGGTTAACTATAACAGAGATATCGAAATCTTTCCGGTGGTCAATGCCATGTTTGAGTTGATTTCAGGAGAAAGCCCGTATAAATCCCCTACGGATATGGGTGTCAATATGGCAGGTAACTGTATCTTTGATGATGAGGTGTGCTGTAAGGCATCAGAGCAGGAAATCATTCGAAGATATTATAAGGCACTCTGTGAAAAGAGACGTCACGGAACGACAAAAAATGATATATCCAAGTTGGAAATTTTGATGAAGCAGGCAGGAATCACACCGGAGGACAGACAGGTGGCGGTAACTGCCCTTGAAAAGGAGAAGTCTACGGACAACAAACCGGCAGTTGCAATAGAACTTCCGGATGGAAAAATTGTGACAGGGCGTACTACAGATTTACTGGGTGCCTCGGCAGCAGCTTTGTTAAATGCGTTGAAAGCCCTTGGAAATATTGATGATGATGTGAAATTAATTGCACCGGAGGCCATTGAGCCGATACAGACATTAAAAACCAATTATCTGGGAAGCAGAAATCCGAGACTTCACACAGACGAGATTCTGATTGCCCTGTCGTCTACGGCGGCACACAGCGAAAATGCAAGACATGCCATGAATCAGATACCTTATTTAAAAGGGTGTGACGCCCACTCCACAGTGTTATTGTCATCCGTGGATGAAAACACCTTTCAAAAACTGGGGATTCAGCTTACCTGTGAACCCAGATATGAACAGGATGACAGAAAATATCATAAACAGTAATAAGAAAAAAGCCAATGCAATCCAAAGGGAGGGCATTGGCTTGACTTTTTTAGGTAAGGAAATGAAACATGTCGATAAATTGTTCCGTCACAGGCGGAGAACTTCGCAAACTTTTGCTTAACACATATGATATCTCTGAATTACGCCGCAGCCGATTTTATCTCCGGAATTTCCGGAAGGCTGAGTTATGTAATCATCCGGGTGGGCATGTATTACGATGGAATGTCCGATAATATCTTCCACACGGAATCTTTCCGTATAAAATATAGAGTAGGCATAACCGTGATTTCCAAGGAGCGCAGGCATATCTCCTGCATGCATAGGATGTGGCATATCAGTCGGGTTATAGTGATTTCCTGTTTGGTCAAAAGGCGGTACGCAGTCTCCCATCTCGTGTATATGCATGCCATAAAAGGCACTTTCAGGTGGCTGTGACATTTCCGGCAGATGAAAAACTTCCACTTCCACAAGGGTTCCGCCATAACAGGTCCGGTGAAAATGCGCCTTTCCATTGAGGCATGGATAGGTTTCATTTCCATGAATATCCGTACAGGCATCCGGCGGACAGCACTGCAGCATATCTAAAAAATTCGGTTTACATTGCATAATGATTTAGTCCATGGTTTTTGTATATTATATGCGGTGAAGGGATATTTGATATTCCCATAGATTGTCTTCCTGTCAGTTTTGTGATAGAATTATTGTATTTGACGGAGGAAAGATTATCGAGGATGGAAGCCACGAGAAACTAATAAACATGATTAGGAGAAAAAATGGGAAAATTCACAGGTTATCTTATATGTACGGATTGCGACGGTACATTGACCTATGAGCCGGGAAAAGTATCTGAGGAAAATGCTCAGGCAATCAGATATTTCCAACAGGAAGGCGGGGTGTTTACACTTGCCACAGGACGGTTTCCGGATCATGCAGAGCTGTTTCAGGACAAAATACAGATGAACGCGCCGATGGTTTCCTTAAACGGTACACTGCTGTATGATACAGGAAAAAAACAGCTGATTGAAAAATGGGGAACTCCCACTGCTTCTTTTTATGAAGTCCTGTCTTATGTTCAGGAAAATTATCCGGATATTTGGGACTTTTGGCTGAATGGAGAATATGATAATGGAACTTTCGGAAGTGTAGGCTATAACCCTTCCGAGCATCAAAACAAAGCAAAAAGTTTAAAGGAAACATTGGAGGTATTTCCACGAGAGATGCTTAAAATGGTCATTGCGGCTCCGGCGGATGTGATTTCAAAATTACAGCCTGATTTAAAACATAAATTCGGCACCCGATTCCGGTTTGATACCAGCTGGCCGGAAGGGCTGGAGATGCAGCGTGCAGACAGTGGTAAGGGCATAGCGGTAAGATATTTGAAGAATCATCTGGATCAGGAGATTCATACTACCATAGGCATCGGAGACTTCGAGAATGATATAACCTTATTGGAATACGCAGATATAGGTTATGCCGTGTCTAATGCCATAGACAGTGTAAAAAAAATTGCGGACAGGCAGACAGTTTCCAATCGGGAACATGCGTTGGCGGCAGTGATAGAGGAAATAGAAAGAGGGATACAAAATGGATAAGAAAAGAGTAATCATAAGTGTGGCAGTAATACTTATTATAGTGATGGCAGTGGTAGTGATTGCGCAGATTAAAGTTCATAATGGAAATGAAAATAATATGCCAAAAGAATCAGAAACAAGTACAACGACAGTAGAGACAATGACGGAAAGTGTTTCAAAAGAGAAAGAGACAAATAACGACGCAGGTGATAAAGAATACCCTACAGTTCCTCCTCAGACAGAGGAGGCGAAAGCTTCCGAGACAAATTATTTTGATAACATTGACATTATAGAAGAGACCACAAAAAAGAAAAAAAAGAAAAAGAAGAATGAAGAAGGTACAGGGAATCAGGAGACAGAAGCATATCCGGGGGAAGATGACGGCTGGTCACCGATTGTGTCACCGGATGATTTGGAACAGTAATTTGGAAGATACATATGTATAATAATAAGGGAAAGTCAGCTCCGTAAGAAGCAGAGACGCTTATTCTTGTGAGTCTGCGCATTGAAAGAGTTTGTTGGAAAACGCTCTGTTCTTTAGGAGAAGCCGGAGGAGATTATTATGGATGATAAGACAGTCGTAAAAACAGCGGTAAAGGTGTCCATGGTGACGATTATAGTAAATGTTATATTAAGTCTGTTGAAATTATTGGCGGGAATTATAGGAAAGTCAATGGTTATGATTTCGGACTCCATACACTCACTGTCCGATGTTTTCAGTTCCGTAATTGTGATTGTCGGAGTGCGGGTGTCCAAGAGAGAGGAAGATCAGGAACATCAGTATGGTCATGACCGGATGGAGTGTTTAGCCTCTCTTGCCCTTGGTGCTATTTTGTTTGTGACAGGAGTCCTTCTTATATATGAAGGGATTAGAAAAATTTACACCGGTGAAAATATCAGTACACCAGGAATGATTGCCTTAATTGCGGCAGTTATTTCCATAGTGACAAAAGAGTGGATGTATTGGTACACCAAACTGTCGGCAGATAAAATTAATTCGGATGCGCTACGGGCAGATGCATGGCATCACAGATCGGACGCATTGTCATCGGTAGGCAGTCTGATTGGTGTAGCGGGCGCCATGTTGGGAGTGAAGATTCTGGATCCGATTATGGCAGGAGTAATAGGTCTGATTATTATTAAGGTGGCCTGTGATGTGGTAAAAGAGGCCGTGAATAAGATGGTGGATAAAGCCTGCGACGATACAATCGTAAATGAAATGAAAGCATTGGTTTTATCAATCGATGGCGTAGAGGGACTGGATCTGATTAAAACACGGATGTTTGGTCCGAAAATATATGTGGATATTGAAATCAGCGCCGATGGAGAATTGCTTTTGAGGGAGTCCCACGAGATTGCAGAGACAGTTCATGACAGCATTGAAAAGCAATTTCCGGACGTCAAACATTGTACGGTACATGTAAATCCAAAGGGATATTAGCATAAGCAATCGTTTAAAAAAAATGTATAATGTGATATTATATGGTGATTTTCAACAAAAAAGCACTTTTTTTTAAAATAGTCGGTTTACACCGGCTATTTTTTGTGTATAATATATGTTGGACCGACAGATACTTAAAATGAAACTTATGTTTCGATTTTAGAAAGGATACTGTATTGAAACAACAAGATTTTAATCAAAAAATTGAAGAATTAGTTGGAATGGGTCAGAACAAAGACGGTCAGTTGACTACAGATGAAATTAAGGAATTTTTTGCAGAGGACACTTTGACTGCGAAGCAGGAGACTTCATTATTTCAAAAAATTCAGGAACAGAACATCGCTGTAGTATTTTCTGACGAAGATGCAGATTCTGATAGTGCAGATTCTGCTGCCGAAGCGGTATTTGATGAAGATGGCGAAGAGATGGTCGAGATTCAAGTAGATTTAATCACGGATGTGGCAGAGCCTACTGATGAAGATATAGCTTCCGTGGCAGCAGACGAGGAGGACTTATTGGATCCCGCAGACGAGAATTTTGATAACGGTGATGAGGAAGCGGTAGAGTTAGATGCCGTAGATTTGCTCGAGGGTGTGGGAACAGAAGATCCGGTGCGCATGTACTTGAAAGAAATCGGTACAGTAGCTTTGTTGACGGCAGAGGAAGAACTGGAACTTGCAAAACGCAAGACAGAGGGAGATCCGATTGCAAAAGAAAAGTTAATAGAGGCCAATTTGCGTCTTGTTGTCAGTATTGCAAAGAGATACACAGGACGCGGCATGAGTTTTCTGGATTTGGTTCAGGAAGGAAATCTGGGTCTGATAAAAGGCGTAGAAAAATTTGATTATACAAAAGGTTATAAGTTAAGTACATATGCAACATGGTGGATTCGACAGTCGGTTACCAGAGCGCTGGCAGATCATGCCAGAACAATCCGGGTACCTGTTCATATGGTTGAGACGATTAACAGAATGTCCAAGATGCAGAGAAAACTTACCTTGGAATTAGGCTATGAGCCATCTACAAAAGAGTTGGCGGATGCTCTGGATATGACAGAGGATAAAGTTCTCGAAATTATGCAGATTGCAAGAGAGCCGGCTTCTCTTGAAACTCCTATCGGTGAGGAAGACGACTCCAATCTGGGAGATTTTGTGGCAGATAACAATACGGTTACTCCGGAAGCCAACATCGAATCGGTAATGCTTCGGGAACATATTGATGTATTATTGAAGGATTTAAAGGACAGAGAGCGGGAAGTGATTATTCTCCGTTTTGGTCTGAGAGATGGACATCCCCGTACATTGGAAGAGGTAGGAAAGATTTTCAGCGTGACAAGAGAGCGTATCAGACAGATTGAGGCAAAAGCGTTGAGAAAACTTAGAAATCCGGTAAGAAGCAAGAAAATAAAAGATTTTCTTGGAGAATAAGAAGAATATAAAAAAGTTTATAAACTTTTCTGCGAGATGCGGACATAAAAAGTGGCTGAAAGTGAATGTCATGTATGATGTTGACTTTCAGCCATATTTTATGGAGGATATAAAGGCCTTGATTAGTATTGAGTGCTTTCGAAAGGAAAGATAAAATGATAATATCATTTAAAGGTTAATAGAGAGTATTTTTTAGTTAAATTAAGAAAATTGGATATTGCCGTATCCAAACCTTGACGTACAATATATTGTACGCTATAATAAACATATAAAAACATATACGGGAGGTAATTCTATGTTTGCAGTTAATTATTCAAACCTAAGAGAAAACATGAAAGCATATATGGATAAAATCACAGATGATTATGAAACATTAATTGTAACAAGGAAAGAAAACAAAAATGTGGTTATGATGTCCGAAGAGGCATATAACAACCTCATGGAAAATATGCATGTCATGGGAAATCAAGCTAACTATGAATGGCTAATGGAATCTAAAGCTCAGTTAGAAAAAGGAAAATTTTCAACTCACGTTCTTGAAGAGGTAAGCGACCATGAATAAAGTTTTTACGGATAATGGATGGAAGGATTATACGTACTGGCAAACGGAAGATAAAAAAACATTAAAAAAGATTAATAAGTTACTCGAAGATATTTCTAGAAATGGAAACGATGGTATAGGTAAGCCTGAACCTTTATCCGGCAACTTATCCGGTTTTTGGAGCAGACGTATCAATGAAAAAGACAGACTAATTTACAAGATAGACGATGAAAATGTTTATATACTATCGTGTAGATTCCACTATGGAGATAAATAATTCTAAAAGAATAAAGGTTCTGCTAGCGCAGAACCTTTATTTTTTGGAATTTTGTGATATTTTTGCAGTTTGAATTGTTATATAAATAGAAAGATCTTTCAAATGTAACAAGGAGGAAAGCAAGTGGAGACGGAAATATATTTGGCTCTTGTTGATGAATTTTCCGGTCATGTTTATAAGGCGGCATTGAGTTATTGCGGGAATCAAAGCGATGCAGAAGATGTGGTACAAAACACGTTTTTAAAATTATTGCAGCGCAAAGAGCCCTTTGCGGATGAAGAACATGTCAAAAAATGGCTGATAAGAGTGGCAATTAATGAATCCAAAAACATGTGTACATCTTTTTGGCGAAAAAGAATCGTACCACTTGAAGAATCTGAATCAATTTCCGATACCGGTTTTGCAACAGAAGAGCAATCAGGACTGTATGATGCGGTCATGCAGTTGAAAGAGAAATACCGAGTTGTCATCCATCTGTATTATTATGAAGAATATTCCATCAAAGAGATAGCGCAGATTCTTCATATAAAGGAGACGACGGTTTCGACAAGGCTGATGCGGGCCAGAGCAAAATTGAAAGAAGTATTAAAGGAGGATTGGTTAGATGCGTAATAATTTGTATAAGGAGACTTTCGAACAATGTCAATTGTCAGAAGAATGTCTTGGAAAGGTGAGAAATATGAGAGAAACAAGTAAGAGAACAAAAAAATATGGAATCCGGTATGCGGCTGTGGTAGCTGTCGTATTGAGCATTCTGGCAGGGAGCAATATCATTTCTTATGCGGCCACGGGAGCAGGTATCGCCGAAAATGTGAAAATATATTTGCAGTCAGAGGGAAAAAAGAAAGAAGTAACTACGTCCTCAGATGGAACTTATGAGTACAAAAAAGGAGACACAGAGTACAAAGTAGTTCCGGAGGAAAAAGCTTTGAAAGAAAACGATATGCAGATAGAAGGAAATATTGATGAAGACAGTGGGGAGGCAGAATTGATTATAAAAGACAAAAAATAACAGGCAAAATTTTCATACATCATTTATGGCTTAATTAGTTTAAGGAAAGAATGAAAAATTCAGGCGTAAAATTCTGCGTTGATTAAAAAATGAAAAAATAATTGCATTTAACTTAATTTTATTTGACAAAACACGCAAAATAGTTTATAAAATTAAGCAGGAGAGGTACAAAGACGTACAATGGAAATACCATATGTCGTTTTGTACCTTTTTTCGTATCATAGAAAATTTTTGAAATTTCTAAAATATGAAAAGTTCCGCAAAGATTGCAGGAAAAACAGGGCAGATAAGGCTGAATAGAATGAAGGAGGTTTTGCACAGATGATGGAGCAGAATATATTATTCAAAAAAGCGGAAGAAAACGGACTATATGATTCCAGGTTTGAACATGACAACTGTGGTATCGGAGCAGTAGTCAATATCAAAGGGAAAAAGAGCCATGAGACGGTGGAGAATGCTTTAAAAATCGTAAAAAATCTTGAGCATCGTGCCGGCAAGGATGCAGAAGGGGAGACAGGTGACGGTGTTGGTATTATGCTGCAGATTTCCCATAAATTTTTCAAGAAAGTCGCAAAGAATTTGGGCATAGATATAGGAGAAGAAAGAGAGTATGGTGTAGGTATGTTTTTCATGCCTCAGGATGATTTGAAACGTAACCGCGAAATGAAAATGTTAGAAATCATCACGGAAAAAGAAGGATTGGAATTTCTGGGATGGAGAGAAGTACCGGTGTACCCGGAAGTGTTGGGCAGTAAGGCGCGTGAATGTATGCCGAGGATTATGCAGTGCTTCATTAAAAAACCGGATGATGTGGAAAAAGGTCTGCCTTTTGACAGAAAATTATATATTGTAAGAAGAGTATTTTCCCATAGCAATGCAGGCACATATACTGTTTCCATGTCCAGCAGAACCATTGTATATAAGGGAATGTTTCTGGTAGACCAATTGGGACCGTTTTTTGCCGATTTAATGGATAAAAATTATGAGTCGGCCATTGCTCTGGTACATTCCAGATTTTCTACGAATACACAGCCAAGTTGGAGAAGAGCCCATCCAAACAGATTTATCGTGCATAATGGTGAGATTAATACCATTCGTGGAAATGCTGATAATATGTTGGCGCGTGAAGAGTCCATGAACAGTGAATATATGCAGAATTCCCTGCAGAAAGTTATGCCGGTGGTGGATGTAAACGGTTCTGATTCGGCTATGCTTGATAATACATTGGAGTTTTTGGTAATGAACGGTGTGGAACTGCCGCTGGCAGTAATGATGTGTATTCCTGAACCGTGGGAGAAAAATGATGCCATCAGTCAGACCAAGAGAGACTTTTATCAGTATTATGCAACCATGATGGAACCTTGGGACGGACCTGCTTCCATTCTCTTCTCAGACGGCGATTATATGGGAGCTATTCTTGACAGAAACGGTTTACGTCCGTCCAGATATTATATTACAGATGATGATCAGTTGATTTTATCTTCCGAAGTAGGTGTGTTGGAAATTGCTCCGGAAAAGATTGTTGTAAAAGAACGTCTCCGTCCGGGACGTATGCTTCTGGTTGATACAGTAAACGGAAAATTAATTGATGATGATGAATTAAAAGAAAGTTATGCCACAAGAAAACCTTACGGCGAGTGGTTAAATCATAACTTAGTTTATTTAAAGGATATTAATATCCCGAATGTAAGAGTAGAAACGTTTGAAAAAGAGGAGCGCCAGAGACTTCAGAAAAACTTCGGCTATACCTTTGAAGATTTGAAGCGGATTATTCCGATGGCAAACAATGGAAATGAAGCTACGAAGGCCATGGGTAAAGATACACCTCTTGCGGTGTTAAGTGAAGTCAATCATTCGCTGTTTAACTATTTCAAACAGTTATTTGCACAGGTTACAAATCCGCCAATTGACGCAATACGTGAGGAAATTGTAACCTCTACAGCCGTATATATCGGAAAGGACGGCAATATTTTAGAGGAACAGCCGGAAAACTGTAATGTATTAAAAATCAGACATCCGATTCTTACCAATACGGATATCCTGAAACTGAAAAATATTGATAAACCGGGATTTAAATCTGCGGTAGTACCAATTATTTATTATAAAGGACTGGATATTGAAAAAGCTATTGAGCAGGTTTTTGTGGATGTGGATAAGGCACACAAGGACGGAGCAAATATTATTATTTTATCAGACAGAGGCGTAGATGAGTATCATGTACAGATTCCATCTCTGCTTGCCGTGTCCGCAGTTCATCAGCATCTGGTTAAGACAAAGAAGAGAACTACCTTATCTTTGATTTTAGAGAGTGGTGAGCCAAGAGAAGTACATCATTTTGCCACATTGCTGGGATATGGTGCCAGTGCCATTAATCCGTATCTGGCGCATGAGACCATTAAGCAGATGGTGGAAGAAGGGATGATTAACAAAGATCCGTATGCAGCCATTGATGATTATAACGAGGCGGTACTGGGAGGTATTGTAAAGATTGCTTCCAAGATGGGTATTTCCACCATTCAGTCTTATCAGGGTTCACAGATTTTTGAGGCAATCGGTATCTCCAAAGAAGTGATTGATAAATACTTTACCGGCACGGTAAGCCGTGTAGAAGGTATTACGATGAAAGACATTGAGGACAGTGTAGAGGCGCTGCATTCCAAAGCTTTTGACCCGTTAGGACTGGAGGTAGATTTAACCTTAGAGAGCAATGGTGAGCATAAGTTAAGAAGTGGTAAGGAAGAGCATAAATATAATCCGGCAACCATTCATATGCTGCAACAGGCTACATGGACAGATAATTATGATTTATTTAAGCGGTATACCCATATGATTGATGAGGAAATGGCACCGTTCCATCTGCGTGGACTGATGGATTTCAATTATCCTGAAAATGGCGGTATTTCCATAGACGAAGTGGAAAGTGCCGAGACCATTATGAAGCGATTTAAGACGGGAGCCATGTCTTATGGTTCTATCTCACAGGAAGCCCACGAGACCATGGCAATTGCCATGAATATGATTGGCGGACGTTCCAATTCCGGTGAAGGTGGAGAGTCCATTGAAAGACTGACCATTGGCGAAGATGGCTTAAATAAATGTTCAAAGATTAAGCAGGTGGCATCAGGACGTTTTGGTGTAACATCCAGATATCTTGTCAGCGCCGAAGAACTTCAGATTAAGATGGCGCAGGGAGCTAAGCCGGGAGAAGGCGGACATTTACCGGGAAAGAAAGTTTATCCGTGGATTGCAAAAACAAGACATTCCACACCGGGCGTCAGCCTGATTTCTCCACCACCGCACCATGATATTTATTCTATCGAAGATTTGGCACAGTTAATTTACGATTTGAAAAATTCAAACAGGGATGCCAGAATTTCCGTAAAATTAGTATCAGAGGCAGGTGTAGGTACGGTAGCGGCAGGTGTAGCCAAAGCAGGAGCACAGGTTATTCTTGTATCCGGATTTGACGGTGGTACCGGAGCGGCGCCGGAAAACTCCATTTATAATGCAGGTCTTCCTTGGGAATTAGGTCTGGCGGAAGCCCATCAGACACTGATTGCCAACGGACTGAGACATAAAGTTGTAGTAGAGACAGATGGTAAGTTGATGAGCGGCAGGGATGTAGCCATTGCAGCCATGCTTGGAGCAGAGGAGTACGGATTTGCCACGGCACCGTTAGTAACTATGGGTTGTGTTATGATGAGAGTTTGTAATCTGGACACATGTCCTGTAGGTGTGGCAACACAGAATCCGGAACTTCGGAAGCGTTTCAAAGGAAAACCGGAATATGTTGTAAACTTTATGAAGTTTATTGCCGAAGAACTTCGTGAGTATATGGCAAAACTGGGTATCAGAACGTTGGATGAACTGGTCGGTCGTGCAGATTTACTGAAAGTAAAAGAAAATATTGATTTTAAGAGAGCGGCAGAAGTTGATTTGTCAAAAATTCTGAATACGGATTTTGCCAAGGAGAGAGTGCAGTATATCGGAAAGAATGAATACGACTTCGAATTGGAAAAGACAAAGGATATGACCGTACTTTTACCGAAAATGCAAAAAGCACTGAATAGCAAAAAAGCAGCTACGGTGGAAGTGAATGTGACAAATATTGACCGTTCACTGGGAACAATCTTCGGCTCGGAAATCACAAAGAAATATGATGACACATTAGAGGATGATATGTACACCGTGAAGTGCTACGGTTCCGGCGGACAAAGCTTTGGCGCTTTTATTCCAAAGGGAATGACCATGGAATTAACCGGAGACAGCAACGACTATCTGGGCAAGGGACTGTCCGGAGGTAAAATTATTGTAAGACCGCCAAAGGAATCTACATTTAAGCAGGATGAAAATATTATCATCGGTAACGTGGCTTTCTATGGAGCTACCAGCGGTCAGGCATATATCAACGGTGTGGCAGGAGAAAGATTCTGTGTAAGAAACTCAGGTATTTCTGCCGTGGTAGAAGGTGTAGGAGATCATGGCTGTGAGTATATGACAGGTGGCTGTGTTGTGGTTATTGGAAAAGTAGGTAAGAACTTTGCCGCAGGAATGAGCGGTGGTGTCGCCTATGTATTGGACAGCAACAACGACCTTTACAAAAAGACCAACAAATCCCTTGTGTTGACAGAGGAATTATCCAATAAATATGATGTTCTGCAGTTAAAGGGAATGATAGAGGAACATGTAAAATATACCAACTCCGTAAAGGGTAAGGAAATTTTAGATAATTTCGAAACCTATTTACCGCAGTTTAAAAAGATTATTCCTTATGATTATAAAAAGATGCTGGAAACCATCGCACAGATGGAAGAGAAAGGTCTGAACCCGGAGCAGGCGCAGATAGAAGCATTCTATGAGGCAACAAAATAGGAGGTATGAGAAATGGGAAAACCAACAGGATTTTTAGAATATGACAGAGAAGATGCAAAGGCATCATCTCCAAAAACAAGAATTAAAAACTTTCATGAGTTTCATCAGCCTCTGTCTGTAGAAAAGCAGAGATGTCAGGCTGCCAGATGTATGGAATGCGGAGTGCCTTTCTGCCAGAACGGTCAGGAAATATCCGGTATGGTATCCGGCTGTCCGCTGAACAATCTGATTCCGGAATGGAATGATTTATTATATATGGGAAATATGGAGCAGGCATATCACAGACTTCATAAGACCAATAACTTTCCGGAATTTACATCCCGTGTCTGTCCGGCGCTCTGTGAAAAGGCATGTACATGTGGATTGCATGGTGAGTCGGTGTCCGTCAGAGCCAATGAGCATTTAATTATTGAACATGCTTATGAGCAGGGCTATGGGGCTGCAAAACCGCCGAAAGTCAGATCCGGAAAGAAAGTAGCCGTGATTGGTTCCGGACCGTCCGGTCTTGCAGTGGCAGATCAATTGAATAAAAGAGGTCACAGCGTTACGGTTTATGAGCGTGACGACAGAGTGGGCGGACTGTTAATGTACGGTATTCCAAACATGAAACTGGAAAAGCATATTATTGACAGAAAAATTGATATTATGAAAGAAGAAGGTGTGGAATTTATTACCGGCGTCAATGTGGGTAAAGATATTCAGGCAAAGGAGCTTCTAAAGAAGTATGATAAGGTTGTTCTGGCATGCGGTTCCAGAAATCCGAGAGACATTAAAGCGAAAGGCCGGGATGCCAAGGGAATTTATTTTGCAGTGGATTTCCTTACATCAACGACCAAATCGCTGCTTGATCATGACGGAAAACCGGCAGATGGAACTTTTGTGTCTGCCAAAGATAAAGATGTAGTGGTTATCGGTGGCGGTGACACGGGCAATGACTGTGTGGGAACAGCCATACGTCATGGTGCAAAAAGTGTGCTTCAGTTAGAAATGATGCCAAAAGCACCGGACGAGAGGGCAGAAAATAATCCTTGGCCGGAATGGCCGAAAGTCAACAAGACAGACTACGGACAGGAAGAAGCCATTGCAGTTTTCGGAAAAGACCCACGTGTATATCAGACAACAGTAAAAGAGTTTGTAAAAGATAAAGACGGGAACTTATGTAAACTGATTCTTGTAAAACTGGAAGCAAAAAAAGATACAAAAACCGGACGGATGAATATGGTAGAAATCCAAGGTTCTGAGTACGAAGTGGACTGCCAGTTAGTTCTTATAGCGGCAGGATTCTTAGGTTCGGAAGACTATGTGACAAAGGCGTTCCATGTAGATACAGATGCCAGAACAAACGTAGCCACCATGCCGGGAAAATACGCCACAAGCACCGAAAATGTATTTGTGGCAGGAGACATGCACAGAGGCCAGTCACTGGTAGTATGGGCTATCAGAGAAGGCCGCGACTGTGCAAAAGAAGTAGACCAGTCCCTCATGGGCTATTCAAACGTGTCATAGGCTCAAGCCGTGCAAAATAAAAGAGAACGCCGGGAAAATGCGCTCGCACATTTTCCCGGCGTTCTCTTTTATTTTATAGGGCGCAGCCCGTACAGCGAGAAGGAGCGAAGCGGAATCGAGCTGAGCGGCATGAGCCTATAGAAAGGTTAGAAAGGCGCAGCCCGAACAGCGAGAAGG
>CAJFUA010000026.1 GCA_904420085.1 uncultured Eubacterium sp. | reverse complement strand
TAAGAAAGTAACCGGCGCAAAGAAATATCAGGTACAGATTTCTACAACAAAGAAATTTAAGAAAGTGCTTGTAAAGAAGACGGTTAAGAAAGTAAAAGTAACCATTACAAACAGGAAACTTAGAAATAAGAAGAAACTGTATGTGAGAGTTAAGGCTGTCGGTGCGAAAAAGTGGTCAAAAGTTAAGAAAGTAACAGTTAAAAAATAAGATTATGTGTTATATAGGGTGGTCTTTGGGCCACCCTGTTATTTTACATGTTAGCCTTGTTATTTTTATATGCAGATGTTAAAATGTGAATAAATACAATTTGATGAAAAAGGAGTCAGATATGAGAAAAATTTGGGCAATGGTTTGTACAGTGATAATGCTTGGAGTGACCATTTCTGTCTCAGGTGTGCAAGGTCAGAATCCGGGAGACATTGATGGAGATACCAACAGAAACCCATGGGAGGATCTGTTTACGACAACACCGACGACATCATCCGCAGAGATAACATCGGAAACAGAAGTAACGACTGTGGTAGAGACTACGTCGAAGGTAGAAACTACGTCAGAGACAGAATCATCCTCAGAGACAGAGACAACACCAGGAACAGAGCCGACAACGGGACCGGAGATTACATCGGGAACAGAGCCGACAACAGGGCCGGAGGTTACATCAGAATCGGAGTCGGTAACGGCGGTAGAGACCACTTCCCAAGCAGAAACCACAACGAATCTTATCACAGATACTAAGATAACACAGCAGGAGAGAAAGGTATCAAAACCGGGAAAGAGCAGAATACAAAGCGCTGTAAAAAAGAAGAAATCTGCTAAAGTTTCTCTGAAATTTAAAAAGGTAAGGGGCGTAAAGAAATACCAGATTCAAATAGCAAAAACAAAAAAATTTAAAAAGATTTTAGTTAAGAAGACGGTTAAAAAAGTTAAAGTGACAGTTACAAGCAGAAAATTAAAAAATCAAAAGAAACTGTATGTGAGAGTAAGGGCTGTAAAAAAGGCGAACAATCGGGTTTATCAGGGGAAATGGTCCGTCAGAAAAATTAAGATTAAGAAAAAATAAAGGATGGAATAAGGAATGAGAAACTTATTAAAAAAAACAGTTGCCATTTTTATGGCGGCAACATTTATGACCTGTACGGTTGGCGGAGCTTTGGACAATGTCATTTACGCGGATGAGTTTGACGGTGATGTGTCTGAAAATCCTTTCGCCCATTTATTTCAGGATGACAGTAAACGTGAGCCGGTGATTATTGATGATGAAGATGAGCAGAAGATAGAAAATACAAATACGGCACCAAAAGAAAAAGCTGCAAATAAGAATCTGAAAAAAGCATTAAAAACATCAATCCGGTCAGCAACAAAACAAAAAAAGAAAGCCAGAAAAGCCAGAATTGTCCTGAAAAAAATAAAAAAAGTAAAAGGCGTGAGATATCAGATAAAATATGCTTCCAATAAAAAAATGAAAAAACCCAAAGTAAAAACGTATAAAAAGGTAAGAATTACTTTGAAAAAGTTAAAACCGAAAAAACGTTATTATGTGAAAGCCAGAGCCTATGCGAGAAATAATTCAGGCAGAAAAATATACGGTAAATGGACGAAGCGCAGACAGATACAAGTGACAAAGAAAAAATAATGGAACAGTTGCCTTTGCCATGAAAATATGATATAAGTTTAGACAGAGGCAATGTTATATAACGTTATTGTAAGGAGTAGAATTATGAAGAGATATGAGACACCGCAGATGGAACCGATATATTTTAATATTGACGGAAAAATCATGGATGGATATAGCGAAGGAGATACCAATGAAAATCCGTGGTCAGATCTTTTTAAAGACGAGACCTCCGGTGAAGTAAATACACAGTTATAAAGCAGGAAAAGAAGTCCGGTATGATGTATTACCGGACTTCTTTTATATTGTGGAAACTTCATTTCTGTAATATAAAAAACACAGGAATCAGGTAAAATTTTCCTAAAAAGAAAAAGCAAAATGAAGATAAAAGCATAAAAACATTTTTATTAAATGGGATGACATATGGTGTAATTGCCGAAAAATCATACTGCTACAAAACATGTGACTGCGGAAACGGTCGCCTGTTTTATGGATTATCACTAAAATTTCAGAAAAGCATTTTTATTGTTGAGACGCCTTTTGCAACAACTTATAATATAAGTATATTATTATGACATGGAGGAGATATTATGTCCAAAATTAAGAAAAAGGTTACGGCATGGATGCTTATTTTAGCAATGACTATAACAGTCTGCCCTCCAGGAAAATTGGCAGACGTAGGTGCGGCGGACACAGTGAAACCGTATAATCTGTCCTATGGCAGACCGGTATATGCCAGCTCTCAGGATGGTGGTAACACCGCAGAAAATGCAGTGGACGGAGATACCGGCACCAGATGGCAGGCAAAACAGAACGATACAAATGAGTGGATATATGTGGACTTAGGAAAAGAGGCGGATATAGACCATATTTATCTTCATTGGGAAGCCGCCTGTGCAAAGTATTATGATATTCAGGTGTCCAATGACGAAGAAGACTGGACCACCGTTTATACAAAAGGAAAGCAGGTGGGAGGTTATACGGATCTGGCTTTATCATATAAGTATACCGGAGTCCGTGATGATGGAGACTTGAAATACAGTATTCAGTGGACGGCTGTGGAAGATGCAGTTTTTGATGTTTTGGTAGATGGTGAAATTGCACTGGCTGCAGGAGATAACTATACATTTGAAAAAAGAGACAGAACTTCCGGTGAAATCCGTATCGCACCGGGGACACACACTTTAAAAGTGGTGGCTTATAATAAGTCAACCAATGACGTGGTGGGAAGCGGTGAATGTACGTTTGAATCCAAAGAAGGCGCCGAAGGAGACAACGGTATTGTGGTGGATTCTACCGCAAATCTGAAACAGACCATTGACAAAGAAGCGCTAAGTGTGACAAAGGCCAGATATGTAAGAGTATTGTGTACGGAAAGAGCCATGGCATATGGATGCTCTCTGTATGAATTTCAGGTATACGGTACAGGAGGTTCGGCAAAACCGCCGGCAGATTACGGTGAAAATCTTGCGTTAAATAAACCGGTAACATCCCGTACCAACACGATTCAGAACAGTGACGGAACTACGAAGGAAGTGAATGCGAGAGATGAATGGTGGATGTATGATGAGGAAGGAAATTTAAAAGAAGACGCGTATAATAACGTAAAACCGGAAAATGCGGTGGATGGAGATACCTCCACGTCCTTTACATCCTATCAGGGAGATGACCAGTGGCTGACCGTTGATCTGGGACAGGCGTATACGGTTGGCCGGATTGTGTTACAGTGGAATGGAGATGCGGGAAAGATTTATGATGTCCTGGTTTCTTCTGACAATAAAAACTGGACAACCGTTCATCGTGAGTTGAAAGGGTATGCAAACAAGAAAGATAATTTTACCCTGTATCAGACGAATGTACGATATGTAAAAGTATTAGGATATACAAAAGTGGAAAGTGGAAGTGGTTTTGGCATCTCGGAACTGTCTGTATATGAGTATGTTCCAGGCGACAGCAAAGAGAATGAGACCATAGAAGACCTTCCGACAAGACAGATTATCAATAATCCCACAGGAAAAGGTTCTTATGTGACCGGAGAAATGTATAACGAGAAGAATAAACTGCCTACGTTTATCAATCAGGAGACGATTCAGACGCCGATTGACTCCAACAGCTGGTGGTCTTCTGCCATGGT
Source organism: uncultured Eubacterium sp. (assembly GCA_904420085.1). Classification (GTDB taxonomy): domain Bacteria; phylum Bacillota; class Clostridia; order Lachnospirales; family Lachnospiraceae; genus Eubacterium_G. The sequence continues at coordinate 17,142 of CAJFUA010000026.1, read as the reverse complement.
GCAGACGTTCAGCAATTTACTTTGCGCCACACCGCTGAAAGCAAGCTTCAGCAAAAAAGGACTGGGCGTGCTTCTCGCCACATCCGGCTGGGTGGGAATCAGAACGGAGAACGATTTAGGAACGGATCAGAGCAGTGAGACGGGAAGAGATTTTTATATCAGTCCTGAAAATCTGGACGGAACCACGGCTTATGACAGAGTGGAAAACTATGGTGATTACCATGTGCAGTTAGGTCTTATGGACGGGGATGCACTCCAGATGAAATCCACCATCGTGAAAGGTTCTCCGTATATTTATAATGAATTTATGGACAACACGGTGGCATTTATCAGTGGTTCGTCCATTACAGAATTTTTTGACGGAAACGGAAACAGGATTTTGGCCAATAAGGGAGATACAGTTACTACGGATCATATCGGTTTCAAATCCTTTGACGACGAAAATACCAAGGCAAAGAATGACGGGTCTTATTTTGAGATTAACGTGCCGGCAGGCACCACATTTAAGGTGATGATCGGTGAGGGGAATTATAAGTTAAAAGTGACATTCCCATCAACGAAGGATAATTATATGTCTGTGGCAGCCATGACGAAGAAAGAAGACATGGAGCAGTATTACAGACATGGCTATGCCTTCGTGACCGATACACAGGTGGACTATACATATAATCAGGATAATTCAAAAATTATTACTACCTATCAGGCAACGACGAAAGTCATGCGGAATGGATTTTCTGATGTGACCATGCACTGTTTATTCCCGCATCAGTGGAAATACAGCAGTGATGCCCAAACTGCGGCAGCCACGTATACTTCTGTTCGTGGAAATATGAAATCCATATGGGCAAATACATTCCGTACCACACAGCAGTTTTCCGGACTTCTGCCTACTTTTGCCAAGCCGGACAGCCACATGTTTAACAGCAGTGAAATGATTGACTACTTAAATCAGGTAGTTGCATCCAAAATAAATACAGCTCCGGTATCGGATGCCTACTGGGAAGGAAAGAATGTACATCCGCTGGCAATCAGTGCGATTATGGCAGACCAGTTAGGCGAGACGGAAATTAAAGAACAGATTCTTTCAAAATTAAAGAGCATTATGGTGGACTGGTTCAACTATAACGGCGGAGACGACAGATGTTATTTAATCTACAATAAAGACTGGGGAACGCTGTACTATCCGGACAGTGCCTACGGTGCCAATGCAGCCATCTGCGACCACCATTTCACATACGGATACTTTATGTTTGGTGCCGCTGTATTAGCTGCATACGATAAAGATTTCTATAATGATTACAAAGACATGGTAGAACTTTTAGTGAGAGACTATGCCAATCCGCAGGAGCCGGAGGATGACGGAAATATGTTCTGTAAATTCCGGGCCTTTGACCAGTATTCCGGACATTCATGGGCGGGCGGATATGCAGACAGCGATTCAGGAAACAATCAGGAGTCTGCTTCCGAAGCATTATTCAGCTGGGTAGGTATGTATCTCTGGGGTGAGGCAACCGGAAACCAGAAATACATTGACGCAGGAGCTTATGGATTTACCACGGAAATGGAAGCGGTGGAGCAGTACTGGTTCGACTATGACGAAGATAACTGGCTGGATGATTATCCGTTCCAGGCCACAGGTCAGATTTATGGTGCATCCATGGGATATGGCACATATTTCGGCGGACAGCCGGTTTATGTATATGGCATCCAGTGGCTTCCGATTTCTGAGTATCTGACCAATTATGGCATGAATCAGGAAAAATGTGCAAAGATTTATGCCGGACTGGAATATGATACCCAGTATGCCATTGATATTGAGACGAGACTGGCGGCGGAGAAAGGGGAAGTATATGACCCTGACAGTTATGTTACACCGGACAACGGATGGCAGCATATTACATGGCCATATCTGTCACAGACAGACCCGCAGAGAGCCTACGAAAAATTTGAGGCAAACGTATCAAAGGTACAGACAGAAGACAGGGCAAATACACTGTGGTTTATTGCTGCCATGGATCAGTTAGGTTACAGGACAAACGATTACAGCGTGGTAGGAAATATTCAGGGTTCCGTATATAGAAAGGATGAAGGAGACAAGACCTCCTATACTGCGCAGGTATGGAATCCTACATCCCAGACACAGACCGTAACAGTCAAAAAAGCAGACGGAACGGTTGCCGGAACAGCCAAAGTAGGTTCCATGGCAACGGTGTCCTTTGAGATTGATCAGACGAAAAAATTTGATTTAACACAGGTGGCAACACCAGTCATAAAAGCAACCTCATTGGCAGACGGGCAGGTGACAGAGAATGTAACCGGAACCAAAACATTTGATGATACACAGATGATAGAACTTTCAACCTCTGAGAGTGGCGCAAAAATTTATTACACCACAGACGGTACGGTTCCGACCACCGAATCAAAGGAATATACGGAGAAATTTTTAGTTTCCAGTGACACCACCATCAAAGCGATTGCAGTAAAAGAAAACTATATCGATTCTGCATATGGTTCTGCTGCCATTCAGATCGAGGGAGATGTGATACAGAGCAGTGAAAATCTGGCGCTTGGCGCTACAGCGACCGCGTCTTCTGAAGCAGATGCCAACAGTTCGGCAGACAAGGCTATTGACGGAAGTGGAGAGACCAGATGGCAGGCAGAGAGTGCGGATGATGAGTATATCCAGATTGATTTGGGAAGCGTGCAGACCATTAATACAGTAAAGCTTACATGGGAGGCTGCCTACGCAGAAAAATACGAAATTCAGGTGTCAGAAGACGGTAAAGAATGGACAACCGTGGCAACAGAAAGCGGACGGGTGGGAGAGATTACATCCACTTTCCCGGCAGTGGCGGCACGGTATGTGAGAATGCAGGGCATCAAGAGAGGTTCGGCATACGGTTATTCCATCTATGAATTTGAAATATATGGAGCGGTTCAGGCAAGTGCACCGACGATTTCACCAATCAGCGGCGTATATGACGGAACGCAGACAGTTACCATGTCTACAACGGTAAAAGGTGCAGAAATCAAATATACGCTGGACGGAACAACACCTACGGAAGATTCACCGACTTATACAGCACCGTTTACCATTGATAAATCAACCATTGTCAGGGCGGTGACTTACAGAAAGGGCATGATGCTCTCTGTGCCAGCGGAATCAAGCATTATTATACAGGGAACCATCTCCTTAAATCAGACATCAGCGAAAATTGCCATTGGCAGAACATGCCAGCTCTCTGCATTGACCAGTGAAAAAGTGACATGGAGCAGCAGTAAAGAAACGGTGGCTGTGGTAGATGAAAATGGTCTGGTTACAGGAAAGAGTGTGGGAGCTACAGTGATTACAGCGACAACCGCCGGTGGAAAGACGGCGACATGTAATGTTACGGTTACCGAGCCGATACACATTACATCCATCACGATTCCACAGACATTGGAAATGAAGAATAAAACTACCACCACATTGAAGCTGGTTATCAATCCGGCAGACACTACGGATGACACCACGGCAACATGGACTACATCCAATGAATATGTAGTATCTGTCAATGAGAACGGCACACTGACAGCCAAAGGTGAAGGAACGGCAGTGATTACCGTCAAGGTAGGAAAGTTCACGGCAACATGTGATGTTACTGTAGGACCGGCTGCTACCAACGCTGAAATGGCAGCAAGTCCGAAATATAATGTAGCATTAAAGAAACAGGTAAATGTTTATCCGGGAATTGCGGAAGGCAATATCAGTTATATCAATGACGGAGCATTGACTGCCGGAGGAAATCATGCGGCGTTGGGCAGACCGGGCTGGAATTACAGTGAAGAATGCTATGCGGTGATAGATTTGGGCGATACCTATGATGCATCCACCATCGACCAGATTCTGGTGCAGTATAAGGATCAGGCAGTAAATGATACAGTAATGGGAAGAACTTACGAGATTTTGTATTCCACAAACGGACTGGATTATACTTCCGTGTATCAGTCAGGCATTGTAACGGAAGCGGACATGGATGCAGACAACTGTATTGTTACTGATGTTTCCGGACAGAGTGGAGCTGTCAGATACGTTAAGGTTTATTATCCGAAGAGCGCAGACTACGGTATTCAGATTTGTGAGATTGCAGTTCTCAGTACCGAACAGAATGCTGCAAAGATAGAAGTGGAGCATTGCGACGATCCGGAAAACTTTACGGTAACATCAGACAGAATCTGCGAAATTGATTATACAATCACAGCAGGGGCAGGACAGGAAGATTATAAATACATTGTTTATCTGGATGGAAATCCGGTGACTGACCTGATTTCGGCAGGAAGCGGAACCATAAAAAATGTGACAGCAGGAATCCATGAGGTAAAAGTCGTTGCTTTTTATAACGGACTGACATCCGAGGGAATTGTGAAGGAAGTAGAAGTGGATGACGGATCCTTACTGCCATATGTCAACAGTGAGAGAAATCTGTCCAAGGGCGCCAAAGCTACCGTAGATGCCATTGACACGGAACATGAGGAAGGAAGCAAAGACCCGCAGACACTGACAGACGGTGTGGTTTCAACAGATACGGCAGATTGTGTGGAAACAACATGGGGAGTGAAGACAGCTGTTATTACCCTTGATTTGGGGGTACAGACAGATAAAAATCTGATTGAAGAAGTGCTGATTGCATTTAAGGCAGACAATACAAATGCCACCGCATACCAGATTTATTTCTCTGAGGACGGAACGGATTATGAGAAAGTCATCGATAAAACCGGTGTGGAATATAAGAAAGCGCAGGAAGATAAATTTGATGCGGCTGTTTATTCCAAAGATACAGTCCGATATGTACAGATTCATCTGACGGACGGTAATGCAAACTGGGGATATCAGATATCGGAAATAGCAGTGATGGGAACGGAAGCGTTCATGCCGACAGAGGCAGAAGGACTGACTGTCACATCACCGGAATATAATAAGATACAGGTGTCCTTTACAGGACCGGAAAATCAGCTGTACAATGTGTATGTGGACGGCGCCATCAAAGCGATGAATACGGCAGAGAAATCCCATGTATTCAGTGGTATTGATGCAGGTGAGCATACAGTAAAAGTAACGGCAATGCGTGGTGGAATCGAGTCGAAGGGAATAACGGCAAAGGTCACGGTGGAAGCAGCACCGACCACAACACCGCAGCCAACTACAACAACATCTCAGCCGGAAACAACGCCGGGTGAGTTACCGCAGCCAACTACACCACAGGTTACGACGCCGGGTGAAATAGTGGAAGTTACAACCACAGATGAGGCAGAATCTCAGGAGACAACACCGAAAACATCGAATGTTGTGAAAGAAACGACGACGGCTTTTGGCGAACATAATGTTACAACCGGCATCAGGCCACAGAGAACAACGAAGATAACGGTGAAAAAGACAAAAGTTAAAACTGCTGAAAAGAAAACTGCCAAAAAAATCAAGATTACTTTAAAGAAAATTCAAAAGGCAACCTCCTATCAGGTAAAAGTTTCCGTAAAGAAGAACTTTAAGAAAGGTAAGAAACTGACCGTAACGAAAACGGTTAAGAGAGTGAAGTTTACGATAGGAATCAGAAGATTAAAAAAATCCAAACGATACTATGTAAAAGCCAGAGCCGTGAGAGTTGTAAACGGAAAGAAATTCTACGGTAAATGGAGTGGACGTAAGAGAGTTAAAATCAAAAAATAATCTTATTTCAAAAAGTGTATTTTCGGACTTGTTCCGAAAGTACACTTTTTTTATTATAGTACACTTTTTTATAAAAGAGATTTTATTTCTTTTCATAACAGGTGGGATGTGGTATGATAAGTTTATGATTTTGGGTGCGTGTATGAGGGGGTGCGCATAAATACATTTTTAAGGAGAGGATTATGTTTAAAAAAGTTGTGGCAATGATTATGGCAATTGCACTGGTCGTTGCAGGAATTCAATTTACGCCTGCCACAGTGGATGCGGCTGTCAATTCTGCAGGAGGAAGCAGTTCGTGGAAACTTGTATGGAATGACGAGTTTAATCAGACGGTAGGTGGAACTCCGGATACATCCGTATGGAGTTATGACACAGGTCATGGAGATAACGGATGGGGAAATTTTGAAGTGCAGAATTACACATCCAGCACGGAGAATGTTTATATTGCAGATGTCTCCTCAGACAGTGGTTCCTCCGATGGAAGAGCTTTGGCAATTAAAGCGATGAGAAAGGGAAGTGAAATCACTTCGGGAAGAATTAAAACCATCGGAAAACAGTATTTAAAATATGGAAAGATTGAAGCGAAAATCAGAGTAGAGAACAGTATGCAGTCCGGCGTATGGCCGGCATTCTGGATGCTGGGAAACAATATGAACAGCGGCGTTTCATGGCCGTGGTCCGGTGAGATTGATATTATGGAACACCGAAATGCGGAACAGCAGATTATCGGTACGCTTCATTGGAATACCGGAACGGGAACATCAGCCCCATATAATCATGTATACAGTGGCAGTGAAACTACCGGTCAGTTCGGATATATTGATACAATGGAGAGCTGGCATAAATATGGTATTGAATGGTATGAGAATCAAATTAAGTTTTTTTTAGATGATGTGTGTTATCAGACCTTGGATATTTCCAGCGCAGAGATGGAAGAGTTCAGGGAAAATTATTTTATCCTTTTAAATCTTGCCATAGGTTCTACAAGCACACCGTTTACATTGAATCAGACAGTCAGTGACAGTTTTACGGATGCTACCATGTATGTGGATTATGTAAGAGTATATCAGGGAACGGATTCAGATTTTTATATTGCACAGAATCAGGTACAGGAGACCAGTGCGGAACCGACCACGGTGGGAGACGGTATGACCACCTGTTCCGGCGAGAAGACAAGTCTGGGCGGATGGGGATATTATGTGCTGGGAGGCAACTCGGCAAAGTATTCCGGCGGAAGTTCTTTATCTGAAGATTTTGTCTTAAAAGTTCTCTATAATAATAAGGCAACATGGAACGTACAGGCATTTACGCAAAATATTGCCGTGACCGCAGGTCATACATATAATGTCAGCGTAAATATCAATTCAACGGCAGCTTCAGACGCGATTTTGATGAAAGATGAAATCGGCGGCACGGAGATGGTTAATAAAGCGCTGGCTGCCGGAGATAATACATTTACAGGTACGTTTACGGCGACATCTGATACCATGCAGATTATGTTCAATCTGGCAGGTATTAATTCCGGCACCACATTAACATTCAGCAATGTGACGGTGACAGATACCGCAGGTTCAGGAGGAACAGAAGTGACTACCACTGAGCCTTCAGGAGGAACAGAAGTTACCACCACCGCACCTTCACAGTCCGGCGGTGCAGCCGGTTATGACTGGTCGGCAGTGGACTATCTGCAGGCATCGGGAGACTGTATGGAATATGCAGATACATATAAAATGGCTGTGGCAGAGGGAAGCGCCAGCATTACCAATATACAGAATCCGGGATTTGCATCGGAAAAGGGAGTATATGTGACATTTTCTGATGCGGATTTTGGAGAAGTTACGGTGAACGGACAGACATCTGCCGCATACAGCGCTCAGGGAGCAGAAGTGATTTTCCATATGTCTGCTTTCACACAGATGTACAACACATTAGTGGTAAAAAAATCGGACGGCACGACGAAAGCGACCTTTTATGTTTATAATAAAAATGGTTCTTCTACAGAAACTCCGACGGAACCGGAAGAGACCACCACTGTGGATTCATCTTCGGTGGCAGCACCGACAGATGTGGAAGCCTACAATTTTTATGCACAGGAAAAAGGATACATGATTAACTTTACGGAAGTAACCGATGCGGTATCCTATAATGTATACATGGATCATTCCGGCATACTTGCCAATATTACGGGGTCGGGAGCGTATGTGGACGCATCCGTATTCAGCGCTTATGCAGATGGAGAACTGCATTCTCTCTATTTGCAGTCCGTGGATGCCGAAGGCGGCGTTTCCGCAAAATCAGCAGCGGCACAGGTGAGAGTGACCTCCCAGACCAACAGTGCGTCAGACCCTGCTGACATTAACCGGATTTATGTGGTTACAAACTCAGGAACAAAAGGTGGCGCAGATATTACGAAAGCTACGAAAACAGCGGCATCCCTGACCATTATCAGTGGCGAGTCGGGAATCAAAACCGCCAGCAATCTGGGAACCATCAAGAGAAGAGGTAATTCCACATCTCTGGCAGATAAACCGGCATATAATATTTCCTTTGACAAGAAAGCGGAGGTTATGGAAGGCAGAGAAAAAGGAAAGAAATGGTGCCTGCTGGCGAATGCTTATGAAAAGACACTGTTAAGAAGTAAACTTGCCATGGATCTGGGACTGTATGCAGGAGACATAGCGTCGCCGGCACAGTACTATGCAGATTTATATATTGATGGAATTTATCAGGGAAATTTCATTATCAGCGAACCGGCAGAATGCGGACGTTCCGGATGTGAATATGATGACGGCGATACATCGGATGAGTTGCTTTTCGAATGGGAAGACAACGATAAAAATGAAGAAGAATGCCTGTATTACAGAGCTCCGGTTACCAATGTAAGATTTGTTACGGAAGATACTCTGGATACCGGTTCAACCAGATACACAAAATGGGTAGATACACTGAGCAAGTTTGAAAATGCATTGATTAAAACATCATCGGATGAAGTGTTCAGTTACATGGATGTGGATTCTTTTGTCAGCATGTATATCATAAACGAATTGTTCCAGACAGTGGATTTCGGTTATTCATCCGTCAAGTTCTATGTTACATATGATGCGTCAGGAGCACCGACCATTCATGCAGGTCCTCTTTGGGATTTCGACCTGTCATCCGGTAACTCCTCATTTGCCGAGAACCGCACCTATAACACATTCCGTGGACAAAATGTGAATATATGGTTCAGATACCTGATGCAGAATGAAACATTTAAAAATAAAGTCATTGAAAAATATAAACAGTTACAGCCGCGCATCCAGAATATCTATAAAGACAATTACTTGGGAACAAGTCAGATAACACAGATTAGTACGGATATTGAAGCGTCCCGAATCAGAAACTACACGTTAAAGAATGAGGGCGGCGCAGGATGGAGCGAGTCAGTGGCAGACGGTGCAGAATATAGTATTTATCCGTATAGTTACAGTACGGTAGCACCGTATAATACATACACTTATGACCAGCATATCGAATATTTGGAAACCTGGCTGCAAAACAGAAATGAGTGGATTTGCAGTCAGTGGGGAATAAATCCGGCAGATTATGAGAAAGATCCGGAAGCAGTAGACGGTACACTGACCGTTGTGCATGAGTGGGAAAAATTCCGACATCAGGAAATTTCATGGACGGCAATAGACAGCGCTGTAGGATATGCCATATATACAGATGGAATACTGTATAAGACGGTGGAAAGTTCTGTTCTGGAAGATAAAGTGCCAGCATGGGCATTTGCGACAGAAAACAGAAACAGGAATGATCAGCCTACATCTGTCGGTTTGCACAACACGGCGGTTGTGGCAATTTTGGAAGGAGATACGGCACCAGACAATCTTCTTGATGTGAACGAGAAAAGAATTATTGACAGAAATACCTTTACTTTAAATGTAAACTATATCTATGGAAACGGGACAGATTTGTGGAACAACACAGGAGTTTACAGCCCGTGGAATTTTACTGTATGTGAACAGGGGGTGGAAGATGAGATTTCCGCACCGGCCAACGTTGCAGTATCCTATGAGGCGGACGGTTCTGCCAATCTGACCATCAACAGTGTTGGTGTTCATGCACAGGGAGATCAGGCATGGACTATCAAGGCGGCAATCTATGATGGTGAGGTTGGAACAGAGAATTTTATCAACCTTGCATTTGATATTAAGGGTCCCGCCGTTTTGGCCGGACAGGAAATTACCATCAAATGTATTGCAGAAGAAGTACAGCCGGATGGAGAATATGCGGGAAATCCGTATGAAGAAAAGAACTATATGTTTGAATTGGAAGAAGATGAAAACGGTGAGCAGTATGCAGTGATTCATTACTCCAATTCTTTTGAATCAACAAATGATACATATGACTTATTGTTCGGTCTGGGTCTCTTAGATCCGAAGACCATCAATGATGGAAATCCGATTGATTTGACACTGTCAGATACAGCCATTACAAAAGTGTATGGTATTACATCCCTTACACCAGCACCGGTTGTAAATACAGAGGAACCGGAAAACAGTGGTATTTTTGTAAGCTGGCAGACGGATGTTCCAAATCTTCTGGCAAGTCAGTATTCCTATAATGTATACATTGATGGCGTATTGGCAACACTTCCGGAAGGGGAGAGTGCCTATAAGAATAACCTGACATACTATGGATATGCTCCGGGTGAACATACCGTTAAAGTAGAATCCATTTACAATGGAGCGATTACATCTACGAAGGAGACAATCGTTACTATCGAAGAAGTGGATAAGCCGGACCTGGTTGTAACGAATATTGATATTGACAGAAAAACAGAGTGGCATATCGGAGAGACGGTTCCGATACATATTACCGTAAAGAATATCGGTACGGCAAAAGCAGAAGGTCATGGTCATCTTGCCATTTTCCCATATGTGGCCGGTAAGCAGCATGGTCATCTGTTTGTAAATGCCGGAACAGATAAAATGCATACGCTGGATGTGGGAGAGGAGTATACGGCGACATTCAATTACACAATATCCGCAGAAGACGATAAGGGAGGTTATCTGTTTGATGTGACGGCAGTTGTGGACGGCGACGGCAATTACAAGGATGTGGAGAGTAATCCGAATAACAACACCTTTACGGAGACATTTAAATTCTTTGTTCCAATTACTGAAGTGACTCTGACGAATGAAGGTGACCATGTGAAAATGGACTGGGAAGATCACGATTCAACAAATAAACAGTATATTGTAACGTATTATGTGGAAGGTGAAACAGAACCCCGCACAACCCAGACAGGCGCCAATGTTTCAGAACTGGAACTGCCAAAAGGTGTATGGCTGACAGAGGGAAGTCAGGTTACGGTACAAAGTGTACATACCGACGGTGTAACCCATGTATTTGCACTTGGAAATGCGTACTCGGATTTGATTATTTCTAATGTGGACGTTTCAAAAAATACCTATGCGGTAGGCGAAACAGTGCCGATTAAGGTAACTATGAAAAATGTGGGCGTGACCGCCGCCACGTCAACCGGAAACATGACATTAAAACCGATAAAAAATGGTGTACTGTGTACGGCAGCAGATGGAAACATAATTGAACCGGAATACAGAACAATGGCCGAAGAAGGCTTAGAACAGAAACTGGCAGTTGATGGAGAATTTACATATACATTTAACTATACTGTCAGTGAGACTGACTTGACATCAGGAGTTATCAGTTTAGGCGGATATGCAGATGCTGACTATGGAGTTGTTGAGTTGATTGATAACAGCACTGAAGATGCCGGTAACAATATAACGGAAGTATCAATCAACATTGTAGATTTTGTTCAGCAGCCGATGGACTGGACACCTTTGTATGATTCAAAGAATCATGACCAGATTTATGAATTTGAAGTTGCAAATTCCAGTGTGAAGGCAAATATTGAGTATAAAGTTTTGGATACAAGTTTTACGGACATTAATTATGAGGATTTAGTAACCAAATACGAGGGATATAACAATTTCTATATGTCTATCGGGTTTGAGGACAGCCATAAAGTTGTTCAGGTAAATCATGAAGAAGGAAAAATGTCATGGTCTTATACCAATACATGGTTCCAACAGGTCCGCAAAGAATATCTGGTAGATGAAAACGGAAATGCAACGGATAATGTACAGGTTGTAGATAATGAATATTTAAACAGGTTACCTTCACAGGGATGTGATATTTATGGCTATGATGATAAATTTTTCGAAAATACTTCAGAAACTCCGTTGGGATATAACGGAAATGGATTTTACTTTAATGTAAACAGTTTTGCGCCGGGTAAATACTACATCATGAGTTTGGTTGATTATGATGAGAATAAAACGGAACTGAACTATATTACATTAGCATTCCGGGTAACGCAGGAATTGGAAGGCTGGAGCCGTATCGGTGCAAATGACGGAACCGATATTGATAAACTGGCTGCCTTTTATCATGACAGCGAGCATCAGGTAAACGCAAAGTTCTATTATGATAACTCGGACTTGGGACTGGCGTGTATCACGGCATATAATGGAACGCATCTGACAATTACAACAGATACTTCCAAAAAATTAAATGATGATGTAAACCAGACAAAAATAGAAATTGCCTATGGGGTGTATGATGAGGTGAGCAGAAAAGTAACGGCACCGGAAAATTGGGACGAAGTATGCATCAACCCGGGCATCTACGGCAAAGAGGGAACCAACAATTTGCAGGTTGATATTGCAAGTTTAATGGATGAACTTCCGATTCATAGTGCAAACGGCGGTGCGACAGACAGAGGATATTATTTCTTAAAGATTTATAATGATTTAGAAAATGAACCTGAAAGTTTCATTCCGGTACCTTTGATGGTTCAGGCAGAAATTCCGGAAATTATTCCGGTACAGGGACTGAAAGTTTCCAATCGGGGCAGTATGCTGACAGTAAGCTGGACCAGCACCAGTGCCCAGATTGAGGATGGTTTCCTCTATGACGTTTATTTAGACGACGTCCTTCAGGAAGAAAATGTTTTAGCCGGTTCATATAACCTGCCGGGAAGCAGCACGATAGGCACAGTGCATCAGGTAGTGGTGAAAGCAAAATGGTGTGAACAGGTTTCGGAAGCTTCAGTTACTTATGAAATGAAAGAACCGGAGACGGAACCGGAAGAGACGATTCCTGCGGGAACACCTTCCTATCCACAGGATGATCAATGGGTTTTGATAAAAGGACAGAATGTGCTGCCAATCAGTCAGGAAGGAAGTTTTGGTACGGTAAATGCACAAATCTGGTATTATACGGACGAAGATATCAGCAGTGTCGTAGGTTACAATGATTATTACATAGCGCTGAACGGCAGTGATAAGTATTTTACAGGTGAGTCAGGCAGAATTTTCGTACAGAATGGAGAAAATACATTCTTTGCATCAAAAACCATTTATGATAACCACTACAGCGGACAGATGCTGATGAATGCAGAACAGTTATTTACAACTTATGGTGACTGGCAGAATGGCGATACGCTGTATTACACGGTAAGAGTGGTTGGAAACAATGGAAATACCTATAAGGACTTCTACTTTAAAGTAATTCCTACGGAGGAATCATCAGACATAGCCGCTACGGGTGACTGGAGAAATATCAGCGGTACATGTGAATTGCCGGTTAAGATGGGAGACAGTTCGGAACTTCTTGGAACCGTAAGTTTCCTGGATTGTCCGGTGGCAACAGACACATATACCACAGGCACCAATACATATGATATTGTGGGCTATAACGGATACTATATGTCAATTATTGGTGACAGTCAGTATTATACCGGACCGGATACGAAGATTTCCGTTTCGGAAGCGAAGGATACAGTGCAGTATGCAGAAGACGCACCAAATCTGACATTTACGGAGAAAACGATTTACGATAAAGTTTATGCGGGACAGATTATTATCAAGTGTGCAGACACGTTTACGGTAGAATATGCTACAACATATTATCTGCTGAAAGTGGAAAGCGGCGAATCGGTAACATATATTCCTGTGGAAATTCAGGTAGATACGGGAGATGTGGAAGTGCTGGGATTCCAGATGAATACCAATCAGAATGCCGGAGGTGTGGCAGAAAACAGCCCGTCTTTCAGAGTGGTTTCCAAGGCAAGTAAGGTTATGACAATCGACAATAAACTTTATGAAGTGAAAAAGATGGGTACAATCTATGCGGCGGCTGACGAAGTAGATGATGACACATTACGGCAGAACATGACATTGGACGGCGCAGAAGCTAACGACTATATTCAGTATTTTGAGTCCACTGCCAATGGAAAACTTCAGGGATATACAACAACAGAACCGGACAGTGCATATAATACATATTTTGCCCTGACTTTTAAGTATAATGACTACATGTTCCATACATTGGAACAGAATTATGCGGTGAGAGCCTATGCAGTATTAGATGACGGTACGGTTGTATATGGTCATAATGTCTATAAAGCCAATATGTATGAGATTGCGCAGAATTTATACGAAAGTCAGAAAATGGGAACGAAGGCTGCCCATGATTTCCTATATACAAATGTGTTGAATGTAGTGGATATGTATAATCACAGTTCTCAGATTTCCAATGCAATGTTTAAGGCGTTGAACATAACGTCCTATGATGACCCGGGTTATTCACTGGTAGAATCCATGTCATACGACATATTTGACTATGCCAGATGTCTGGAAGGATATACATATCAGGGCAGAGGGGAGTTCCGGTGTTCCGAAGTGGAAAATGAGCTGCTAACCCTTCTGAATACAGCACAGGAGACACAGTATGACAGTGTATATCAGTGGATATATCATGAGACATCTAACTACGGAAAGAAAGATGGAACGAAATATCAGGGCTGCTACAGACTGACAGAGTATGGATGGGATAGTTCCATAGATAAGGAGTTTTACACCGAATAATTCAGGTGTTAATGAAAGAATGTATATCAGAGGAGGAGTTAAAAAATGAAGAAATTAATGAAATACGAAACACCTGATTTGGAAGTGACGAAGTTTCATATAGGCGACAGCATTATGGATTATGGCGGAGACGGAGATGGCGATATTGTAACCGATTTTTACGGACCATCCACGCCGGAAAGTCCGACCAGACCACCTATTGATTTTGATTAGAAAGGAGTTTATGACATGAAAAGAAATATCAGAAAAATGATTGCAGCAGTGAGTGCAATAGTTATGGTTGTAAGCTCCATAACAGTCATAAATACAAGCGGTGCAGACCTGGAAACCTGTATTACCAGTGATTCTGTCATGGTAGAAGGATTTCAGATTAAGACAAATAATCCGGGAGACAGCGTTGCTTTTAGAACGGTATGTAAGGTGCCCAATATTGGAAGCAGTATTGCAGCCAGCGATAATAACTCTTATGAAATAGCAGGTATGGGAACGATTTACACCTTAGATGTGAATAATGACGGTTACAGAAAGAATGATATATTGGATCCTATGTATACCATATTGAATCCCACACCGGTGGAAGAAGACATAACAGCAGCCAACGGCTATAACTATGTGGGAGCCAATCTATACAATGACATGCAGCGTACATATGGTTATATCGCCACAACAGAGAAAGGAATTGCAGAGGGCTGGAATCCTGATGATCGGGATAATACTTATTATGTCAGGACAATGGATGGAATGTCAGCAGACAGTATGATGGAATATACCATTCATGTGAGAGCATTTGCTGTTGCAACAGACGGGACCATCATTTATGGAACAAAGACGGCTTCCATCTCCGTAGCAGAATTGGCAGATTATCTGTATGAAAACAGTAAGGCGCCAAACTATACGGCACATCAGTATCTGTATAACAATATTCTGACAAAAGTGTCCAATGCAAATCCTTATTACAGAACTTCAACCCTCCCATATGGCTGGGACGGTAATTTATATGTACCATCCAGTCCGACATATGTGGTAGATTAAGAAATATTGGGAGAGTGGAAAGGAAAGCTGTGCTGGGGTGGTTTCTCAGTAAGCGATAGCGATGAAACGTAAAACTGTTCCAGAATGGTTTCGGTAAGCAGTAGTTGTCATGGAATCGTTACGGATAAAAAAAGGACTGTAAAAAGCCCTTTAGATAAACAGAACCTGCATCATATTGTCTGATGCAGGTTCTGTTTTTTGACTTATAGGAAAGTTCTGGGGCGCAAGTTTTGTGAATTGCGACCCGGTCAGGCAGGCAAGCAAACAGGGAAATTACATATGTATTTTGTGGTTCTAATAAAAAGTATATGTAATATGTTCTGTCGCACCAGGAATCTTGGAAGAAATTACATATATTTAAAAAACAACTTACAAAAATTGCGGGTAATATCAAACATAATTTGCAAAATGGTGCAAACAAAGCCAAACATAACTTGTAAAATAGTGCAAATAAAACTAAAAATAACTTGTAAAAAGGTGAAAGTTATGATATAACACTTCTATCAAACTTTTGGAGGTTCTTTATGGAACGAATTGCATTACAAAATTTGATGAAATGGAATATGAACAAACGCAAAAAGCCGCTTATTGTATGGGGAGCAAGACAGGTTGGCAAAACCTATCTTGTTAAGGATATTTTTGCAGAAACTTATTATAAAGACAATTATATCTACATTGACTTCAAAAAAGAGGACGATGTTCGCGAGTTTTGTGAAAAAACGGCCAACGCTGAGAAAATTATAGAATATTTATCACTTTTTAAGGCTAAGCAAATCACCGAAAATACTCTTTTGATTTTTGATGAAGTGCAGGAATGCCCCAACATCATATCTTCTCTTAAATATTTTTGCCAAGATTTCAGAGAAATTCCCGTTATTGCAACCGGTTCAATGGTTCGTATCAAGCTTCAAAGAGAAACCAAAAAAAGAGGTGCAAAGGAAAACAATAAATTCCTGTTCCCTGTGGGCAAAATCAATCAAATTACTATCTATCCTATGACATTTGATGAGTTTTTGATGAACAGTAACAAAATGTTGTATAACGCCATAGAGAAAGCTTATGAAACAAAAACTCCGTTGGATGCAAAAATTCATGAACTTGCAATGGAACACATTTATAAATATCTGCTTGTGGGCGGTATGCCCGAAGCGGTAGAGGCTTACATTGACGACGATAATCTTTTTGAAGCAAGAGAAATTCTCAAAGTTTTGTATGATAATTACCTTGCTGATATGGAACTTTATCAAGCAAGTCAGGAAGCAGTTTTGCGTTCCCGTGTATTGTTCCAAAACATTTATAAGGAACTTAACAAGGAGTCTAAGAACTTTTCACCAGGACTTATTGAGGAAAAAAGCAAAACAAGAGATTTTGCTACTGATTTTGTCAAGATTAGTTGACACATTTTCCTCAAGGATTTTGTATCCTATGCGGCTTCCTTCTGGGAATTATAGTATTGCTGTC
>CAJFUA010000025.1 GCA_904420085.1 uncultured Eubacterium sp. | reverse complement strand
GCCCTCCGGCTGTATCGGTTGAGCAAAAGTCAGCGTGGGAATGGTGTGGTATCTTTATCTAAGTGATACCCCGCTTTCCCATTTGGACACAGACTGTCTGGACACATCCATCTGCGCAGCCAGTTCTTCCTGCGACCACCCTTTCTGTTTTCTCAATAAGATAATTTTTTCTGCTAATTTCATTTTCAATCCTCCAATTTTTATTATAAATGATAAGCCTTGTGCCTACAAGTTGCTTAACATTATGATTGTCAATGAAATCTTAACATTTTTTGCAGTTGCACAACACCAATCTGCCTTTTCAATTTGTCAACCGGTGGTTGCACAGGGCAATTTTTACTGTCTCACTTTAATATGTGTTTCTCTTAACTGCTGTTCTGTCACTTCGCCCGGCGCACCGCACATCAGATCCTGTGCATTGCCGTTCATTGGGAACGGAATCACTTCGCGGATATTTTCTTCATTGCGAAGCAACATAATCATACGGTCCACACCTGGCGCCATACCTGCATGTGGCGGAGCGCCAAACTGGAAGGCATTGTAAAGTGCGCCAAATTTTGTCTTCAAATCTTCTTCTGTATATCCGGCAATCTCAAATGCTTTAACCATAATCTCCATATCATGATTTCTCACGGCACCTGATGACAGTTCCACGCCATTACATACAATATCATACTGATACGCCAGTATTTCTTCCGGCTCTTTTGTGTTTAAGGCTTCCTGACCACCCTGCGGCATGGAAAACGGATTGTGGGTAAATACCATCTGTTTTATTTCTGAATCATACTCGTACATTGGAAAATCGTTGATATAGCAGAATCTGTATGCATTCTTTTCAATTAAATCAAGCTTCTCTCCCAATTCGGTACGGATTTGTCCCGCATAAACGGACGCTGTTTTTTCTGTGTCTGCAATAAAGAATATGGTGTCCATTACCTGCAATTGACCTATTTTTCTCATTTCTTCTTTCAATTCTGCAGGAATAAATTTATCAATCGGTCCCTTATAGGTTCCGTCCTCCAACACTTCCAGATATCCAAGGCCACCCATGCCGATACTCTGGGCAAACTTCAACAGTTTTTCGTGCTGTCCTTTTGACAACTTCTGATGAACCACAATGGCTCTTACCGTCTTACCGTGGAACGGCTTAAACGTACATTTCTGGAAGAAATCCGTTATATCAATAATCTCCAACGGATTTCTCAAATCCGGTTTATCCGTTCCGTATTTCAGCATTGCTTCCTGATAACTGATAACCGGGAACGGTGCTTTCGTCACCTCATAGCCCTCTGGTGCAAACTTCTGAAAAGTGTCTGCCAAGACTTCTTCACCTACTCTGAATACATCCTCCTGAGTGGCAAAACTCATCTCGAAATCTAACTGATAAAATTCTCCCGGAGAGCGGTCTGCTCTGGCATCCTCATCTCTGAAACACGGTGCAATCTGAAAATACTTGTCAAACCCTGACACCATAAGCAACTGTTTATATTGCTGAGGTGCCTGCGGCAATGCATAAAATTTCCCTTTGAACTTTCTGGACGGAACAATATAATCCCTTGCCCCTTCCGGGGATGAAGCACAAAGGATTGGGGTCTGTATTTCCAAAAATCCCATATCTGTCATTTTCTGTCTTAAGTAAGCAATTACTTTTGACCGGAAAATCATATTATCCTTTACTTTTTTATTTCTCAAATCAAGATATCTGTATTTCAGTCTCACATCTTCTCTTGTTTCTTTGGAAGTCATAATCTCAAAAGGAAGCTGTCTGTAAGTTTTTCCCAATACTTCTACTTTCTTCGCCTCCAACTCAATGGTACCTGTAGGAATTTTAGGATTGTATGTTTCCTCATCCCTATGCTCAACAGGACCTTCTACAGAGATGCAGTCTTCTTTGCTCAATCCTTCTAATAAAGAGGTGTCACGCATAACAACCTGCATCATTCCATACATATCCCTCAGATCAATAAAAGAAACTCCTCCATGGTCGCGGATATTTTCAATCCAGCCTGCTATCTTTACTGTTTCTCCTACATTTTTTTCTGATAACTGCTCCATGGTTACATCACGATAAATATTGTTTGTGTTTACGTTCATTGGTGTTCTCCCTTCATTATATATTTTTTGAGCGTTTTGTTTTCAGGGCAGATTTTTCTTCAGATAACATGAAAAAAAGATTCGCTCCTTTCAGAACGAATCTCATCTATCTTTCCCATTATCGTCCTGAAAACTTCTTTCTTCAGGACGAACCAATTTTTTCAAACCGTCCGCGGTACCACCTGACTTACTGCTTATGCAGCCACTCACCGGTGAATTAAAGGGTCTTTTAATTCTCACCTGCTGTTTATCGTTCAGCTACGGCTCACCTACTGATTTTCACAAATGTTCAGCTTGCAGCTCCGGAGTGTTATTCGCCTTCATTCATTCTACAGGGCTCTCACCTATCCCCGCTCTCTGTCAGCGATAATTAAGGTTACTTCTCTCCTTCAATGCCATTACTGGGATTATATTATACGGATTTTTCACTGTCAATATTCACAAATTTTGTATTTTTCCTTATTTTCGCTTGTTTTTTTCCTATAAAACTTTATTTTTTATACTTTTCCACGCAATCATAGACTCTCTTTTCTGTTAAAAAGTCAAATTCCGGCTATTATATTAGCTATTTTTTTAAAAAAACATCACACATTTTACCATAAACGCCGCAATCCATGCGATACCACACTGCAACAGCACCACAATTAGCGCCCACCTGCCTCCCAATTCACGTTTTACGGAAGAAATCGCCGCCACGCAAGGAGTGTAAAGCAAGGTAAATATCAGAAATACAAGAGCTGTTTCCGTGGAAAACATTGTGTTTAACCCTTTTCCGCCCAAAAGCATGGTCAAAGTGCTGACCACACTTTCTTTTGCCGTAAATCCGGTAATCAGTGCTGTAGATGCTCTCCAGTCACCAAACCCCAACGGTGCAAAGATTGGTGCAATGAATCCGCCAAGCATTGCCAGAATACTGTCTCCTGCATTGTCCACAAGATTAAAGCGCAAATCAAACGTCTGCAAAAACCATATTACAAGAGAGGCTAAAAATATAATCGTGAATGCTTTTGTGATAAAATCTTTTGCCTTATCCCACATCAGTCTCAGTACGCTTTTTGCCCCGGGCAGCCGATAATTTGGAAGTTCCATGACGAAAGGAACCGGTTCCCCACGAAACTTGGTTTTATCCAAAATCAGTGCGTACAATACCGCCACAATAATTCCGGTAAAATAAAGTCCAATCATCACGATGGCTGCATGCTCCTTAAAAAAGGCTGCTGCAAAAAATGCATAAATGGGAATTTTCGCCGAACAGCTCATAAACGGGGTCAGCATGATGGTCATTTTTCTGTCCCGTTCTGACGGCAGCGTTCTGGTCGCCATAATTGCCGGAACCGAACATCCGAAACCAATAATCATTGGTACAAAACTTCTGCCCGACAGTCCTAATTTTCGGAAAGGCTTGTCCATAACGAAAGCAATTCTTGCCATATATCCGCTGTCTTCCAACAGCGACAAAAAGAAAAATAATACGACAATAATGGGAAGAAATGTGAGTACACTTCCCACACCTACAAACACTCCGTCAATTATCAGCGATCTCAAAACTTCGTTTACACCAGTGCTAATCATAACCTTTTCACATAATGAACTTAGGTTATTTACACCTATATCCATCAGTTCCTGTAGCCATAGCCCGATCACGCCAAACGTCAGCCAGAATATTATTGCCATAATTCCTACAAAAGAAGGAATTGCCGTATATTTTCCCGTGAGTATTCTGTCAATTTTCTCACTTCTGATTCTTTCTCTGCTCTCCTTGGGATGCGTTACCGTTTCACGGCACACTTTGTCAATAAATGTAAATCTCATTTTTGCCAGTGCGCTGTGTCTGTCGATTCCACTCTCCTTCTCCATCTGTAAGATAATATGTTCTATCATTTCTTTCTCATTCTCATCCAAATGGAGGCGTTCTATGATTTCCTCATCCCCTTCAATGATTTTACTTGCCGCAAATCTTACCGGAACTTTATTATGATGTGCATGGTCGTCTATCAGATGCATAATTGAGTGAATACATCTGTGTACCGCTCCGCCGTCTTCTCCGTCGGCGTCACAGAAGTCCATACGCCCCGGACGTTCCCTATAGACAGCTACATGAAGTGCATGTTCAATCAACTCATCCACACCTTCATTTTTTGCTGCCGAAATGGGAACTACGGGGATACCCAGCGCAGCCTCCAACTGATTCACATCTACCGAGCCGCCGTTGGCTGTAACCTCGTCCATCATATTCAGTGCCAGTACCATCGGGATATTTAACTCAATTAACTGCATGGTAAGATACAGATTTCTCTCAATATTTGTTGCATCCACAATATCGATAATACCTCTCGGTCTGTCATCCAGAAAATAGTGTCTCGACACAATTTCCTCACTGGTATAAGGCGACATTGAATAAATACCCGGCAAATCTACAACCATGGTGTTCTCCTGACCTCTGATGGGTCCGTCTTTTCGGTCCACCGTTACCCCCGGAAAATTTCCCACATGTTGATTTGCTCCCGTAAGCTGATTAAACAGGGTGGTCTTTCCACAGTTCTGGTTGCCTGCCAATCCGAAAGTAATTAACTGACCTTTCTCAATCTTTTCTCCCCGCTGTTTTACATGATAAATTCCGGACTCTCCGATATGGGGATGGGTTGTGGCATTATGTAAACTTCCTTTTATTTTTTTATCGTCTGCCTGACCTTTCGCAGCCGACAGGATTTCTACCTCAATACAGGCTCCTTCTTCCTTTCTCAAGGTAAGCTCATACCCCCAAATCCGATATTCTATCGGATCTCCCATAGGGGCGGCTTTCACATATTCTATCTCTGTTCCCTGAATTAAACCCATATCAAGAAAATGCCTGCGCAGATGCCCTTCTCCGCCCACACGAACAATTGTTGCGGTCTGGCCCTGCTTTAATTCTGAAAGCTTCATCTTCTGCCTCCTAATTTTCCCAACAACTTTTACACTTCTTCACAAATCCTATATTTTCACAAATTTATCAGATTGCGATAAACAAATATCATGCCATTACTTTTTGAATGAGAAAAATCCTTTCTTTTCATAAGGTTCACTTGACATGGAAACAAACGTATAACCGGTGTCTTCTACTGCCTTTCTGACTGCTTCTTCATCCAGCTCTTCCCCGCTGATGATCACGGATTCTTTATTTTTAAATGAGCTGGAAACTTTTTTCACCTGAAATTTGTTTCTAAACGTATCATTCATGTGTGATTCACACATTCCACATGCCATTCCCTCTATTTTCACAACTGTTTTTACCATAAATGACTTCCTCCTACTTCTTTCTAAAATGATTCCGATATTTCATCTGATACTGTTCCATATGCTTTAGAATTCTTTCATACCAGCTGATTACCGTTTTTGAAACACCCACAAGTTCTTTATCTGTCCTTCTATATTTTCGTAAGTCCAAAGTCTGTTGCTCCTCTTTTTGCTGTTGGGATCGTTTACGATAATCTTTCCTTCCTGCACTCCCGCCAACACAATAAAGTGTCCCTCTTTTGTAAAATCACCGGGACCCACGGAACAGATAATAGGTCTGCCTTTCCTTAAATGTTTCATTACCACTGTTTCATCCAGCGCAATTTCCTTTCCCTTTACGTCGAACGATCGACTGCCCTCTGTCATCAGTGTCCACTGGGTTCCCACACCGTCTGCATAATAGCCGTTCTCCTCAGCAAACCGTGCCACATCCAGAGGAGTTACATCATTGTTTGTAAGGCCTCTGATAACCATAGCCAGACAGGTTGACGCACATCCTGCTGTCTTCATATCACTGTCTCCATAGTTTTCTTCTGCCCAGTCCGAATCATACTGAAACAGTAGCGGAATGTTTCGTTTTATTACATTGCCTTCTGTCCCGCCACTGTCCTGCCATTTTCTGATTTCAACTGCCGCCAGCAGCACTAACAGTACTGCAATTATGCAGACAACAATTCTTCGAAACAGCTGCTTTCTTCTTTTTCTTTTATTTTTCCTTCTTCGATTGCTTACTCTTTTGTCTCTCATCTTCTCTAGTATAATAATTTTTACTGATTTAATTCAGGTATATTCGGTATCGTTGCAAAGCCTTTTGCCAAATCTTCATCTGTCGGAATATAATCACTCATCTGTCCGTCATTATATTTTCCATATGCCACCATATCAAAATATCCTGTTCCTGTAAGACCAAATACAATGGTTTTTTCTTCTCCGGTTTCTTTGCACTTTAAGGCTTCATCCATAGCCACCTTAATGGCATGACTGCTTTCCGGCGCCGGAAGGATTCCTTCCACTCTTGCGAATTTGGTAGCCGCCTCAAAGACTTCTGTCTGCTCCACAGAAACAGCCTCCATAAGACCGTCATCATACAACTGAGACAGAATGGAACTCATGCCGTGATAACGCAGACCTCCTGCATGATTTGCCGATGGGATAAATCCATTTCCCAATGTATACATTTTTGACAGCGGACATACCATTCCCGTATCACAGAAATCATACACATATCTGCCTCGTGTCAGGCTAGGACAGGACGCCGGTTCCACGGCAATAATTCTGTAATCTTTCTCGCCTCTTAATTTTTCTCCCATAAATGGTGAAATCAGCCCGCCAAGATTGGAGCCGCCTCCGGCACAACCGATAATAATATCCGGCGTAATATTGTACTTATCAAGAGCTGTTTTGGTCTCCAGTCCGATGACCGTCTGATGAAGCAGTACCTGTGACAATACAGAACCCAGCACATACCGATAGCCTTCCTGGGTGGTTGCCGCTTCCACCGCCTCTGAAATGGCGCATCCCAAACTTCCGGAAGTTCCCGGAAACTCTTTTAAAATCTTTCGTCCTACTTCTGTTTTATCTGATGGGGACGGTGTAACCGTTCCCCCATAAGTTCTCATAACTTCACGTCGAAACGGTTTCTGCTCGTAAGATACTTTCACCATATAAACCTGACAGTCCAGATTAAAATAGGAACATGCCATGGACAATGCGGTTCCCCACTGACCTGCTCCGGTCTCTGTGGTCACGCCTTTCAGTCCCTGCTTTTTCGCATAATATGCCTGTGCAATGGCAGAGTTTAATTTATGGCTGCCTGAGGTATTATTTCCCTCAAACTTATAATAAATCTTTGCCGGTGTGTCCAGTTCCTTTTCAAGAAAATATGCTCTTACCAATGGTGCCGGCCGGTACATCTTATAAAAATCCAGTATTTCTTCCGGAATATCAAAATACGGTGTGGTATCATCCAACTCCTGTCTGATTAACTCATCACAAAAAACCGGTCTCAAATCCTCAAATTGCATCGGTTGGAGTGTCTCAGGATTTAACAGCGGCGCCGGCTTATTTTTCATATCAGCACGGACATTGTACCACTGTTTCGGTAATTCACTTTCCTCCAGATAAATTTTATATGGAATGTTCTTCTCTGTCATAAATATATGTCCTCCTTATCTTTTCGAAACAATCTTTTGTTTTCATCACTTTTACCATGATAGCATATTTTCATTTTCTGTAAAAGATAATATGTCTTTATTATTATTTTTACATTCTTTTCACGATTCGTTTATTTTTCAATCACAGAATCACCACAAATTACCTTTATATTAGATGATGTAAAGAACAATTACAGCGTTGCTGTAAAAAAACAATAGAGGTTATGTGATGGACAAAGCGCGCAACACTCATATAACTTCGTCTAACAATTCTCACTGCAGATTATCTGCAGTGTTTACATAGAAACAGAGAGTTCGAGGTATTTTGCTTCGGACTCTCTGTTTCATAAACTTACTTTTGTTTTCTTTACAATGATTAAAATAATTTTGTGTATTCCGTTTGTGTATCTGCAATGTGATAAATATACACTACGTCTTCAATTTTTTTATATATGGCAACATGCTTTTCGCAAATAATCATTCTATATCCCTGCTGATTTAACCATTCATCAGGTATTAATGAACCTGAATCAGGAAAACGTTCTAATCGCTCAATTGTGTCTAATATATGATTACTTACTTTTAATGCGGTTTCAACACCAAATTGTACCAAATACCAGTCCTCTATGCGCTTCAAATCCTCCCAAGCAGTCGGAAGAATTTCAACTTTATATGTCATTTACTCTCTCCCTTAATTTTTCCCTTGCCTGTGATACAGTAAGCGTTTTTTCTTCATCAACACGTTCCTGTTCTGCCTGTAGTACTTTTGCACGAAGCTGTAAAATCTGCTCTCTCCTTTCATATGCCTCAATGCTCATGAGCACCATATCACCTTCTCCATTTTTAGTAATGTAAATCGGTTCTTTTGTTTGTTTTGCCATATTAGAAATTGATGTATAATCATTCCTCAAAGCAGCGGATGCTTTTATTATCATATATAACACCTCCATGTCAATATTATGATATGATTATATCTTTATTTTTATACATTGTAAAGATTTATCCTACTTTCTTCTATTTTTTTATTTCATTCATATACTTTTATAAAACACCTTTTCGGAGATTTTATGTCCAAACGAGATTCTGAACAAACAACCCTGTTGAGAAGAAGCATTCTTTGGCTGACTTTGCTTCTCGCCGTGGTAGGAATCACATATTCCTATGAAAGAAGTCTTTTTCAGGACAGCTGGCAGGCACTGACCGCTTCTACCGCAACAGAGGAACTTCCTATTTACCGGGTGCAGACAGACAAACCTCAGGTTGCCTTAAGTTTTGATACGGCCTGGGGAAATGAAGATATTACCAAAATTTTGGACACGTTAAAACAACATAATATTCACGCCACTTTCTTTATGACCGGACAATGGGTTGAAAAATACCCGGATGACGTGAAAACCATTCAAAAAGCCGGCCATGACTTAGGCAATCACGCTGAAAATCACAAGCACATGCCCCTGCTGGACAATGATGCCATGTGTGATGAAATCAACAAAGTTACCGAAAAAGTAAAAAAGCTTACCGGAACCACCATGAACCTGTTTCGTCCTCCTTACGGAGATTATAATAACCAGCTGATTATCCAGGCAAAAAACTGCGGATATTATACAGTTGTATGGAATGTAGACAGTCTGGACTGGAAAGATTATGGTGCGAATGCGATTGTTGACACCATTCTAAACCATAAAGATTTACAAAGCGGTTCTATCATTCTCATGCATAGCGGAACCAAATACACCGCCGATGCCTTGCCAAAAGTAATTGATGGTTTAGAAGAAAAGGGATATGAAATCGTTCCCGTTTCCAAACTCATATATAAAGAAAATTTTCACATGAACCGGGACGGTTCGCAAATCAGTGACAAACATCAGGAAACATCCACCAATTCAAAAGAATCCGTAACGGAAAAACCACAGGACAGCACCACGAAAAGGAACAACAACGGCACTACAAAAAGGAAAAATTAGAACATTGACTTGGGGGAATGATAGTGTTACATTTGTATAAATATGTTATCAAAAGGAGAAACTAGACTTATGAAGTATACAATTCAAGGAGAAACACTTCCGGTTGTTATCTGTGAACTGGAAGAAGGCGAAAAAATTATTACAGAAGGTGGTGGCATGGCATGGATGTCACCCAATATGAAAATGGAAACCATCGGAGGCGGTATCGGAAAAGTATTCGGAAGAGCCATGTCCGGAGACACTCTGTTTCAGAATATCTATACGGCAGAAGGCTCCGGCGGCATGATTTCCATCGCTTCCAGTTTTCCCGGCTCCATTAAAGCATTTGAAATCACTCCGGGAAACACCATGATTATGCAGAAATCCGCTTTTCTTGCTGCCCAATCCGGTGTGGAATTGTCCGTGCATTTTCAAAAAAAACTGGGTTCCGGCTTTTTTGGCGGAGAGGGATTTATTATGCAGAAAGTATCCGGCAGCGGAATTGCATTTGCTGAGTTTGACGGACATGTGGTCGAATATGAATTGGAGACGGGTCAGCAGATTGTGATAGATACCGGACATTTAGCCGCCATGTCAGAAAGCTGCCAAATGGATATTCAGACCGTTCCCGGACTGAAAAATAAGTTTCTCGGCGGAGAAGGCCTGTTCAACACAGTAGTGACAGGTCCCGGAAAAATATGGCTGCAAACGATGCCTGTTTCCAATATGGCGAAAGCTTTACTTCCTTACATACCGACAACAAACAGATAAAAGAAAGGCTGGATAAAACGATGAAAACCGGACTGGTATTAGAAGGCGGTGCCATGCGTGGCATGTACACCGCCGGTGTACTTGATATATTTATGGAAAATAACATTACCGTAGACGGCGCAATTGGCGTTTCTGCCGGCGCCACCTTTGGCTGTAATTTTAAATCAAAGCAGATTGGCCGTTCCATCAGATATAATATGAAATATTCCCATGATCCCAGATATGTGGGCATCCGCTCACTGATAAAGACCGGAGATTTATATGGTGCGGATTTTTGTTATAAAGAACTTCCAAATAAACTAGACCTTTTTGATGTGGAAACTTATCAGAAAAATCCGATGGAATTTTATGTGGTTGCCACAGATATCAATACGGGAAAACCGGTCTATCATTTATGCCCTGACGGAGATGAGAGGGATATCGAATGGTATCGTGCCTCTGCTTCCATGCCGCTTGTTTCACGTATTGTGAAAATAGACGGTATAGAACTGCTGGACGGCGGTATTGCGGATGCCATACCGATACACAAATTTCAGGAAATGGGCTTTGAAAAAAATATTGTAGTTTTAACACAGCACAATGGTTACAGAAAGAAAAAAAGCAGTGCAATTCCTCTTATCCGCCTGCAGTCCGGGAAAAAATATCCTTATTTAGTACAGGCTATGGAACAGCGCCATATCATGTACAATCAGACCTTGGACGATTTAAAAGAAATGGAATCACGCGGCGAAGTTTATATCATTCAGCCAAAAGAGCCCATTACCATTCACCGTACCGAGCGGGATCCTGAAAAGTTAAAAGCCCTGTATGACACAGGACGTAAGGAAGCCATGGAACATTTGGAGAATATCAGAAACTTCCTTGCGCTGTAACAACAAAATATTGCAGAAGTACTTTGCAGAGGCAGGGTGACTGTCTTGGAAAACATTGGAGAACTTTAATTTATTTGTATATGAAAAAAGGCTGGAAATTAAAACTCAAATCTGATTCACAAAATCAGATTTTAAGACTTCACTGAAGCAAATTTTTTCAAAAATTTGGTGAAGATGAAGTCGGTGTTTTAAGATTTCCAGCCTTTTTTCATATTTACAAATATTTAAGTCCTGAAGTTTTCCAAGACAATCACCCTGCCTCTGCGAAAACAACGCATAATATTTTGAATCTTATTTACGTTCAATGGCGATGCCTGTGGCATTTGGTCCCACATGGGATGCAATAATCAGATTTAAATCTACGCTGTCCTCACAGTCTGTGATCTTTTTGCACTGTTCAAACAGTTCCTGATTTCCCACATATATAGCCCCGATACGGGCATTTTCCTTTTCGCTTACAATGTCTCTGATGGTTCTTAATGCCGTTTTCTGTCCACGCACTTTCTTGAACGCTACAATTTTTCCTTCCTGAAAAGCCAGTATCACTTTAATGTTTAACACATCTCCGATTTTTCCCACTGCCGGAGACACACGACCTCCCTGAACCAGATATTTAAATTCGTCTACGATAAAATATATCTCTATCTTATCAATCTTATTTCGTACAATCTCTGCCACTTCTGCCGCTGTTTTTCCTTCATCTGCCGCATCTACGGCATCTGCACATAAAAAACCTGCCGCCAGAGTCATGTTCAGGGAATCAATAACTTCAATGGCTGCCTCAGGATACTCCTCTTTGAGTTCCTCTCCCACTGCATGAATAGTATTAAATGTACCACTCATTGCCGACGAACAGGCAACGCACACAATATCTTTTCCCTCTTCCAAAACTTTTACAAATTTTCGTCTTACCAAGTCGGGATTACTTCCTGCCGTGTATGCTCTGGTTGTCTTTAATCTTTCAAAAAACGCTTCTCTTTCCAATATCTGCTGATCGCCATACAACATTTCCGGCTCAAAATAGTAATATTGGGGAAGCATCTCCACCCGGTTTCGATATTGGTCCGGAACATCCACGTCCCCATCTGTAAACACTGCTATTTCCCTCATCTGTATGTTTTCTCCTAATCCTGTTAATCAATTTTTGCCATATTCGTGTCAGAATTTTTTACTCTTCCGCAATATATGTCGGCGCATTTTTCGGGCTCTTACCTTTAATCACATTATGATAATATGCGTAGGTCATCGGAGTACGTCCGTCTCCCGTAACTTCTCCTTCAATCACTTCTCCTAAAAAAACAGTATGGGAAGAGGTCTCCATGGTGTCAATGACTTTGCAGACAACATATCCGCAGACATCATTCAGCACCGGAAGTTCTTCTACGATTTTAAAGTCTACATCCTGAAATTTATTTGTATCTTTTCCTGAGAAAAATCCAAACTTTCCAATCAGTGACGGCTCTGAATCTTCCGCAAGAATGTTTACGGCAAATTTGCCGCACTCTCTGATACACTGATTGGTATAATTGTCATGATTGATACTCACTGCCACTGTGGCAGGTGATGATGTAATCTGAACTGCCGAATTTGCAGTACATCCCGTAGCTCTGCCGTCATCCATCGTGGAAACCACGTATACTCCGTATGATAATTTTGTAAATACATTATTATTCATATAAATCTCCATTCTCCACCTTTCACAGGTGGTCTTCAAAATTAATACATCTATTTTAACATTAAAAAACAGTCATAACAACACTCTATTTCAAAGTATTTTACGACTGTTTTTTATTTTTATTTCTTCAAATCATTTTCTGTAGCAAATATAACTATTTCTTTGCCAAAAGATATTTTATTTTGCATTTAATGCATACTTTTTCATATATTCCTGATATTGTTTATCAAACTCACTTCCCGGTCCTTTAGAAATTTCCCGGGCATGGGCATGGATTCCCAAACTTCCGTGTCCGATTTCCTCAATACATTCCGCCACATTAGAACAGTGATCCGAGATTCTTTCAAGAGAAGTGATAATGTCCGTCATAACAAATCCCTGTTCAATGGAACATTCACCATTCTGTAATCTGTCAATATGCCCCTTCTTCAAGTCATGTTTCAATTTATCTATCAC
This sequence comes from uncultured Eubacterium sp., assembly GCA_904420085.1. Lineage (GTDB taxonomy): Bacteria > Bacillota > Clostridia > Lachnospirales > Lachnospiraceae > Eubacterium_G. The sequence goes on along the minus strand of CAJFUA010000025.1, from coordinate 11,769 downwards.
CTGCTCCATCGCTGCTACAGTCAGTGCCATATCCGTATCGTTTTCATCAAAGGCAATCTTTGCTTTTTCTATAATTTCTTCCACGGCAGCAATCATTACCTGAATTTCTTCTTTTGCCCTATGAGAAAATTTAAGATTCTTATCCTGAATCTTCTCAGCCGCTTTTGCAATGCCCACAGAATGGTCAGAAATACGTTCTACATCTCCCACAATGTGCAAAAGTTCGCTTACCACACGACTATCCTGTTCACTTAAATTCTGTCTGCTGATTTGCACCAGATAAGTTCCCAGTTTATCTTCATACTTGTCCACTTCCTGTTCAGATCGGACAACTTCCTGCATATCCTCTTCCTTATATCCCTCAATCATGGCACAGGCTTTTTTCACACCTGCCTGCGTCTTTTCTATCATTGTATAGAGAAATTTTCTGCACTGCTCCAAAGCAATGGTCGGTGTAGCCATTAATCTCTCATCCAGCAGTTCCATGGAATCGCCCACCTTGGAATCTCTCACAATAAAACATGCAAGTTTTTCCAACTGTTTTGCAAACGGGAATAACAAAGCAGTACATAAAACATTAAATATTGTATGAATAACTGCAATTCCCAACAGACTTGCACTTTCATTAACAAATGCGAAATGTGCAAACTGGTTGATAATGCAGAACAATGTCAGCCAGACTATGGTTCCGATAATATTGAAACACAGGTGCACCACTGCTGTTCTCTTTGCGTTTTTGTTTGTTCCTACCGATGAAATCATTGCCGTTACGCAGGTTCCGATGTTTTGTCCCATAATAATCGGTATGGCACTTCCATATGTCACTACTCCTGTAGATGCCAATGCCTGAAGAATACCTACCGATGCGGAAGAACTTTGAATAATCGCTGTCAGCACCGTTCCTGCCAGAACTCCCAAAACCGGATTTGTAAACATAGTCAGAATATTCTGGAATTCCGGTACATCTTTTAAAGGATTTACCGCTGCGGACATAGCATCCATTCCAAACATGAGCACGGCAAAGCCCAACAGAATCATTCCGGTATCTGCACTTTTACTATTCTTCTTTCTCATGATTAGTACAATACCGATGAGTGCCAGAACCGGAGTAAAAGATGTAGGTTTCAGCAGGCTGACCAATACATTGGAACTTTCAATTCCCGTCAGACTGAGAATCCATGCAGTAATGGTTGTACCTACATTGGCTCCCATAATAATACCGATTGCCTGCTTTAATGTCATAATTCCTGAGTTTACAAATCCTACCACCATAACTGTGGTCGCAGAAGAACTTTGTATGATTGACGTCACTCCTGCTCCTAAAAGAAAACCTTTCCATCTGCTGGATGTCAGTTTTTCCAAAATGCTTTTTAACTGATTTCCCGCTCTCTTCTCCAGAGCTTCTCCCATGACATTCATTCCAAATAAAAATAATGCCAATCCACCAATCAATGACAAAAAGTCGAAAATATCCATTTTACCCTCCTAAATTTTGTATCCTACGCCTCGAATGGTTTTAATCACATCTGCTGCACTGCCCAGTTTTTGTCTTAAAGTACGGATATGTACATCCACTGTACGGCTTTCTCCGTCAAATTCATAACCCCAGATCTTATTCAGCAGCTGTTCCCTTGTTAAAACTATTCCCTTGTTCTGTAAAAGTAAACATAGCATATCAAATTCTTTCAAGGTCAACATCACATCTTTGTCATCTACTCTGACAATATGCTTGGTGGGACAAACATATAAATTTTCCACAAAATATTCATTCTGTTTTTCTATATCTTTTGTTCTTCTCAGCAACGCTTTGACTCTCGCCACCATCTCCAACATACTGAATGGTTTCGGTATATAGTCATCCGCGCCGTTATCTAATCCGTTAATTCTGTCATACTCGCTGGTTTTTGCCGTTACCATAATTACCGGAAGTCTTTCTGTTTCCGGTTTTTTTCTGATTTTCTTTAAAATCTCGATTCCACTTTCTTCCGGCAGCATGACATCAAGCATAATAAGCGTTGGCATTTGTCTGTCCATCTGAGCCCAAAACTCGGATGACTTTTCAAATCCCATCGCTTCTAAATTCATGCTTGTAAGCGTATATACAATTAATTCACGGATACTGCTGTCATCTTCCACTACATAAATCATGACGTCTCCCTCCTGTTCAACATCCTAATTCCGTAATGTAATATCAAAGTTACCCCAATGTAAAAGGCATGTAAAATGTAAGTAAATAATTGTGTTATTGTTCTTCCTCCTCTGTATCGTGTTTTCCCAATATAGAATATTCTACCCATTCCGCAATATTTGTTGCATGGTCGCCGATTCTTTCCAGATATTTGGCAATCATCAGTAAATCAATAAACTCTTCTCCTTCATTCTGGTTCTCTGCAATCAGTTTTACCAGACGTTTCTTGATATCATCAAAATAATTATCAACAATATCGTCCGAAATAATCACGGTTCTTGCCATATACAAATCTTTATTTACAAATGAGTCCACACTTTCATCCACCATTTTAATGACTTCCTCGGCCATTTCATCTAAATGAATGCTGTGTTTAATATCACTGTCTTTTAAAAACTTTGCCAGTTCTACAATATCCGATGCCTGATCGCCGATTCTTTCCATATCGGAAATCATTTTCAGTGCGGAAGATATGACTCTCAAATCCGTAGCCACCGGCTGCTGTCTCAACAGCAGCTTCATGCAGATATTTTCGATTTCTCTTTCTTTTCTGTCGATTTCACCGTCAATATCCAGCACTTCATTTTTTAAACTTTCGTTTCCGTGATCCATTGTAACCTGTATTGCTTTGCTGATGACCTGCTGACATAAATTTCCCATGATGGTCATCTCTTTGTTTAAATACTCCAGCTGTTCGTCAAATTTATTCCTCATATTAACCAAACCTTCCTGTAATATAGTCTTCTGTTCTCTTATCTTTCGGCATGGAGAACATCTGCTCCGTATCGCTGAATTCTATTACTTCTCCTAATAAGAAAAATGCCGTCTTATCAGAAATACGTGCAGCCTGCTGCATGTTGTGGGTAACCATAATCACGGTATAATCTTTCTTCAGTTCCACTGCCAAATCTTCTATTTTGGATGTGGATATGGGATCCAAAGCAGATGTAGGTTCATCCATTAAAATAACTTCCGGATTAATGGCTAACGCTCTTGCAATACAAAGTCTCTGCTGCTGTCCTCCGGACATTGCCAATGCATTTTTCTTTAACTTATCTTTGACTTCATCCCAGATTGCTGCCTGTTTCAGTGATTTTTCTACAATTGCATCCAATTTCGCCTTTGAATGGATTCCATGAGTTCTGGGACCATAAGCAATGTTGTCATAGATACTCATCGGAAAAAGATTCGGTTTCTGAAATACCATTCCTACTCTTTTTCTTAAATGATTCACATCCATGTCTTTATATATATCAATTCCGTCAAGAGTGATTTTTCCCTCAATTTTACATCCGGTAATCAAATCATTCATTCTGTTCAGCGACTTTATTAATGTAGATTTACCACATCCTGAAGGACCGATAAATGCAGTGATTTCATTTGGCGGTATACTCATGCTTACATTTTTTATGGCGTGGAAATCGTCATAATAAAGCTGCATATTTTCTATATCAAACTTTCCCATTTACTTTTCCTTTCCGATTTTCTTTGCTGCCATTCCTGACAACCAGTTAATAATCAATACAATTCCCAGCAATATGACTGCGGTAGCATATGCCTGATCCATATAAAGTCCCTCCGATAACAGACAATACATATGTACTGCCAGTGTTCTGGTGGAAGACATCAGACTTTCCGGTACTGCCGCATAGGTTCCTGCCGTAAAAATCAGTGCCGCACTTTCACCTACAATTCTTCCAATTGCCAGAATGACACCTGCCAGAATCCCCGGTACCGCAGACGGAAGTACGATAACAAATATGGTTCGCAGTTTCCCTGCACCCAGTCCAAAACTGCCTTCTCTGTACATATCCGGCACTGCCAGCAACGCTTCTTCCGTGGTTCTGATAATCGTAGGCAGCACCATCATAACCAGTGTCAATACGCCTGCAATCAGCGAGTATTTCCAATTTAATGCGATGACAAATGCCAGAAATCCAAACAGACCATACACAATGGACGGAATACCTGCCAGCGTTTCCGTAGTGACACGTATTACTTTTACCAGTTTGGAATCTCTCTTTGCATACTCTACTAAGTAAATTGCCGCCGCAATTCCTACCGGTACAGCCAATAATAACGTAAGAGCTACAACAATGACCGTATTGATAATTGCCGGCGTCATAGATACATTTTCGGAGTTATATTCCCATGCAAATAAATCTGCATTAATAAATGGGATTCCATTGATTAATATATATACGACTAAGTAAATCATTGATGATATGGTAATCAGCGCACCTAAAATAACCAACAGGAACATGATCAGTGAACCTGGTTTTCTGAGATACTCTTTTACCTTCTGCTTTATATTCTGATTCATCTTATTTTTCCCCCTTTCTACTTAAAATAGAAAAGCATACGTTAATAATAAGTATGAATACAAACAGAACCACTGCGGTTGCAATCAGAGAGTTTCGATGAATTCCCTGTGGTGCATATGCCATTTCCAACACAATGTTGGAAGTCAGCGTTCTTGTTCCGCTTAAAATTCCATCCGGAATAATCGCCTGATTTCCGGCAACCATGACCACCGCCATGGTCTCTCCGATGGCTCTTCCCATACCCAAAATAATTCCGGACATAACGCCGGATTTTGCCGCAGGAATGACCGTGCGGAAGATGCTTCTTTCCTTTGTGGCGCCCAGCGCTAACGCTCCTTCATAGTAACTGTCCGGCACTGCCCGGATGGAAGATTCGGCTGTATTAATAATTGTAGGGAGAATCATCATTCCAAGGAGAATGGATGCTGCCAATATTCCCTTTCCGGAAGTACCGAATATATCCTGAATGACCGGAATGATAACTACCAGCCCGAAGAATCCATAAATAATGGAAGGGATTCCTGCCATCAGATTAATCATCGGTTTAACAATTTTATATATTTTTTTCGGACAGTATTTCGCCAAGAATACAGCTGTGAGCAATCCTATAGGTACCCCTACAATCATTGCTCCCGCTGTAACATAAATGCTTCCTATAATCATAGGACCAATCCCAAACAATCCCTGACGCGGTTTCCAAACCGTACCAAAAAGGAATTTGATTACTCCTACTTCTCTCATGGCAGGCACTCCATTGGCGAACATGAAGATACAAATGATAACTACTGCCGCAATGGAGATACATGCACATATCAGAAATACTGCCCTCATAAAAACTTCTAATGTTTTATTCAAGCTTTTTGCCTCCAACTACTTTACGTCTGCCCAATCTGTTACATCCCCTGTATAGATTGACTGAATCTGCTCACTTGTAAGATTATCTGTTGTGTTATTCTTGTTTACGATTACTGCGATACCATCCATGGCAATCTGTTTGGATGTAAGTTCTTTTGCTTCATCTTCTTTTAACTCTCTGGAAGACATTCCGATTTCTGTTGCCCCTTCCATAGCTGACTGAATTCCTGCTGATGAACCGGACTCCTGAATTTCGATAGTTACATCCGGATTTAATTTTACATATTCATCTTTCATTACATCCATAAGCGGTGCAACGGACGTGGAACCTGCCAAAGTAATTTTTCCTTTTAAGCCTGCTGACTCATAACTGCCTTCTGCATCTAAACTTATGTAACCTTCCTGATCTACAACTGCCTGACCCTGCTCGCTCATAATAAACTTAATGAAGTCTTTGTCTAAATCTGTCAATGCATCTTCTTTGTAAGCAAGATTAAAAGGTCTTGAAACTTTGTAAGAACCACTCTTAATGTTTTCTGCTGTTGCATCCACACCGTCTACCTGAATAGATTTTACATCATCGGACAGAGAACCGAGAGAAACATATCCGATAGCCTTTTCATTCTGTGCCACCGTGCTAATCATTACGGATGTGGAGTTTGTAACCTCTGCCATCTGTGTTGTCAAATCATTTTCTTCTTCGTCCAAAATTCCCAAAAGTTCTACAAAAGCGTCTCTTGTACCTGAACCTTCTTCTCTTGAGACAACTGTGATTTCGCCTGACACTCCGTCACTTGCCTTATCTGTACTTGTTTCATTACTGCTTCCGCATCCTGTGAATGCTAATGTAGTAATAACGACTGCTGACATAACAGCTAAAATTTTCTTTCTCATTTGATTTTTTCTCCTTTTCTTTTCATCATTACTTGTGTGATATTTATTTTCTTCACACTGCTATATTATTCCGGCTTTGTAAAATGAAAAGGATTATTTAAGTTAAATTCTTGTAAAGTTCACAATATGGCTCCTGCGGAACATTTTCACTATATTGCTTTCCGGGCTTTTGCTAAAAACAATGCCGGAAAACATTTCTGTCTTCCGGCATCAATACCATTACTATTTATTCACAATTTCATAATCTCCCTCCGGGGGATTTTCTTTGATAAACTGCTCTGTCCGGGAACCGGATGTACAATGGATTCTAAGTCCTTTCACACCCTCCTCTGTCTCAAACATGGACGGACTCATTTCCGGTATGTAATCAGGCAGATGGATATCCTTGATATTGCTGTCTCCAAATGCCCACTCTTCAATTCGCTCTACACCCTTTTGTACCACCACGGTACTGACATTGGAAAAGAAAAAGGCGCCGCTGTCTATTTTTTTTACATTAGATGGAATGATCACTTTCCGCGTATTCAAGGCTCTGTCATAATCTGCGGAAAAGGCATTTTCTGCGATTTCTGTCACTGACGACGGTAGGACAATCTCCTGCATATCACCATTGTATGCCAGTAACATTCCCTCTTCGTCAATGGCAAATCCCTGTTCATCAAACATGCCTGCCTTTTTATAATAAGCGTTGGTCTGACAATTATAATCTAACTGATCGGCAGCATCTTCTTCGTCTCTGAAATAGTAGACTTTATTTCCCTCAGAATCAATGGTATAAAAATACTTTCTTAACTGATAGCCATCTGTATCACTTCCAATAATGTCTTTCCATTCTTCCTCTTCATCTACATACTTCATGGAATATTCTTTGCTGTCCAGCCTTAAAGCATGATTTCCTATTTCATATTTACCTTTTTTCGACTGCTCTCCATAGACATCTTTTTCATCAAAGCTATCGTCGCTGAATCGGACCACATACATTTCGTCCAAATCCACCTTATACCATGTTCCCTCTAATGATATATTTTTATAATATCCTTTATCCGTAAAAGCATCCCTATGTCTGCATCTTACAAACAGGAACATCCCAAAAATTACCAGAAGGAGAATCCCATCCAGAATTAATATTTTCCTTAATTTCAAAATTTTGCTTTTCATCATGTTATTTCTTCTTTATCTTAAGTCTTCTGACCTTCGACCATTTTCCATATACTCTCTCGCCAAACTGATATCTGTAAGCCCGAACTCTTATGTAATAAGCAGTCTTTCTTTTCAATTTCGTAATGGTATATCTGGTCTTATTGGTCCTTCTTGTTTTTGTCTTTGTTGCTTTAAACTTTCTGGTTGTGGAGTACTGAATTTCATATTTATAAGCTTTTGGCACTTTTTTATATTTCAATACTACTTTATATTTTTTCGATTTTTTTGAGATTTTCTTTGCCTTTCCCAGCGATTTGATTTTGGTTCTTCCCGTCTTAATTGCCGGAACCGGCGTACTCTTCTTTCCGTCATAACAGATATAAGATGCATCTGCCATATATTTACCGCTCTTAAAATCCGTACCCAGATATACAGTACAGTTTTTATATCTCAATGCTACCGTTCCCTCAGAAAGTTTTCCATTGTTTTCCTCTCTTTCAGAAGAATTTGCTTCAATCGTACGCGGTGCACTGACACTGGAAACGTGTACCAGTGACGCCCCCGTTTTTTTCGAATTGATATTACCAATGTTCAGATTCGGGTTATATTTCTGCTGGCCGTATGCCCAATGAGAATGTCCGCTAAACATAGTCACATTGGAATATTGATTCAGCAGTTTTCGGAATCTTTTCTCATCGGTCGTTCCAAATGTATATGTCAAATCATAAGTGTACCCACCCGGATTTTTCAGATTTCCCACAGCCGTGGTGACATCTCCGTTTTCGGAAGCAAAATATGTGTGGAAAAACAGATATACATTTCTATTGGCATAAGTATTCAGAGTTTTCTCCAGCCAGTTTAACTGCTGTTTTTCCAACAGATAACTGTATTTACTGTTGTACAGCCACTTCGTCTGGCTTAAGAAAATAAAAATATCACCCTGTTTTTCATATACAAAATCCACTCCGTTTTCATTGATGCTTTTGATATTTTTATCTGTTTTTTTCTTTGTGTTCACATATTTATTAAAATTTTTAATGCCGCTTACATCATGGTTTCCCATACATGTGTATACCGACATATTGGGATATTTATCTGTGGCAGATTTAAATTTCTGAAAGGCTTCTGTTTCACCGTGACTGCTCAAATCTCCGGTCAGTCCTACAAAATCAATCCCCTGACTGTTTACGAACTTTAGTGCGTTGTCAAAAGGCGCCACGGAATCGTCGGCGGAAAAATCGCTGTAACGGTTATAGTGGACATCACTCATCAATGCAAATTTATATAACAGATTCCCTTCGTTAAACTGTTTCGTTTTAGGAATATCATAACTGTCCACAACCTGATCATTATCGCCATAGGCCAGAAGTTTTTCTGCTCCACTTGGAATGACCGTGTAAGGTGAGATTACCTGATAGGACGCTGTCATGTTTTCAGTAGTCGTCGTGCAGGAACCAAGCTCTGAATATTCCGTTCCGTTGAAAGTCAGTTTCTGTCCGTTCTTGTCTCCCCAGTAAAAATGATATTCTCCCGCCTGAGAAGCCGTCATTGTAATCTTTCCATATGCAGAACCCGAATTGTTGTTTGAAAAATGATATGTCAACTGATAAACATCATCTGCCTCCACTTTATTGATAACATCCGTATCTGACAACGTCATAAATGATAATCCAATGACAAGTACGACTGCTGTAATTTTACTTATTATTCCACGCATCTTTCACTACCTCTGATATTTTTTATAAATTAATTATAGTATAGCATAAAACCCTTTCTTATTGGGACTTCTTTTTCGTTTTTAGAAAACAATTTAGGGAGAAGTATAATTTTATCATTTACACTTCTCCCTTTTCTATGACTGTCAATTTCCGACAGATTTTCCGTATACAAAAAGATATACACAATTTCTTTATTTAATTTTTAAATTATTGTTTCTCAACATATACAACAATATTTTCTGCTCCGGAATCATACTTTGCAACTGCCAGATAGTAGGTACTTCCAGCCGTACAATATACATCCATGCTGAAATCAAGACTTCCATCATCGTCATCATTGTACATCAATTGTTCTCCTTTGTCATTATAAAGTGTTGCATATGAATCGCAATCTCCTATGGAATAAAAGGTGTAGTAGCCTGATTGTGTCGGCGTGAATTTATAATATTTATAATTATCCGTAACCGAGATTGTATTAGAACTTCCTGCCGTAATTGTTCCTGCTATGCTTTCTGTTTCTCTGGAAATTGTCGCTTTTACAGTTTGAGCCTTTGTTACGTTAATGATAATACGGGCTGTAAAGCGATTCATAAATTCTGTCCCCCTTGTTGTAAGATTATAACTTCCGGCCTTCAGATAAAGTGTACTTCCGTATCCGTAAATATTTCCATTGGTATCTTCCCATCCGTTAAAGTCGTAATCTGCTACTGAACTGTCTCCGGAAGTAACTGTCACTTTATAAACAGGCATTGTAATATTCAGGCCGGAACGTGCGGCAGTAATTTTTACACCATACAGATATTTTGCCGTACTGTACATCCTTGCATTTACATCATATGTTCCTGATGTTACCTGGGCAGAATATACTCCCTTATCATTTGCTGTCGTGAAACGTGATGAACAATATAAATCACTTTCATTCTTATTTTCAAATACCACATTCGCATATGGAATCGGATTTCCTGAAGCATCCTTAATAACTCCTGTTATCGTAAATCCCTGTTTTATGTCAATGGTCAGCGTAGCGGTTGTCGTAAGGTTTGTATTCATTTCATCCGTAACTTTCACTGTCACATTGTATTTTCCCGCTGTATTTAAATTACCTGCTACATATTCTCCATCTATGGATAATCCATAGTTATTTCCCACAATCTCGTATGTATAAATTCCCGAACCACCGGCAACGGAAACAGCCTGATCAATCCAGAATGATTCGCTTCCCATCACACCTCTTACTGTTGTAAATCCTGCTGCAATCTGATCGTCTGCTCCCACCAAATACAAAATATTAATTTTCTCTGTATTGCCTAATTCATCCTGTGTGGTAATTGTCGCATTATATCTTCCTTTTACGGTACTCTTTCCATACAGATTAACATAATTGCCGCCATCGGATATTTTTGCCATGATTCCTTTTGGCAGACCATTTACACTGATGATTTTTGAATATCCATATCCGCCAAGATATATGTCCTCTTCCACTTCTTCATTATATTCCGCCTTATAAACAAGATCCCTCTGCAGATTCTGCTTTGGTTTCTCATACCTAAGCTGAACTGTCTTTACTCCTTTTACACCGGACAGTCCACTGACACTTACCTGTAAATATGTCTCTGCCTCAATATACGAAGATGAATCTAACACAATATCGTAAACTTTTTTGTCACCGGTTGTAACATTATCAATGGCATATGTTTTGTTAAAAGTTCCTCTGTCATAGGATTTTGTTTTAACCGTGAAATTCTTAGCCGTAAGCAACTGTGCTTTGGACAAAGTCACTCTAATGGAATACGCATTGAGTACCTGAACGGATTTAACATCTGTTATATCTGCTGCCTCTGTCACGGTCACTATACACGTTTTCTTCTTTCCTGAACCGTCGGCCGCATATGCAGTTATTTTTGCTCTGCCTGCCCTTAATCCTTTCACAACGCCTTTTTTTGTAACAGTTGCCACTTTTTTATTGGATGACTTCCAAACGATTTTCCTGTTGGATGCCTTTTTGGTAGCAACTTTCGCTGTTAAACGAACTGTCTGGCCTTCATTAATCTGTGCACGCTTCTTATTTAGGGTAACTTTTGAAACCGGGGTTCCCACTGTCACCTTAATTGCAGTTTTCTTTTTCCCTGTTTTTGATTTGACCGTAATGGTAGCCTTTCCCTTCTTTTTGGCTTTTACTAAAATGTTCTTTCCTTTTTTGGAAACTTTTACTACCTTTGGTTTACTTGACTGAAACGTATATGCCTTTGACACACCTTTCCTTGATACTTTTACACCCACCTTTAATACTTTTGATTTTCCCTTTTTCAAGGTAAGTGTTTTCGCCGGTAAATTTGTTACGCTGATACCTGTAACTTTACCCTTTGCTTTTGCATATACATTCTTCGTTGCCATGCCCAAAGCCATGCCGCTGACTGTCATTGACAATGATAATGTCAGCGCAAGGACTTTTTTTGAAATTGACGCCTTTTTCATAATGTTTCTCCTTCCCTTTTTATACAATTATATATGTTATTTATAATAATACTCTTGCCGAAAATTAATGTCAATATTTTATCAAATTTGAGACGGAGTAAACTTATTGTCAGTTGGGAAAGGCCGGAGAACTCCTTAGATATAATTCGTTTCGATTTATTTCCCTAAGTTTACT
>CAJFUA010000024.1 GCA_904420085.1 uncultured Eubacterium sp. | reverse complement strand
GTATGCGAAACCCCTCGTTGAAAGCTTGCTTTCAAAAGAGGAGTTTCGTTTTTTTATTTATATAGGGCGCAGCCCGGCAGCGAAAAACCGAAAGGTTTTGAGCTGCATGGCTTTGCAGGTAGAAGGCGCAGCCCGAAAAACAATTACATATCCTTACTATTTTTCTTTATTTGTGATACACTAATATTATCAATATGAAAAGAGAGTAAAAATGATAGTAGATAATACGGAAACAATAAAGAAATTAAAAGAGATGAAAAAATCGTTATCCCAAATCAAAAAGAATGCACTTATATTTGAACCGTTCTGGGAAGATTTTAAACTTCGTTTTTGCTGGAGTTCTAATGCAATGGAAGGCAATACCTTAAATTTAGATGAAACAGTAGACATTATTCTTTATGATGAAGTAAAAAGCGGTCACACATATAAGGAGTATACGGAGGCAAAGAATTTATATCGGTCTTCCACAGAGCAAATTTTCAGTGATAAAATAACGATTACAGAAGATTGGTTGAAAAAATGTAATGCTCTGATTATGGGAAATGATGGTGAATACCGAACGGGCGATGTATATATAGGCACACTTACTGAAGCCATACATTATCCTACATCATTTGAAAAAGTGCAGGAAGAAATGGATAAGCTGATTAAGGAAATAAACATAGAGACAGATTCTATAGAAGAAGTTATCAACAAAATAGCTGAGTTTCATATAAAGTTTGAACACGTGCATCCGTTTCAGGACGGGAATGGACGAACCGGAAGAATGATAATCAACCAGCAGTTAATCAATAACGATTTACTTCCGATAGCGATTGATAAGACTTCAAAGTATCGTCAGGCATTTAGAGCATACGATAGGAACTTGGATATTTCAATTTTAGTACATCTTATATGTTCGGCAGAAATGGAAGCCATTGAACGGGTGAATAAATTAGAACAAAAGCAGAGCAGTAAAAACAGTAATTGATGAAATTGAAAACGAATGGAGAAAGTTTATGAAGTATTTAAAAAATTTAAAATGGGAAATGGTACTTTTTTCCCTGACAAGCATTGCAATAGGAATTTTAATGTTTATTTATCCCAGCCAGATTATCAATGCGGTATGTATTGTTCTGGCGGCAATCCTGTTTCTTATGGGAGCCAGATATCTGTTGGAATACAGGAGAAATAACGCCATTAGTGACTTTTATAAATATGAACTGGTGGCGGGTATTGCACTGATATTAGGAGGCATTATCGTCCTTTGCTGCATGAAAATGATATTGTCTATGATTACGTATATTATAGCCATTATCATTATTGTCAGCGGACTGATGAAAGTAGAAAATTCTCTGGATTTGAAACGGATGGGAAATAACTGGATTCCACTTATGATATTTGCAGTTATCTGTATCATGTTGGGAATATCGGTGCTGATGATGCCGATGGATCATAATGATAACGGAACAAAGACAGCAGGCGATTTCATGATTCAATGCGCAGGCATACTGTTTGCAGTATCGGGAGTGGTGGATCTGATTACTACGCTGACCGTATCGGGAAAAATAAAAGTCTGGACGGTGGAGAAAAATACATTTGTATCAGATGACGGCTATGAAGAAGTTTATCAGGAAGATGGAGATGAAGAACAAAATAAGTGATTTTTTCACGGAAACAAACAGGCGGAAACCATATCGGTTATCCGCCTGAATGACTATAAAGTCTCATACTTCTGAATGACTCCAATGCCGATGGCATAAGGACCTGTATGAACTGCAGAAACAATACCGATAGCCACGTTTGTCTCCGAATTCAGTTTCACATCCAGCCCCTCTTCTACAGCGCTCATAAAAGACACGCCTTCAGCGGCATCATAGCCGTATCCTACTGAAACAACAAAATTATCCTTGCCATTTTCTTCCAGATATTTTTTGGTTACTTGAATAATACTGTTTTTTAATTTATTGCGGTTTCTTCCGATACCGCCCAATCCGATTTCTCCGTCTTTCATAATGATGATTGGTTTGACGCCCAGTTTTCCGGTAGCGGCAACCGCTACTTTTCCGATACGGCCGCCCTTTTGGAGATAATCAAGGGAACCTACGGTAAAAATAATTCTTGCAGAATGCATCAGTTTTTCCATTTTCTCTAACATATTTTCAAAAGAAATTCCGGCGTCCCGCATTCTGACAACCTGATCTAAAATCAGTGCCTGTGTAACCGTATTCTGCTGTGAATCCAAAACGGTAATTTGTGCGTTGGGATTTTCTTCTTCAATCAGTTCTTTGGCGGTTCTTGCGGAATTGTAGGAACCGCTGAGTGCTAAAGAGATAGTAAAACAGATGACAGGGATCCCCTGATCTGTAAATTGACGAAACGTATCGGCATAACTCTCTACACTTGGCAGTGAAGTTTTGGGGAAAAGTTTCGGGTCATCTACCATTTTCTGATAACATTCCTGTCTGGAGATGTCAATGGAATCTCTGTAGTAAGTTTCTCCATCAAAAGAAACGGAAATGGGAACAATGGTAATATTATGTTCCTTGATATATTGTGATGATAAATCACATGCACTGTCACTGATTATTTGATACATAGATTTTAAAAACTCCTTCACGTAGTATTGAATACTACATAAGTATAACACTTATATATAAATATTCAATAGTGTTTTAGAAAAAAGTATTTATGTTTAAAAAGTATTTGCATTAAATGAGATTTTATTTATGGAAAAGTTTTTATTATTGGTAAATCTGTGGTACAATGTAGCTGATTAGAATTTGATGAAAATGAGAAAAATTTGTCAGGAGATGAAAGAAACGGACAGTTTTATATAGATAAAAAGAAAAAAAGATTTTATAAATAAGAAAGGGAGCAGGATGGAAAAAATAAAAGAGTTACGGAAAAATCAGAAAAAAATGATAGAGGGACTTGCTGTCTGCTTTATAGGGGGCTGGGCATTCAGTTCGATTATCAGCGGTTCCTTTAAAGAAATAGGAAATTTAGAATACTGTGGCGAAATTAACTTTGCCATAACTATACTGATGCTTGTGCTGGCATCGGCAGCGATGGCAGGAGTATATATGTTACATGATCATTTGGCAAGGCTGCTCATGTTTGGACTGGTATATTTATATCTGATTCTGTGTGCAACCAACGGATATGGAATGAATTGGGAGGAAAAAACAAAAAATCCCATAGGACTGGCATGTTTTACAGGTGTGCTGTGTCTGGCGGCGGTGTTTGCCTTTTATTATGTGAAAGAAGATATTTTCAAATTATTTAAAAAGACAAAAATCAACAGAAAGAATGCCAATGCACTTGTGGTTGTGACAGGAGTCCTTCTTTTTGCTTTTGTGGGTGGTGTGACTGTGTTGAGATATCTGACTTACAGTAACTCTACCTTTGATTTCGGTGTATTTGCGCAGATGTTTGAACATATGAAACAGACGGGGAAAATCAATACGACTGTGGAATCGAATGTTCTCTTTTCACATTTCGGGAGACATTTCTCGCCTATTTTTTATATAGCGCTTCCCGTATACTTTGTATTTTCCTCACCTGTAACCGTTCAGTTGATACAGGCGCTGATGGTGGCGCTTCCGGTAATACCTATTCTTCTTTTATGCAGACATTATAAAATGTCCCACTGGATGTGTGTGGCGGTTACCGTGTTGTATGCGTTATATCCGGCGACAGCGGCAGGTACATTTTATGACATTCATGAGAATTGTTTCCTGACCTTTGTGCTGCTGATGGCAATATGGGCGGTTGAGACCAACAGAAATGTTCTGACAGTCATATTTATTGTTCTTACTCTTTTTGTGAAGGAAGATGCCGCTATCTATGTCTTGGCACTGGGCGCATATTATCTGTTCTCAAAAAGATATAAGAAAAAGGGAATTCTGCTGATGGCAGTTTCCGTACTTTACTTTGTGCTGGCACTCCATATTGTAGATTCTTTTGGCGGCAGGGCACTGAATATCAACAATGCAATTTTCAGAAATCTGCAGTTTGATGCAGAAGGCGGTATGTTACAGATTCTTCGGACAATCATTGTAAATCCGGCATATGTGTTCGGACAGGTGGCAGCCAACTATTCTTTGGACGACATGGATAAGATAGAATACCTGATTTATATGCTTGTACCTATGGTGCCGGTAATATTTACGGCAGGAAAGAAATATGCAAGATATCTTCTTTTAACACCGTTTCTGATTATGAATGTATTTACATCTTATGTGTATTTACACGCTATCGGATGGCAGTATAATTTTGGAACAATTGCACTGATGATGTATCTGTTGATTATGAATCTGTCAGATTTAAATGTGAAAAAAGCAAAGACAAGAATCGGCGTGGCAGTTCTCTGTGCCGGCGTGATGTTTATGGGTGCGGTATGTCCAAAGTTAGGACACTACACGGAAAAATATAAAGAAAATAAAACAATGTACAGTCAGATGAATCAGGGACTGGATCTGATTCCGGACAATGCGTCCGTTGCCGCTTCAGGTTTTCTGGTTCCACATCTTTCCAATCATCTGGAACTTTATGATCAGAATCATTTGGAGACAGATGTATATACGGAATATCTGGCGGTAGATTGCAGATATTCGGAAGAAGAAAAGTTTGACAATATACTGGCATCCAATCAGTATGAGCTGATTTATTCCGTGGAAGGAGCAATAAAGATATATCGTAAAAAATAGTCATTTAGAACAGGAAAGGGCGAAGAAATTGAAATTATTAATCAAAAATGGAAGAGTTTTAAATCCGGCAGAAAATCTGGATAAAGTGATGGACCTTTATATTGAAGATGGAAAAATCGTGGAAAAGGGAGAAAAACTGAATCTGTCAGCCGACCGGATGATTGATGCAGAAGGCTGTTACGTGATGCCCGGACTGATTGATCTGCATGTGCATTTCAGAGATCCGGGACAGACTTACAAAGAAGACATTGAGACCGGAAGCAGAGCGGCGGCAAAAGGAGGATTTACCACGGTATGCTGTATGCCAAATACCAATCCGGTGGTAGACAGTGCAGAGACAGTAAAATATATTATCGAGAAGGCAAAACAGGTAGGGCTGACCAATGTACTTCCGGTGGGAGCCGTGACAAAAAGAATGGCAGGTATGGAAATTACCGACATAAAAGAATTAAAAGAAGCCGGTATCTGTGCAATCAGTGAAGACGGAAAGTCGGTTATGAACTCCGGTGTTTATCGAAAGGCAATGAAAGAGGCTGCCCGGCTAAATGTTCCTGTGATGGCACACTGCGAAGATATTAATCTGGTAGAAGGGGGAGTAATCAATCTGGGAGATAAGTCGGAAGAACTGGGTGTGAAAGGTATCAGCAATGCAGTGGAAGATATTATCGCCCTTCGCGATATACTGCTGGCAAAAGAGACGGGAGCAACCCTTCATCTGTGCCACTGCTCCACAAAGGACAGCGTGGAAATGGTCAGACAGGCAAAGGCAGAAGGAGTTCCGGTGACGGCAGAAGTATGTCCCCATCATTTTTCTTTATGTACAGATGATATTTCATGTAATGACGGAAATTTTAAAATGAATCCACCCCTCAGAAGCCGGGAGGACATGGAAGCATTAATCCAAGGTCTCAGTGAGGATGTGATGGATGTGATTTCCACCGACCATGCGCCACACAGTGCAGAAGAAAAGGCAAAGGATTTGGAACATGCACCTTTTGGCATTGTAGGACTGGAGACTTCCGTCGCTTTAACCTTAACTAATTTAGTAAAAAAAGGTTATATCACACCGCTTCAGATGGCGGCCAAGATGAGTTATAACCCGGCAAAGGTTTTAGGAAGTGACAGAGGAACCTTAAATCAGGGAGCGGTAGCAGATGTTACGATTATTCATCCGGATAAGGAATATGTGATAGATGCAGAGGCATTTGTGTCTAAAGGAAAGAACACACCGTTTGACGGATATCCGGTATGCGGAGCAGTGGAGTATACCATTCTTGGTGGAAAAGTAGTTTATGAAAGAGAGAGGATAAAAGAATGATTAACAAGTTAGTAGACAAAATCAAAAAGACAAATGCACCAATTGTTGTGGGACTGGACCCGATGATGAGTTATGTACCAAAACAGATTACAGAGAAGGCGTTTCAGGATTTTGGAGAGACGCTGGAAGGCGTGGCTGAGGCAATCTGGCAGTACAATAAAGGGATCATTGATGCCACTTATGATTTGATTCCGGCAGTAAAGCCACAGATAGCTATGTATGAACAGTTCGGCATTCCGGGAATGACAGCCTTCGATAAAACCGTGAAATATGCAAAGGAAAAAGATTTGGTTGTCATCGGAGATGTAAAGCGGGGAGATATCGGTTCCACATCGGCGGCATATGCCACGGCACATCTTGGAAAGGTGCAGGTAGGAAGCAAAACCTATTCTCTGTTTGACGAAGATTTTGCCACCGTGAATCCATATCTGGGAACAGACGGAATCAAACCTTTTGTGGATGTGTGTAAAGATGAGAAGAAGGGATTGTTTATACTGGTTAAAACATCCAACCCTTCCAGCGGCGAGTTTCAGGACAGGCTCATTGAGGGGAGACCTTTATACGAATGGGTTGGTGAACAGGTTGCCAAATGGGGTGAGGACCACATGGGCGATGACTACAGTTATATCGGTGCAGTGGTAGGCGCCACTTATCCGGAAATGGGAAAAGTGCTTCGCAAAATTATGCCAAAGAGTTATATTCTGGTGCCGGGATATGGCGCACAGGGAGGTACGGCGGAAGGACTGCGCCCATACTTTAACGAAGACGGTCTGGGAGCCATTGTAAATTCCTCCAGGGGGATTATCTGTGCTTATCAGCAGGAAAAATATGCAGGATTTGGAGCTGAAAACTATGCCGATGCATCACGTCAGGCAGTGCTGGATATGATTGAGGATATTCAGTCCATATTCTAAAGTGATGTGCAGACAAAGAGACAGATTTGGCAGGCAGAGAGTGTTTGTGCCTGTCAAAATATCATAACCGGAAAATGAGGAGAAAGATATATGAGAAAAAAAGAGACTGCAAAAGTGGTAAGTCAGGAATGCATTGGAACAGGCGTCTACAGTATGGTAATTCAGACGGAGGCGGCAAAAGAGGCGATAGCCGGACAGTTTATTTCCATCTACTGCAAAGATAAAACAAAACTTCTTCCAAGACCAATCAGTATTTGCGAAATTCATAAAGAGAACAGCACCCTGCGCATTGTTTATCGTGTGGTAGGCGGCGGTACGAAAGAAATGTCCACCTATAAAGCAGGAGATGATATTGAACTGATCGGACCTTTGGGAAACGGTTTTATGCAGAGAGAGGGTAAGAAGGCCGTTTTAATCGGTGGCGGTATCGGGATTCCGCCTATGGTACAGTTAGCCGCAGAACTGAAAGATAAGGCGCCGGTACAGATTGTGGCGGGATACCGGGATGAACTGTTTCTGACAGAAGAACTGGAAAGTCACGGAACCTTATATATAGCAATGGAAGACGGAAGCAGGGGGACAAAAGGAACGGTAATTGACGCCATGAAAGCGCAGGCGGTAGAAGGAGATGTGATTTATGCCTGTGGTCCTACCCCTATGCTGAAAGCCGTGAAAGCGTATGCCCTTGAAAAAGGGATGGAATGCCAGATTTCTCTGGAGGAACGGATGGCATGTGGCATCGGCGCCTGTCTGGCATGTGTGTGTCAGTCCAAGGACAAAGACCACCATACGAACGTGAATAATAAACGGATTTGTAAAGACGGTCCGGTATTTTTGGCGCAGGAGGTGGAACTGTAATGAATACGAAAGTAAATATCGCAGGCGTAGAATTGAAAAATCCGGTTACCGTGGCTTCAGGAACTTTTGGCTCCGGTGCGGAATATGGAGATTTTGTGGACTTAAACAGACTGGGAGCCGTTACCACCAAAGGAGTAGCAAATGTACCGTGGGAAGGAAATCCTACCCCACGTATTGCAGAAACTTACGGCGGTATGTTAAATGCCGTGGGATTGCAAAATCCGGGATATGATCTGTTTGCAAAAAGAGATATTCCTTATCTGCAGAAGTTTGATACGAAGATTATTGTAAACGTATGCGGAAGAACCACGGAAGATTACATTGACGTGGTGGAAAAATTGGGACATGAAGACGTGGATTTACTGGAAATTAATATTTCCTGTCCCAATGTAAAACACGGAGGTATCGCTTTCGGACAGGACCCGAAAGCCGTGGAGGACATTACAAAGAAAGTGAAACAGGTGGCAAAACAGCCGGTCATCATGAAGCTGAGTCCCAACGTGACGGACATTACGGAAATGGCAAGAGCTGCAGAAGCAGGCGGTGCAGATGCATTGTCTCTGATTAATACATTAACCGGTATGCAGATTGATGTGGAAAGACAGAAATTTGTACTGGCAAACAAAACCGGAGGACTGTCCGGACCTGCCATTAAGCCGGTGGCGGTCCGCATGGTATATCAGGTGGCAAACACAGTCAACATTCCAATTATCGGCATGGGTGGTATCGCCAGCGCAGAGGATGCCATGGAGTTTATTCTGGCAGGAGCCACGGCGGTATCTGTAGGTACGGCAAACTTCAATCATCCGAATACCACCATAGAAGTGATGGAAGGAATTGAAGATTATATGAGAAGACATCAGGTAGAGGACATCAGGGATTTGATAGGATTGGTAAAATAAAAAAATATGTGCAAAATGCCAAAAATGTTATAACATTTTTGGCATTTTTTGACAATATACAAAAAAACAGGCGGGTGTTATAATCAAAACATGTTACCGATAACATTTTGCACAACATTCATACATCTAATCCCTTGAATCAAAGTAAAAATCAACAGGGAAGTGTGATGTAAAAAGTGGGAGATAAAAATATGAATCGTATTTTGAGATATATTGAAATTTTGTTAATTGCTTTGGTTGCCGGGCTTGGAATGTCGAATCTGGTAAAGGCAGAAGGAATTACAAATAAAGATTTTTTAAAAGCCAACGGAACATCTCTCAGAAATGAGAGTGGTACAGGAAACCGTATTTTGCTAAGAGGTATCAATGCAGGCGGATGGTTTGTTCAGGAACTGTGGATGTGTCCCACACAGGAGACGGGAACCGTGCAGGATCAGAAGACCATTGAAAGCACATTGATTTCCAGATTTGGTGAGGAAAAGGCAAATGAACTTTTAAATGTATATTATGATAATTTTTGGACAATCAAAGACTTTGATAACTGTCAGGAGATGGGAATGAACTGTCTCAGGCTTCCGATATGGTATTACAATATTATTGACAGAAATGGTGAAGTCAGGGAAGATGCTTTTGACAGAATCGACTGGTTCGTCAGTGAAGCAGGGAAAAGAGGCATGTATGTCATTATAGATATGCATGGCGCACCGGGTTCCCAAAATGACAGAGACCATTCCGGCGACATAAATTCTAACAAAAGTTTATGGCAGGGACCGGATGCAGTGTACAATCAGAACTTACTGATTCAGATTTGGGAACTGATCGCCCGGCATTACAATGGAAATCCTATTGTGGCAGGCTATGATCTGTTAAATGAACCTTATTGTGCGGCAGGAGAATATACAGACAGCACAGTTTGGGATTTATATGACAGAACTTATGATGCCATCAGAAAGATAGATAAAAACCATGTCATCATTATGGAGGGAACATGGGAACCTTACAATCTGCCAAACCCTGACAGATACGGCTGGAGTAATGTCATGTATGAATATCATTGTTACAATTACGACAGTCTGACCAATCCGGAAGACCAGTTAGCCACGGTAAAAAAGAAAATGCAGGCGATTCAGATGATGGATTATAACGTACCGTCTTATATCGGAGAGACTTCGTTTTTCTCAAATCCGGAATCTTGGAAAAAATGTCTGGCAGAATTAAACAGTCATGATATCAGTTGGACGTTGTGGACGTACAAGGTAACCGGCAATGGAGACAACAGTTGGGGCATTTATAATATGCCTATTTCCAGTGCGGATGTTGCCACAGAATCCTTTGAGTCCATCAAGGCAAAATGGCAGGCATGCAATACGGAAAATGCCGTAGAAAACAGAGAGATTAAACCTATTATTGAAAATTTCATTTTTTATTCCCCTTCCCAGACGAAGATTGGTGGCGCTGCAATCAGCAGCGTTCCCAATCAAGTCTACACAGGAAGAGAAATAAAGCCGTCACTGACAGTGAAATTAAACGGCAAGGTTTTAGTAAAAGGAACAGATTATACAGTAAGATACACCAATAATATCCAGTGCGGAACGGCACAGGCAGTGATTACAGGGGCAGGAAATTATGATGGAATTCTGACTATAACATTTAAAATTGTTCCGTCGAAAGTAAAACTGAGAAACAAAAAAATTACGCAGAAAGAAAAAAGTATTACTCTTGTATGGTTCAAAAATCTTAATGCAGACGGATATTATATTTATCAATATAAAAAAGGAAAGTATCAGCGGATTAAAAGTTTCAAATCTTACCGTACAACATGTACAGTTTCAAAATTAAAGGCAGGAACCGGATATAAATTTAAAATCGTTCCGTATAAAGTAATTGACGGTAAGATTTATGAGGGTGAAAGTCAGATACTGACCACGGCAACCCGGACCAAAGCTGTGAAAGTAAGGGCAAAAAAGAAAGGGAAAAAAGTAAAACTGTCATGGAAGAAGGTAAAGGGTGCAAAGGGATACAGGATATCCGTCAGCAGAAAAAGAAAGGGTAAATATAAAACAGTCAAACGGGTTACTTCCAAATCATTTACCTGCAAATTAAAAAAGAAGGGAACATATTTTATAAAAGTATGTGGGTATATGAAAATCGGGAAAAAATTTATTTATGGAACCGAATCCCGTGTGAAAAAGATTGTGGTGAAGTAAGAAAGGATTATTATGGCAACAATAAAGGACATTGCACAGGCAACAGGAGTTTCCGCAATGACGGTATCCAGATATTTTAATGAACCGGATAAGCTGAAACCAAAAACATTCGAAAAAATAAAAAAAGCAGTGGAAGAAATAGGATATCAGCCAAACATGGTGGCAAGGCTGCTGGCAACGAAGAAAACAAATATTATATGCGTATATATAGCCGGAGATATTGACCCACTGCATCCGTTCACATTGCAGACCATTGCAGGAATCGGAGAGAAGCTGGGAGAAAACGGATATTCCATGCTCCTGTCCAGAGAAGGGTATGAAAAGTATACGTGTGACGGAATTATAGCTATGGGACTGTCTATAGAACAGGAAAAAGAGTTATTACGTCACTCCCATGAAAAAGCAATTATTTTATTTGGAAACAGCAGTCACAGTTCCAACTGGGTGGATATTAACAACTATCATGGAACATATATGGCTACCAAATATATGATTGAGCGTGGTTACAGGAATATAGGGTATATCGGAATCGATAATGAACTGGAATATCCCATTGAACGACATCAGGGATATGTTGACTGTATGGAGGAGTTCGGAATGGAAATTCCCCAATACGCAGATGTAAAAGTTCCAAACCACGAGGAAGACGGATATAGAGTCACAAGTGAAATATGGAAGCAGGCAACGGTAGACGGACTGGTATGTGCCAGTGATGTGCTGGCTCTGGGCGTCATGCGTTATGCAAATGAGAAAGACATTTCTGTGCCGGATGAACTGGGTGTTATGGGATTTGACGGCTTAGGATATGAAAAATTAGTAACTCCAAATCTGTCCACCATCCAACAGCCGGTATATGAAGCAGGAAAGGCATTGGCAGAACGTATGGTGGAGGTGCTGAAATCAGGAGAATACGCAGCCACAGAGATGTTTATAGAACCGGTATTGAAAGTAAACGGTTCAACGAAATAAAGAAGGCAGTCATATTATGATTTGAAAATAAACTGCTATTCGGAATAAAAAACCAAGGAGGATTTATTACATGAGAAAGGGATTTTTAAAGAAGGCAATCAGCGTTGCTCTTGTAGGAGCAATGGCAGTGACAACCATGGTGGGCCTTACAGGCTGTGGAGGAGATTCAGAATCAGAAAGCGATTCCAACGAATTGGCATTCTGGGCATATGAGCCTCAGTCTTTAGAGGATAAGAAAGATTTTGAGACTCTGATTAAGAACTTTACGGATGATACAGGAATTAAAGTAAAAGTATCTTTCGTGCCAAAGGACAGTTTCAATACAAAGTTAAACAGTGCACTGGCAAATAAAAAAGGACCGGATGTTTCCTATTTAGACCAGCCGAGAATGGCAGAGTTCGGCTCCGACGGCACATTGGTGGATTTGACGGAGAAGGTAAACAAGTCGGAAACCATCAGTCAGGATAAGTTTTTTGAAAGCGCTTACGATACCTGTTTACTTGATGAGAAGGTTTACGGTGTTCCACTGACCATTACCACATCCGTACTTTTGTACAATAAAAAACTGGTCAATGAGAACAATCTTCCAAAGGATTGGGATGATATGCTGGCAATCGCAAAAGAAGTAGCGGCAAATCCTACCAAAGCAGCTTTTGCAGGAATCGGAAGCGGCGGATATGCATCATGGTATTATCAGGCATTTTTAAGCTGCGCAGGCGGAAGTTTTACCAATGAAGAGTTGACGGATTTAACCTTTAACAGCCAGAGCGGCGTGGATGCATGCCAGTTCTTAGTAGACTTATACAGTTATTCACCGGAAGAAATCAGAAATTCCACATCCGCTTTTGGTAACGGCAATGTGGCGTTCACCTTGGGTGGCGGTTCTGATATTGATTCCTTACAGACCAACTTCCCGGATTTGGATTTTGGGGCAATGCTTGTTGTACCTCAGAAAGAAGGAGGAACTTCCTATTCTAATATCGGTGGAGAAAACCTGGTTGTATACAGTACCTCATCAAAACAGGATGAAGCTTTTCAGTTTATAGAATATTTATCAAAAGAAGAAAACAGCCAGAAAGTTGCTGAGTACACAGGTAACTTCTCATCACTGAAAGCGTTGGCAAAGACCGACAATCCGTTAAAAGAAGTTGTTTTGAAACAGTTGGAAACAGCAGTGGCAAGACCACAGATTAACGGATGGCTGGAAGTAAACGACAATTATCTGGCGTCTGCATTAGAGACCATTTTAAATGGCGGTGAAATTCAGAAAAATCTGGATGACGCAGTAAGTACCTCAAAAGCGGCACTGGGATTGAAATAATAGAAAGAGAACCTGCAAAGACACGTTGGACAAGACGGGTCTTTGCAAGGTTTTGGGGAGGAACCTATGTTGTCAAAAACAAAATCAGCAAAAAAACGGAAGATAAAGTTGTTTCAAACAAAACAGTTTCGGGAAAATATCACAGGATGGCTGTTTGTACTGCCTCTGGTTGTATATTTTCTGGTATTCCAGTTGGCGCCGATGATTATCGCTTTCGTGATATCGCTGAACGAATGGAATATGAGAACCCCGATGAAATTTGTGGGAATCCAAAATTATACCCGTCTGCTATCCAACTATCAGGGACTGTTTGATGATTTCTGGCCGTCTCTGGTTGTTACCATTAAGTATATATTGCTGACCGTACCGCCAAGCGTCATTCTGGTGTTGGTGGTAGCGGCGCTGCTCAACTCAAAAGTACGGGGAGAGGGAATATTTAAGACCATCTTTTATATTCCGTCCGTCACATCCGGTGTTGCCATTGCGGCCATCTGGATGTTCATGCTGGACCCACAGCACGGTATGATTAATCAGCTGCTGGGAACCCATATTTCATTTCTGGCAACAAAAAGCACTGCGCTATACACATTGGCAGTGATGGCTATCTGGGGAGGACTGGGATACAATACGCTGATTATGCTCTCGGCAATGAAAGGAATTAATGAATCTCTGTACGAAGCGGCAGAAATTGACGGCGCAGGACCGGTTAAAAAGTTTTTTCACGTTACCGTACCTTCCGTCACACCGATTATATTTTTTATTTCCATAACCAGTGTAATCGGTGCGTTTCAGGCATTTGACCAGATGTACCTGACGACCGGCGGAGGTCCTGAAAAATCGACAATGACATATATGCTTGGTCTGTACAATCAGGCTTTTGAATATAACAACATGGGCGTTGCCTGTGCAATGTCATATATTCTGTTTATCATCATCATGATAATTACCTTTATTCAGTTTAAAGTACAGCCTCAGAATATGGACAGTGGGGAAGGAGGTAAGAAGAGACGTGGCAACAAGAGCAGAAAGAAATAATGATGCAGGCATCGTTATCCGAAGAAAAAAATTGAAACCGAAAAGAGCAGTCAGCAGAACTGTTTTATATGTGATTCTGGTGGCTCTGGCAGTCTCCTTTATACTTCCGTTTTTGTGGCTGGTTGCCTCAGCGTTCAAAGAAACAGGAAACGGACAGGGCATGTTAAGTTACGTGAAATTTACTTTAATTCCACGTAATGCGGATGGAGAGATATTCTTTAAAACAGAAAATTTTAAAAACGCTCTGGAATACCTGAATGCAACGGTATTGTTGAAAAACACACTGATTGTTGCGGCTGTGAATACAGTAGTCAATACCGTGTTTAACAGTATGGCAGGATATGCCTTTGCCAGAATCAATTTTAAAGGAAAGAATGTTTTATTCCGGATAATTATATTGGCAATGATGATTCCGGGCACCGTCATGATGATTCCGAATCTGATTATCTGCCGGGAGATGGGAATTTATGATTCCCTGTGGGCGTTAATGTTACCGTTTGCAATGTCCATTTACAATGTATTCTTAATGAGACAGCATTTTTATTCCTTTAGCAGGGAACTGGAAGAGGCGGCGATGATTGACGGAGCAGGAAGACTGCAGACCTTTTTCAGAATTGCGCTTCCGATGGCGTCACCAATGCTGATTGTAACAGGTGTTACCACATTTATGTGGAACTATAACAATTTCCTGTGGCCTCTGGTGGCAACATCTTCAGAAGAGAACAGAACATTGGCTCTGGGACTTGGTTCCCTGATTTCAGCAGGTTCCAGCAATCCGGAAATTTACCCGGTGATGCTGGCAGGTTCCGTTGTACTTTCCGTACCAATGATTATTTTATTCTTTGTATGTCAGAAATATATTATTGGAGGAATCAGTGCAGGGGCAGTAAAAGAGTAGTGTATGGAGTAATGATATGAAAGTAACAAAGAAAATCACAGCGATAACGCTTGTAACAGCATTAAGTGTCACAATGATTTGCGGATGCGGACGTAAGACGGCATCCAATGAAGGATATGTTCAGGTATATGAAACCACGGGAACAAAATCCAAATTAATGTCCAGAGAATCGGATTTGACATTTGATGCGGTAGATGACACATCCGTCAA
The DNA here is from genome assembly GCA_904420085.1 of uncultured Eubacterium sp. Taxonomy (GTDB): domain Bacteria; phylum Bacillota; class Clostridia; order Lachnospirales; family Lachnospiraceae; genus Eubacterium_G. The sequence goes on along the minus strand of CAJFUA010000024.1, from coordinate 23,832 downwards.
TGCAAAAATTACCATTGACGAAGAAGACGTGAGACAGGAAATTGAAGGATTTGGAGGGGCGTTGACCCACTCGGCAGCCTATGTCTTATATCAGATGGAAGAATCAGAGAGAAGGGAAGTATTGGAATCCATGTATGGGAAAGACGGTGCGGCTTTCAGCATTGTAAGAGTGCCGGTTGCATCCTCTGATTACGCCACATATATTGATGGAGAACTGACTTATTTTACATATGACGACTTGCCGGACGGTGAGACAGATGAAAAATTAGAAAAATTCAGCATTGAATATGACAGGCAGGAACTGATACCGGTATTAAAAGAGATTCTTGAAATTAATCCGGATGTAACAATTATTGCAGCTCCATGGTCTGCACCGGCATGGATGAAGGAATCCAAAGTTTTAAATCGAGGCAGTCTGGCACAGGAATATGAATCCTGCTATGCAGACTATCTGGTAAAATATGTGGAAGCCTACAAAAAAGAAGGAATCGACATTACATACATGTCCGTGGAGAACGAACCACTGGTGGACAACATGCAGTATCCGTGTATGCCGATGGATGAGTACCAGATGGCGAGGGTAATCAAACTGACCGGAGAAAAACTGGAAGATGCCGGACTGGAAACAAAACTTTTGGCATACGATCATAACTATGATCCTACAATCAATTCCACAGTAGATGATTATGCGGAAAATATTTTAGGTGATAAAGAAGTGGCGCAGTATGTGGAAGGAATGGCGCTTCACGGATATGGAACCTTTGAGGCTGCGGATGAGTTTGCCGTAGGATTTCAGGTATATAATGAAAAATACGACACAAGAACATTCCTGACGGAAATTGCGGAAGGTATATGGAGCAGGGATTTCGCATCCAATATCAGCTACAGTCTGGAAAAAATGATACTGACGCCGATGAATTATGGGTCTGCTTCAGCCGTTTACTGGAATCTGGCATTGTTTGAAGACGGAACTCCGGCAAAAACTACCAATGACTGTCTGGGAATCGTAAATATCATGAAAGATGACAACAGCGTGTCTAAAAACTCTGCATATTATGCCATGGCACATGTGTCGAAATATATTTATACAGATGAGGGAAAAGCAAATCTGATTGGCTGTGAAAGCGATAGTCCGGAAATCACGGCTTCCGCATTCTTAAGAGCAGACGGTCATGTAGTCTGTGTGGCAACCAATCTTTCAGATAAGTATGAGAACAGTGTGGACGTTACTTATGACGGCAAAGATTTCACATATACGATACAGCCACAGAGCGTGGTGACATTTGTTTGGTAGGAGGCAATATGAAAAAATTAAGTAAAAAAGCAAAAATTCTTATATCGGCAATTGTGGCAGTTGTCGTAATTGCAGCCGTAGTGGTAACATTGTTTCTTACCGGTGTGTTTGGCGGCGGAAAACTGGGAAGCCTTTCCACCGAAAAGTATGAGGTTGTGGGAATTGATTTTGTATCCATGACACAGAAAGGAATCCACACATATGATTTAGATGTTACCTTGGAAGAAAAGTTTGCGGCAAAAGAAAATTTAAATATTTATTTTTCAAAAAATGATACCTTTGATAAGGAAAAATCAGATTTACTTGTATATGAGAAGAAAGAAAATAATATTTTTGGAATCAAAGGAGTAACTTATGAGCCGGGAGATTACTTCCTGTATGTGGAGGCAGACGGAGAAGTGGGAACTTATCCCATTACCGTTCCTAAGATGGCGCCGAAAACATGGATGAACGGCGATATTGTAAACATTGAAATGGAAGTGGATGGCAACACCTCATGGAGTTCTTTCATTGACCCGGAAGGTAAAAATGTTTACAGAAGCGCCAGCCCGGTTTTTGACGAAACAGCAAAAGCGATGGAGGAAAATATTGATATTCTCACCTCCTCCTATTCAGATAAGAATGCCACAAAGGCAGAGCCATATTATTATCTTGTGTTTAATGGAAAGAACGGAAAGTTTCGCTATATTTCCGCACCATTGTTTTATCAGGCAACACAGGGGCCGGTAACACTGAATATGTACGCAAAAGATGATAAACCTTATTTGGAAATCGAAGGAAACCTGTATGCAATATCGGAAGATGCAGAGCGCGTCATGCAGCTTAGAGCAGGAAACTTTGACGGCGACGATCCTACATCTACATTTATGGTAGACAATTCCTATAAGGGTGGAGATAAGACGGCATTTAAGTTTGTGGTTCCGATGGATGAATTAAAGAAAGCATCAAACAATCTGTGCATTTTCCTTACAGAAAACGGAACCATGTGCGAGTGGTCCATCAATGCTCAGGGGATTGATCTGAGTAAATATTCCGTGAAGGCAGGAAACGCCACTTATGGACTGACCGATGAAAATGCTTTAAAAATCACAAAACTGGTGGACGCCTATGATGATATCAAAGTGGATCTGGGTACTTCCGGCAAAAAAGCAGTTTTGAAAGTAGAAGGAACGTTAAAATACGGAATCGGAGGAGAGGATTATCAGTTGATTCTTGCCGTTTCCGACGGACAGCAGTATGTGGCAGAAAACAAAGTGAATGAAGGAAAAAGATTCTCCTTTGAGTTCCCGCTGAAACAGTTATATTCCAAGGGAGTCTGGTATGATATACAGGTAAAATGCGTAAATGAGATTGCCTACTATGACATACCGGCAACGGTGGCTGACATGGATGATGCGGTTATTGTGGGAGAAAACAAATACAATTTTGAAGAGTATGGCGGACTGTTGAAAATCAATTATACGATTGTCAAAGACTTTAAAGGTCTGACGGCGAAACTGAATTCCGTAAACGGAAGGCCGATGCTGACGGTTACGGGAACCATTGATAAAACAAAAGCGGACAATTTAAGTCTTGCCATCAGAACCGGAGATACAGTTATAAAGCAGGCAAACAGTGCAAAAACAGACGGAAGTTTTCAGGCATCTGTTGATCTGAGTCAGATGGAAAAGAAAAATGAATGGTATGATGTGCTGATTTATTATGAAGATGACGATGCATATTATGATTTGAGTGTATCCAATGCGAATATGGATCAGAAACTTACCGTGGGAAAAGAAGAATACACTTTCCAGAATTGGGAAGAACAGTTGAAAGTACAGCGGGCAGATGCTCCGGTTACCATAACCAATCAGAAGGCGGTCATCACGAAATCAGGAAAGGATGCATACCTGATTGTGACAGGAAAGACAACAGAAAATGCAGCTGATTATAAAATGGCGCTTCGTAATGAAGACAATATTATTACCACGGTATCAAACAATGCCAAAGGAAATAATATTAAATTTACAATAAGGCTGTCTGTAATTCCAAAATCTGGAACATGGTACGATATTATTGTGGGACACGCAGAGTTTAACGACAGTACGGATATTTCTAGCGATGCCGCCGATATGGAGACCAAGGTAGAAGCAGGCAAACATGTATACAAGTTTGCCGACTGGGAAGGCCAGTTAAAAGTATATTATGATAAGGCACTGACAGACATTAAAGGTGTGAAGGCAGAGATTAAGAAAGCAGGGAAAAAGCCATATCTGATTGTCAAAGGTAAGATGAGCAATGCGGCAAACAGATATCTTGGAATCAGAACAGAAGACAAGGTAATGAAGGTTTATAATCAGGGTAAAGACAATAACATTTATTTTAAATTTGACCTGACAAAATTAAGTAAAGCTGAGACATGGTATGATGTAATTATCGGTACCAAAGGTTCTGATGAATACAGAGATCTGACCGTGGCAGCGGCCGATATGGAACAGACCCTGACAGTAGGAAAGAGAGTATATTCTTTCCAGAACTGGGAGAGGGCTTTGAAAATAACTTATATCAAAGCGGCAGAAGATTTGAAAGGTGTGAAGGCGTCCATTCAGAGTAAAAATGGTAAACCTGTTTTAACAATCACAGGAAAAATGAAAAATGCTTCCCAAATGTATCTGGGAATCAGAACGGAAGATAAAATCAAACGGGCAGCCAATAAGGGAAAAGGAAATCGTTTAAACTTTACGTTTGACTTAACAAAATTGTCCAGTGCAGGCGTATGGTATGATGTGATTATCGGCGATAAAACTTTCAAAACATATAAGGATGTGACCGTATCTTCCGCAGATATGACGGAAAGTGTTGCATATCGGAATAAAACATACAAATTTGCAGAGTGGAACAGAGCATTAAAAGTTTACTTCGAGGATGACACGGCAACAGGGCTGGCAAAAGGACAGTCCATCGACGAAATCAAGGCAGTGCTCATCTTAAAAAATCGAAAACCGTTCCTGCGTGTTCAGGGAACCATGAAAGGAATTGACAACGGCAATCTTTCTCTTGGAATACGGACAGAGGATAAGGTGAAAAAAGTGGGAAATCTGACGGACACTTCAGGAAGATTCTTATTCGATTTTGATTTGACAAAACTGGACAAATCAGGACTGTGGTATGATGTGGTGCTGATGGAAAAGAAATCCGGCGCTTATGTGGATGTAAAAACCAAATCGGTTTACAGCATGGATATATCTGTTTCCTATCAGGACAATGTGTATCGGTTTGCCGACTGGGAAGGCGACTTAAAAGTATACTACACCAACACCGCAGAAGAGGAGGCGGCCAGAGCCAAAGTGGCGGCAAACTTCAAAAATGTCAACGCAAAAATCACATCTTCCGGTGGCAAACCGGTGTTAAATGTGACTGCGGATATTGGTTCCTTAAAGAATACGGATGTTACATTGAATGTAAGAAGTGGTGATAAGACAATTCAGGTGAAGAACCAGTCGGGTACTTCAGGTAAATTTGCGGGAATCGTGGACCTGACCAAACTGACGGAAAAAGGAACATGGTATGATGTATATTGGTTTGTGGACAGCAAGAATACGGAAATCAATCTTTCGTCTACACAAGCAGACATGTCTTCGGACTACACTTACAAAGGTTATAAATATCAGTTCAAAGAATGGAACTCTCAACTGAAAGTTGAGTTTGAATAATCGTTAAAGAGGTTAATATGGTAAAAGTAATTCAAACAGCAAAAGGCAGCGGCCAGATGTGGAAGGAACTGGATCCCATCAGTCTGAAAGAAGAATTTGATACGCGGGTGGACCATGTAAGAGTGGACAGCAGTAAAACCTTTCAGACCCATTTGGGATTTGGCGGAGCTTTTACGGAAGCCGCGGCGTACACGCTGGCAAACACGACAGAAGAGAACCAAAAAGATGTGGTAAAGGCTTATTTCAGCAAAAGCGAAGGCATCGGTTACAATTTAGGAAGAACTACCATCGGCGGATGCGATTTTGCACTGGAACCTTATATGTATATTGAAGAGGGAGATGACAATTTAGACACCTTCAATATGGAGAGGGACAGCCGATGGGTGATTCCCCTGGTTCGGGAAGCGGAAAAAGTGTCCGGTGGACTGACACTGATGTGCAGTCCGTGGAGTCCTCCGGCATTTATGAAAGACAACCATGATGTAAATCACGGAGGCCACTTACAAAAGAAATATTATGGAGCATGGGCAAAGTATATGACCAAATATATTTTGGGCATGAAGGAACAGGGCATTGACATTTCCATGGTAAGTATTCAGAACGAGCCGGAGGCGGTTCAGACATGGGCATCCTGTATTGTGGACGCAGACGAGGAGGCAGTTTTTGCCGTGGATTATCTCTCTAAAGAATTGGAGAATGCCGGGCTTAGTGATGTGAAAATTATTATCTGGGATCATAATAAGGATAATATTTACAAACGAGTGAGAGAGACTTTGTCATATAAAAATGCAAAGGAAATTGTCTGGGGTGTGGCATATCACTGGTATGTGACAGATAAATCAGAAAATCTGGCCATGGTGCATGAGGCATTTCCTGACAAACACCTGATTTTTACAGAAGGCTGTGTGGAGATTGTAAATAACTCGGGCGTCACCAGTTCCAATGAAGGAATTGGCGCATGGTCACACGGAGAAACTTACGGCAGAAATATTATCAATGATTTCAATCATTATTGTGAAGGATGGATTGACTGGAATCTGGTGCTGGATGAGATGGGCGGTCCAAACTATGTGGGAAATTATTGTGAGGCGCCAATCATTATTGACCGAAACAGCAACAGGGTCGTATATAATCTTTCCTATTATTATATCGGACATTTTTCAAAGTATATTCAGCCGGGAGCGAAACGGCTGCTTTGCAGAAATGAGGCGTTGCAGGACATATATACGGTTGCTTATAAAAATCCGGATGAATCCATTGTGCTAGTGATTCAAAGTGAATCGGACGATAAACATCCGATGGCGATTGAGATAGATGGTGCAGGAACAAATGTGGAGTTACCGCCACATTCCATTACCACTTATATCATTCATTAGAAGAGAGGAGAATGGAAAATGAAGAGAATCAACAAAATTGCTTTTATATCAGTCATCATACTTCTTTTTGTAACGTCTATCTCGGTGGCAGACAAGAAAACTGTCAGAGGAGCCGTACAATATACGAAACTGGAAATAGAAGATATGCAGCTCAACAAAGCGAGAATCAAGAACGGTTCGGGAGATTCCGCAGGAAAGCATGTGGAAGTATACTGGCAGCAGGATGTATTGGACAGTTTTGATAAACTGACGGACATTACCTTTGCAAGAACAGTTCTCCGCGCAGAGACGGCAGGAGATTATACGTTACAGATTCATGCAAAAAACGAATCCGGCGGTTCGTCCATTAAGTTGAAACTGTTTGTAAACGGTACGGCACACGACGTTTCGCTGACCGGAAGCGGTTATACTACAGTGAATGTGACGGTACCTTTCAAACAGGGAAATAATACGGTGATTCTGGCATGGGTAAATTGGGGATATTTTGATTACATCAATTATCCGGAAGGTATTTCCGTAGTGAAACAAAGCAGTGCAAATAAATACTATGCCTTTGAGTCTGCCTTGAATGAAGTGCAATTGGCACCAACCAGCGCATTTCATAATTCGGGAGCCACCTTGTACACAGGACCGATTGTATATGACTCCGGTGATGAGGAGTGGCAGGGCTCGGCAACATTTACTGTCGATGCCGGCAGTGACATTCAGTCTATGGATTTGGGATATTATGTTTCAGAATATCAGAACGGAAAAGCCCAGTTAGCCATGAGTATCAACGGTGGAAAGGAAACAATTGTTGATTTAAGTGGAACCAAGGTCAATACACAACTTGTAAAAAGTATCTCCACGAAGATGCTGACAGACGCAGGATTTAAGGCGGGAGAGAAAAATACAATCAAATTCAGACAGGCAAGCGCCACCGGTGGAAAAGTCGGATTGTATTACATAGAACTGAAGAATAACACGGTAGAGGAAACCACCACGGCACAGCGTGAAAGCAACAGATATGAGGCAGAAGCTGCGTATATTATCTCCGGTGGAAAAATGAAATGGGCAGAAAGCGAAGATGAAACATGGTCTAAGAAGTCTTATGTGGGGGAATTTACCCCGGCGAATATTTCAAGTCCTTCCCGGATTGATGAGTACTGTTCCAATGTGGGTTATATCCAATATAAAGTAAGTGCAAAACAGGCAGGATACTATAAAGTTACGTTGGGATATGCTACAGAATCTTCAAATATGGCAGTTTTTGTAACCTCTGGTTACGAATGGTCAAAGGTTAATTTAAGTTCTACTGACAGTTGGAGCAATGTAGGTGAGGCTTCTGCCTATGTCTATCTGAAAAAGGGAGAAAACTACATTTGGGTTACAGGACCGACTTCGGAAGATGATTGGGTAAATTATGATTATATTGATGTAGAATTTGAAGAAGAAGGAAAAATTAATACAAATAAAACGGTGTTATTATTAGACAACGGACAGGCAGCAAAAGAGCAGAAGGTAGTAGAGGAAAAGGTTACCGAAGCGGAAGAAACGGCTGCCGATGCGGACATTGAAGAGGATGGAGATGAGGCAGATGCACAGGATACAGAAAATGATTCTATGAAATCTCCACAGACCGGAGTTACCTTTGCGCTCATTACAGTGATGATGTGCCTGTCAGCGGCTGTATTGGCGATTGCGTATAAAAAGAAAGAAATAAAGGAGTAGAAAAGGAGGTAGTGCATGAAATTAAGTAAAAAAATACTGTCAGTGGTACTTGGAGTTGCAATGATTTGCACAAGCATCGGTGTTTATGAGTATTATCCAAAGGCAGACAGTACAAAAATCAGATGTGAGGCAGAAGATGCAGATGTTTTCGTACAAGGTTCTGCCAGCAATGAATACAGTATTGCAGAAAGTGAAAATTATTCCGGTGGCAAGGCCATAGGCAATATGGATACATGGCCGGAGAATGGAAGGGCATACTGTGAAACGAAGGTTACTGTGGAAGAAGCAGGCATGTACAAGATGACTGTGGCTTACGGTGGCGGTGAAGCAAATCATCCATGTAATATTGATGTAAGAGTCAATGAAGGGGAATGGATTTCTACCTTGGCAGAGCCTACGGCATCATGGGATGTTGTCAGTACCATATCATTAAATATTGAATTGAATGCAGGAGAAAACGTGATTGATGTAACCGGAGCCTGCAATATTTATTATAGTGATATGAACTGGGAATGGGTAAACATTGATTACTTTGAATTAGAAAAGATAGACGGAGTAAAAACATCACTGACGGCAAAGTCCATGGTGGACAACGGACAGATGAGAATGGTGGGACGTACTCTTACAGAAGATACAGCCCAATCCATGGATTATTCCTGTTCCGGATTCCAGTTTGAATTTACGGGAAAGGGAAACATTGAAGCAAATTTCACTGCACAGCAGGCTTCAAAAATGGTGGTAGACATCAACGGAGATATTCATACAGTTACCATTGGTGCAGGAACATCCGACATAACCCTTGCAGAAGGACTGGAGCAGGGAACATATATTGTGAAGGCATATAAGGTAACAGAAGCGGCAGGATATCTGACACAGTTAAACAGTATCGGATATTATGATGAAACAGCAACCTTCAAAGCCACACAGGAATCCCAACTGAAATTTGAGTTTGTGGGAGACTCCATCACCTGTGGCAATCAGATTAATTCCGACTCAGGCGATGAAGATGGATATTATGCATTTCCATCCGTGCTTTCAAGAGCTTATGGTGCGGACTGGAGCACCGTATCCTGTTCCGGAAGGGGACTAATGGAAGGATATAATTCAGAAGAAGGCTGGGCGGCAAGCAAGAACAATCAGTTAAAGGATCTCTTTCAATATCAGTCATGGTTTAGAGACAACGAGACGAAATACGATTACAGTTATCAGCCGGATGTGCTGATTATGGGAGTGGGCAGCAATGATTTAGGCGAAGATATTATGCAGACGTTCGGCACAACCATTGATGACTTCTGTGATGAAGTAAAAACGTTCGCAAGTTCTATAAGAGAAAAATATCCGGATACATATATTTTATGGAATTATGGAACTTATTTAAATAACGATTATGCAGAGGAATATCAGGCAGCAATAGAAAGCCTTGGTGATGACAACATGGGATTCGTGAAATATCCGCAGATGGTAGGCGGTAAAGACGGACATCCAAATTATATCCAGCATGTAAGAATGGCAAAAATGCTTTCAGAAAATATTGCGGCAAAACTGAATGTGGACAATCCTATGGAAAAAGATGCGCACTACGAATTGGAAGACGGAGTGATTACTGCCAATGGAACAGAGGCGGCAGTGAAAGAGGAAGAATTTGTCAGTGTGTATTCAGGAAACAAATATGTAGCCAATATGAATACTACCGTGGACCATCCGTCCAACGGAGGATATGTAACAGTACCGGTAACGGCAGAGAAAGCAGGAAATTATAAAGTGACAGTCACATATGGTTCCACTACCACAGATCCGGTTATGGCAGTCAGATCCAACAACTATGAATGGACGAAAGTAACGGGAACGGTAGGAACAGACTGGAATGCTACCAGAACTTTTGAGACAACGGTATATCTGAAAGCGGGTGAAAATACCATTTCCGTGACAGGAGCAATCAACGGCGCATGGGCAAACATGGACTGCATTGATATCGAATATGTATCGGGAGGTGAAGAGCCGGACGCAGGTACGGAACCTGATCCGACAGAACCGCCGGAAACATCTTCATCGCTTCCGGGAGCAGTAAGATATGAGGCGGAAGATGCGGACAGTTATGAGACCGGCGCGGTAGGAAGCGAACATACGATTGCAGAAAGTGACAAGTTCTCCGGCGGAAAAGCAGTGGGAAATATGAATGCATGGGCAGATGACGGAAGAGCTTATCTCACAAAGGAAGTTTCTGTGGATGTGGCAGGAACTTATCAACTGACAATCGCATACGCAGGAAGTGAAGCCGGAAATGAACCGACCATCGATGCCAGAGTGAATAACGGCGCTTGGAAATCCGTAAAAGTGTCTGCAACGGCAGGATGGGATCAGACACAGACAGTAACCTTGAAATTTAATTTAAAAGCAGGTGAAAATACTGTTGATATTACAGGTGCATGTCAGGTGTGGTACGGCGATGGACAGGCCGGTCAGTGGGTAAACATTGACTATTTTGAGTTGACGAAAGTAGCTGATGAGGCAGATGAGACCACAGCAAATCCAGTTGTTACCACAAAAGCACCGGTGACGACAAAACAGCCACAGGCGACAACAAAGGCACCAACGACAAAAAGAAAGGTGAAAGCACCCGGAAAGGCTGTCATTAAAAAAGCGAAAAATGTCAAAGGCAGAAAAGTAAAACTGACTTTCAAAAAAATTACCAGAGCAAAAGGTTATCAGGTAAAATATGCAACAAACAAAAAACTGAAAAAAGCAAAGACAAGAACAACAAAGAAGCTCACATTAACCATAAAGAAACTGAAAAAGAAGAAAACATATTACTTTAAGGCAAGAGCATATGTTCTCAATGGCAAGGCGAAAAGATATGGTGCGTGGAGTAAGGTAAAAAAAGTTAGAATTAAGAAATAACAGTTTATTACAAGGGCATTTTACCGGATAAAAGTATAAATGCCCTTAAAGAAGGAGAGATGCTATGAAACAAATGAAGAAAGTCTGGTCTGTAGTTGTCTGTATCGTTATGATAGCAGGATTGCTTCCGGTATTGGAGACAGTGGATACGAAAGCAGATACAATTACAAGATACGAGGCAGAGGATGGAGACATCAGTCATGCGCAGAGTATTAATACCAGTGTGACAAATGCATCAGGAGGTAAAGGAGTCGTATGCAGACCTTCCCAGTATCTGACAATGACTGTAAGTGTAAGTGAGGCAGGAGATTATACCATTCCAATCCGATATGCTACGGGAAGCAATATGAATTGGGATGTTATTCCGGTAGAAATTACGGTAAATGAAGGGTCAGTAGTGAATCAGGATTTTGCAAATACGGGAACTTCCACCACGACAAACGGCTGGAATACTTTTGCCACCCAGGAAGTGACATTATCACTTCAAGCGGGTGAAAATGTGATTGTTTTGAAAAATAACAGTGAGGGAGATGCAACGGTTACAACCAAATTTATTACATTTGATTATATTGAGGTTACCGATCCGATAACGGTTACGTATCCGGAGGCGATTGGAAGGCATGAAGCGGAAGATGCAATTTCATTTACGCAGGGTTCCGCAGATAATCCGGCATCCATCAGCGAGAATGAAAATTTCTCTGGTGGAAAATATGTGGGAAATATGAATACATGGCCAAATGACGGAAGAGCATACTGTACCACAAAAGTAAATGCATCAGAGGCAGGTACTTATAAAATGACCATCGGTTATGCAGGTGGCGAAGAAAATCACCCATGTAATATTGATGTAAGAATTAATAACGGAAGTTGGATTTCCACAGAAGCTCCAGTGACTGCGTGGAATGTGGTGGGAACGATTTCCTTGACAGTAGAACTGACAGAGGGGATAAATACGATTGACGTAACCGGAGCATGTAACATCTGGTATGAAGGCATGGGATGGGAATGGATCAATCTGGATTACTTTGAATTAGAAAAGGCAGAAGTTCCGGTGGAATACCCGAAAGCCATTGGCCGGCATGAAGCAGAAAACGCTCAAAATCTTGGTGGAAATTCCGTTCAGTCAGGAGATTATTATGCAGCATGTTCAAATAGTGCGGTTGTGGGCGTAGGCTGGACTTGGATTAATAATGATAAAAAATACATTATGTGGGCTGTGGAGGCAGAAGAAGCGGGAGTGTATGAGGTTACACTATCCTACTGTGCGCCGAAAGTCAGCGAATTCTTAATTCAAATAAATGATAATGACTGGGTACCTTTTGATGATGAGATGGATGTAGTGGGAAAAGTTGCCCCGGCAACAGGAACATGGAACACTACGGCATCCATTAAAACAAAAGTGAAACTGACAGAGGGTGTGAATACCATTTCTGTTTCAGGACCGGTTCTGGACAACAGTACCGGAGAAGGAAACTTTTTTACGGTGTATGGAGAGGATATAAATAATATTTCATCGGCAAACATTGACTGTATTGATATTGCAAAATACACAGAACCGATAGGACCGGTTGTAACAGTAGATGGTCTTCCGGTACAGGTATCGGAAAATAAAGTTACTTTAGGAAATGCTGCATACGGATATCTCTGTGACGGAAAGATGTATGCACCAAATACAGAAGTTACAGTAGAAGGTGATATGGCATTTACTTCCGTCAATGAATTGTCCGTGACGATGGCAAATGGAGCCGGAATCCGTTATATTGGTTCAGCCGGAATCCGATTCCAGTCAACGATTTTATCTGACAACATGGATGCGGTGGCATCCGATGCCATTACGGAGGGAACACTGATTACGGCAAAAGATATTTACGAGGCAAAAGGAGAGGAACTGACTCTTACCTGTGATTATACAAAGATAAATGTAGAAAATACGGTAAAAGAAGAAAATAGCTCAACAAACAAGTGGTATAACGGAACAGTTGGAACATACTGTGGTTCTGTCTGTGATGTGGTAGAGTCAAACTATATCAGAAACTTTACGGCAAGAGCTTATGTAACCGTTAATTACGAAAACGGAGAAGCGGTGACGGTTTACTCAAGTATGGGACCGGTAAGAAGCATCAGTCAGGTGGCATCAGCAGTAAAAAATGCAGGATATGCAGGAGTTGCAGACGGCTACCAGTCAACCATTGATTCATTTATTAAATAAGGAGATTAAAATGAAGAAATTTTATAACAGCCCGGAGGCTGAAACAGTCGAATTTGACACGAAAGATGTGATTACAACAAGTCCCAGCATCCTTGATACATTTACGGGTGAATCAGCAAATGAAGATAACGGCTGGACGGGACTTTACTAAATGTTCAGGTAAAATGACAGAACAATATTATCAAGTCAATAAAACAGAGCATTCGGGAGAGCAGCCCTCTCTCGGATGCTTTTCATTTATAATCCTTTTTATTATCAGAAGAAAGAGAGAAAAAACAGGTATGAGAAAATATACTTTTATAAGTTTTGTGTTGGCAGCACTTATGATAATGTTCGGGGGCTGTGGACAGGAACAGACAGGGAAAGAAACAGATACAAAGGGAGAAAAATGGGAGATGGGGCAGATTCAGAAAGAAGACTTTTTAAAAGTAGAAAACAAAAAAATCGTGAACACAAAGGGAGAAGGAATTGTGTTGCGGGGAACCAATGCGGGAGGCTGGCTTGTACAGGAATTTTGGATGTGTCCTACGGAAGAGACAGAGAATGTGTCCTGCCAAAAAGAGCTGATAGAGACATTGACGGAGCGGTTCGGCAAGGAAAAAGCAGAGGAACTGATTGATATTTATGAGGAGAATTATTGGACAGAGACCGATTTCGATAACTGTAAAGAGATGGGGATGAATGTAATCCGTCTGCCCTTTACTTATATGAATTTTTTGGAGGAGAACGGTACGCTAAAAGAGGAGGCTTTTGAAAAGACAGACTGGTTTGTGAATCAGGCAGGAAAGAGGGGACTTTATGTGATTTTGGATATGCATGGCGCGCAAGGTTCTCAAAATGAGAAAGACCATTCCGGGGACACCACCCAGGGAGCAGCGTTCTTTTATGGTAAAAATGCGAAGGCAAATCAAAAGGCGTATGTGGAACTGTGGAAAAAAATTGCAAACCGCTACAAAGGAAATCCGACTGTTGCCGGATACGATCTGTTAAATGAACCTTATTGTGATTTACCGGAAAATACAGGAAAAACCTGCTGGGACATTTATGACAGGACATATCAGGCAATACGGAGGATTGATGCAGAGCATATCATTATTATGGAAGCAAAATGGAATCCTGAAAATCTGCCGGATCCGGACACTTATCAGTGGGAAAACATCATGTATGAATATCATCAATATAATTACGGAGATCAAAATACACCCCAGGCACAGTTTGAAGGAATTGAACTGAAATTAGATTTAATTGACAGTGCAGATTACAATGTGGCAAATCTGATTGGTGAAACCTCTTTTTTCAGTAACATGGAGTCATGGAAATTATGTCTGAATGAAATGAACCGAAGAAAGTGCAGCTATACCACATGGACTTACAAAGTAACCGGAACAGGAAATAATAACTGGGGTATCTATAATACGATGGGTGAAAAGGTAAATGCGGAACAGGACAGTTACGAAGAAATTAAAGAAAAATGGTCCAATCAGCAGAATGTAATAGAAAATCAGCAGGTAAAAAAAATTCTGGAAAAATACTATACCGGATATTATGAAAAATAATGGAATGAAATCGTTTTTAATTAAAATCTGTATTGAAAATTAAAAGGTTTATGATACAATAATGTTAGCGATAACATTTTAAAACGGAGGTATTATATGAAAAGGTACAAAAAGATAATGGCGTATGTACTGACGGTTGCTATGATCATCGGACTGATGCCCATGACCCGGTCAGTAAACGCCGGAACAAGAACAACCAGATACGAGGCGGAAGACACCGGTGTCTGCACGCTGACAAAGGTGACGGAAGCAAATTCCAGAATCAGAACGGATTTATCCGGTGCTTCCGGAAATGCAGCAATCTGTTATTATCCGGGAAACTATGTGACTTTCACGGTTTCAGTGGAAAAAGCAGGTACATATGATGTGGTGATGAATTTTGCGGCGAACTCAAATCCTTTTGGCTCTGCCGTGACGGATATTGCAATGAAAGCCACGGTCAATTCCGGTACGCCGGTAGATTTTACCGTAAAAAATAATAAAGATTATAACAAATTTTCAACAATGTCAGTAAATTTGGAATTACAGGCGGGCGTTAATACAATTAAAATAGAAAATGTCTGTGAAGATACCACTATATTTACAAATATTGATTACATTGAAATTACAGAAGAAAATGTGGAAGTTACCACGGAAGATCCGGCTCTGTATCCGGCTGCCGAGGGAAGACATGAAGCAGAGAATGCTATCTCATTTACGCAGGGTTCCGCAGATAATCCGGCATCCATCAGTGAAAATGAAAATTTTTCCGGTGGAAAGTATGTGGGAAATATGAATACATGGCCGAATAATGGAAGGGCATACTGCACCACAAAAGTTAATGCCACAGAGGCAGGAACCTATCAAATGACTATCGGTTATGCAGGCGGAGAAGAAAATCATCCATGTAATATTGATGTAAGAATTAATAACGGCGAGTGGATTTCCACAGAAGCGCCTGTGACTGCATGGAATGTGGCAGGAACCATTACGCTGAAAGTAGAATTGACAGAAGGCGTGAATACCATCGATGTGACCGGAGCCTGCAACATCTATTATCAGGGCATGAATTGGGAATGGATTAATTTAGATTATTTTGAACTGAAAAAAATACAGAATGAAACAACAACGGAAGAACCGGCATATGAGCCGACACCGGCAGTGGGCAGCGTAGAGGCAGAAGATGCAGAATTTATTGTAAACGGAACGGTTAATACAAATCCGGCATTCTCCGGTGGAGCATATGTAGAGGAGATGAACGGCAATCTAAACGGTGACATGAATAAACTGGAAAAATATTTAAGTTACAGAGTGATTGCAGAGGAGGAAGGCAACTATAAGATGCATATCGCATATGCAACTACCAGTGATGATACAAAAATCGGTGTGCGAACCAACAGTGATGCGTGGCAGATAATTCATGTGGAGTCGACAGATAATTGGGCAACAGTCGGAAACAGAGATGTGGTAATACACCTGAACGCCGGAGAAAACACCATTTATGTTACGGGTTCCGTGGATTCGGGATGGATTATTTTGGATAGATTTGATATGGAAAAAACAACAGAAGAAATGACGACGGATCCGAAAGAAATTCCGGAAAGTGATGAGCCGGAGGAGGGTCAGATTAAGAAAACCGGTGTTGAATTGCAGCAGGAGAATCTGATTTCATTTCGCGGACGGAATATGGTAAACGGTGATGCGATTACCTTTGATTACACAGGCTCCGGATTTGAATTTCATTATCATGGCGGCGGACTGGTAAAAGCAAACATTACAACCACCGCAACGGAAACCTTTGTTGTAGACGTAGACGGACAGGTTTCTTATGTGAAACATAATTCCAAAACCGGAGGAATCATTTTGGCAGAGGAACTGCCGGAAGGAAACCATACCATTAAGGTTTACAAAACAAAAGAAGCCATGACTGGACTGGCGCAGTTGAATTACATGATTTATGATGAAGATGCCGTGCTGACACCGATGGATTATGATTATAAATTCCTTGTTGTGGGTGCTTCCAGTACATGTGGAAATCAGATGGATTCCGAGACGGGAAATGAAGACGGATATCTGGCATTTCCGTCCGTAGTCAGCCGGGCTTATAATGCTACATGGCAGCAGATTTCCGTATCGGGAAGAGGATGCACACAGGGAACGCTTGGAGAGGACGGATGGAAATTCTCTCAGGATAACCAGTTAAAAGATTTATACAAATACCAGTCATGGTTTAGGGATAAGGAAACGGCATATGATCCGGCATCATATGTACCGGATGTGATTATTACCAATTTCAATAACGATTTCGGCGAGAGCGCATTAAAGAACGGATATTCCAGAGAAGAAGTTTTTGTACATATGATGGCGTTCATTAAAGAATTGAGAGATACATATCCAAATGCAAAGATCATCATGTCCTACGGAAACTATCCGAACAACTACGACGGAACTTATATTAATTACGAAGTTATAGAATTATATAAGCAGAACATTGAGAAATACAAAGAGGAGACCGGCGATGAAGATATTGCCTTTGTCACATTTCCGGATTTGGTAAACGGACAGAGCGGACATCCGAATGCAGAAGAACACCGGTATCTGTCTGAATTAATCAGTGCACAGCTCTCCCAGATGCTGGGAGTGGACAATCCGCTTCCACTCAGTCATTTTGAGGTAGAAGACGGTGAAATCCACGGCACATCAGGAAAGGCAGTTCAGATTACCACATGGGCAAGCAAGTTTTCAGACAACGGATATGTGGAAGGATTAAATACCAACTTAAACGGTGAAGCACCGGCAGAGGACGGCTCCAATGTAAGTTATGTATCTGTTCCGGTAAAAGCGTGGACAAAAGGAATTTATACACTGAGACTGGCTACAAGCGCTGTGGACGGTACAGAAACATGTATGAGAGTCAACGGTGGAACGTGGCAGAAAGTCACAATACAGGATACCGGCGATTGGGCGAAAGTGGCTGTCAATACGGCCTTTGATGCAGAGTTAAATGCCGGGGAGAATATCATTGATGTGATGGGAACCACCAACGGCGGTTATGCCTGTGTAGACAGAGTGGATATTTCTCTGGTAAAAGAAACAGACGAGCCGGACGAGACATCATCAGAAGAAATCACATCAGAAACAAGTTCCTCAGAGGAGACCAGTTCCGAGGTAAGCACATCAGATGAAACAACATCTGATAAAACACCACAGGAATCAACGGCACCACAGCAGACGACCACAGCCGGAGCGGTTCCGACCACCTCAAAGAATGCAGTTGATACAACGAAAGCACCGAAGACGACCAAAGTGCAAAACACGCAGGTGAAAAAAATCTGGCCGAAAAAGCGTTCAGCGAAGAAAATAAAACTTACTTTGAAAAAAGTAAAGAAAGCGAAAAAATACCAGATTCAGATTTCGACAACGAAGAAATTTAAAAAGATACTGATCCGAAAGACCGTAAAAAAAGTAAAGGTTACAATTAAGAGTAAGAAACTGGCGGGAAAGAAGAGATTATATATCAGAGCCAGAGTGAAAGGTCTGAAAGTATGGTCTAAGCCAAAGAGAGTAAAGGTAAAAAAGTAAGATATGAAACATTGGAATAAAGCAATTATCAGTTTTGTTTTAATAGTATCTTTGATAAGCACAATGATTTTGCCAGAGCAGAATTCTGCTCTGGCAAATGACAATTTACAGATAACAGAGAAAGATTTTATTAAGGCAGAAGGGAAAAAATTAAAGACAATATCCGGAGAAGAAGTGGTTCTGAAGGGAACAAATGCAGGAGGTTGGCTCTTACAGGAACTGTGGATGACACTGACCAAAGAGACCGATAATGTAGGCTGTCAGGTACAGATTATTGATAAATTAAAAGAACGGTTTCCTGATAATTATCAGACATTGCTGGATTTGTATGAAGACAAATACTGGCAGGAGTCGGATTTTGATAACTGCAAAGATCTGGGGATGAATGTAATCAGACTGCCTTTCTGGTACAAAAATTTTCTGGATGACAACAATCAGATGAAAGAAGATGCCTTTGACCGAATCGACTGGTTTGTGGAGGAAGCAGGAAAACGGGGGATGTATGTCATATTGGATATGCACGGCGTGCCGGGTTCCCAGAACGGGAGAGACCATTCCGGAGATACAACCCAGGGTGTCAGTTTCTTTCAAGGAGACAATGCAGAGAACAACCAGCGGACAGCACTCGGGCTGTGGGTAGAAATAGCAAAACATTATAAAGGCAATCCGGTTGTCGTTGGATATGATTTGTTAAATGAGCCTTATACATCGGAAAACATTCCGTTTACTACCCGCACCGTATGGGATTTTTATGATAAAGCTTATGATGCAATCAGGGAAGTGGACCCGGAACATATGATTATCATGGAAGCCACATGGGAGCCTTCCGGACTTCCAAATCCTACAGAGTATCAGTGGGAAAATATTATGTATGAATACCACTGTTATAATTATGACAGTCAGATATCAGCAGAAGATCAGTTGGCGTCCATTAACAAAAAATTAAACAATATTGATAAAGCAGACTATAATGTTCCGTCTTATATTGGAGAGACTTCTTTCTTTTCCAACTATGGTTCGTGGAGAGCCTGCCTGCAGCGGCTGAATGATTATGGAATCAGTTATACCACATGGACTTATAAAACCACCTATAAAGACAGTTCATGGGGAATTTTCAACCACACCGGCAGTGAGGCAGATATTGAAAATGATTCTTACAGTACGATTTATGATAAATGGTCAAAGGCAGGAGAATGCAGTAAAAACGAAACGCTATATAATATTCTAAAAGAATATTTCAATAAACCGTCTCTTAGAAAATCGGGAGGATGTGGAAGATATGAGGCAGAACTGTATGATGAAAAAGTCAATGGCGGTTCTGTTGCCACGGTCACAACGAATTTTGGCAGCCGTTTTTCCAATGACGGATATATGGAAGCCATGAATGATAATTCTTCCTCGGACATGGACAATGCAAAGTATATTCAATTTTCCGTGAATATGAGCAGTTCAGGAAAGTATAAATTAAAGATAGGATATGCAACCACCACAGATACGAAGTTTGCAGTAAAAGTAAATGAGGAAGCATGGTGCTATCAGGAGGTAAATGCCACGGAAGCATGGGATGATGTGGATGTTACCACCATGGATATCAGGCTGAACAGAGGAGAAAATATCATTTGTCTGAGTGGTTCTGTGGATGTAGAAGGTTCATGGATTATTTTGGATTATTTTGAACTGGAAGAAGTTGAACCGGAAATCACCATAGACCCGTCGGTTTATCCGGCGGCAATTGGAATTCATGAGGCGGAAGCAGCACAGGAATTGAACGGAAATTCGATAGAATCGGGAGAATATTATGTGGATTGTTCCGGTCAGGCTGTGGTAGGCGTAGGGAATGAGTGGATTGACAATGAGCGAAAATATATTCAGTGGACTGTCAATGCGCCGGAGGAAGGCGAATACCGAATGATTTTATCCTACTGCTGTCCAAAACAGGCAGAATTTATGTATCGCTTGAATAACGGAAGTTGGAAAGTGTTTGATGATGAAATTGGAACGATGGGAAATGTGGCGCCTGCCACAGGAGGCTGGAATGTTACAGGACAGATATCTACGAAAATATTTTTGTATGAAGGCGCCAATACCATAGCAGTCAGCGGTCCGATTGTGGATAATTCGAACAGTGAAGGAAATTACTTTACGGTATACGACAGAGATTTCAGTAATTCATCCTCGGCAAATCTGGATTATATTCAGTTATCCAAAGAAGGAGAAAGCGGAGAAACCACAGAGGAGCAGGTCACAATACCGGAGACTACAGAGGCGCAGCAGACAACTGCGCCGGAAATTACAGAGACCATCTGTCAGACCACCACGCCGGAATCCTTATCTGGTAACGAAACGACAGGGATGACAGACGCACCGAAAAACACTACAGTTTCCAATCCTAAAGTCGAGAAAAATACTTTTGAGAACAGGAAAAAGATAACCTCTAAGAAAAAACTACAAAAGGTTAAAATAAAAAAAGCCAAATGCCGTAACAACAAAATATTGTTGAAATACAGAAAGGTAAAAGGGGCAAAAGGATATCAGATCAGGTATTCTGTTTCCAAGAAATTTAAAAAGAGTAAAAGCAGAATTACCAAGAAACTGAAGTACACAATCAAGAGAGTAAGGAAAAAGAAATACTATATCAAAGTCCGGGCATATTCCGTTTATAAAGGAAAGAGAGTTTACGGACCATGGAGCAAACGGAAAAAGGTAATTAGAAAATAATTAATTGAAAAACGTTCATGCACTGGCTGCTGCAGGTGCATGGGCGTTTTTATTTTTTTGAAAATTCCAGAGAACCGAGAATGGATTACATATATTTCTTGCTCAAATTACGAAATTTCAATGTAAAGGTTCTTGAGATTTATGGTGAGTGAAAATAGATTACATATATTTTCTTATCAGATTGCCAAATATATATGTAAAAATCTTTTAAGATTCATGATAAATGAGAAGAAGTTACATATATTTTTGCCTGCTAGAGGGAGAATCTATATGTAAAAGGTTTTGAAATTTAAGGTGAATGAAAATAAATTACATATCTGTGATAAAAATATGAGAACATATATATGTAAATTGATATGATGATGTAGAAGGGAAGATTGAAAATACATGGGAAAATGCGAGGAAGCATAATTGTTATATGTAAAGCAAAAAAATGTTAAAAGGTAATTGCAAATGAAATATACATTTTTATGTTAAATGAAATACCTATATAAATGAAATACGTATCGCTAACGGATTGTGAAAGACGGCTTTTCATGGTAAGATAAAATATATTTCTGTGGTTCTTTTCCGAGTGTTTTATAGTTGGAAAAGAGGCGTAAGGCACAAAACGGAAAAGGGCAGAAACGCCTGTAAATAAAGGAGATTTGTAAAATGGAAACATACAAGAAGGAATTTATAGATTTAATTTAAAGTTCCATTTTGTATCCTTTAGATATACTTATATAAAGGAAAGGTAGATATATGGTAGAAAAAGAATTTTTTGGTGAAGATAAAAATATAGAATTCAAAAGAGAAATACCGAGTAATCATGAGAAATTTCTTAAGGATATTATCGCTTTTTCTAATACATCTGGTGGAAAGGTGATTATTGGTATTGAAGATGAAACTAACATTGTTTACGGTATTGGAGAGCAGAACCCATTCAAGTTATCAGATAATATATCTAACATGATTTCAGATGCGTGTACACCACAAATAGACCCAGATATTACAATGAGTACGTTGGAGGGGAAAACGGTACTCGAAGTTGAGATTGTACCAGGTAAATTTAGACCATATTATATTGCAAGCAAAGGCAAGGAAACAACTTCTTATATCCGAATAAATGGAACCAGCAGACCGGCGGATGCGAGACGATTGAAGGAATTGGAAATAGAAGGGCAGAATATGTCATATGATAAGATGTTATGTATTGGTAAAGAATATAATGAGGAAAAGGCATTGCATCTGTGTAAAGAAATGAAAAGGATCGCACTCGAAGCGTGTAAAACTGATGACGAAAAAGCAGAAGTAAAGGAGATGACACTCGAAAAACTGGAAGATTTTGGAGTGCTTAGCAAGACGGGGAAAAAGTTTAGTGTGACTAATGCATTTGACCTTATGACAGATAACAAGAACAGAAACGCAAAAGTTCAATGTGCCTTATTCAAAGGAACAACAAGAGATGTTTTTATTGATCAAAAAGAATTTTCAGGTCCAATTTATGAACAGGTGGATGATGCGTATCATTTCATTTTAAGACATATAAATATGGGTGCAGAAATAAATGGCGTATATAGAAGCGAGGAATATGAATTACCTACCAAGGCTGTTAGAGAGATGGTTGCAAATGCGGTAGTGCATAGAAGTTATCTTGATGAAGCTTGTGTACAGGTTTGCATATTTGATGATAGGATTGAAGTATTGTCACCGGGAATGTTATACGGAGGTCTTGATATAGCTACAGTAAAAAAGGGTAAGTCCAGATGCAGAAATGAAGCAATTGCAGAAGCATTTCACTATATGCATATTATTGAGGCTTGGGGAACTGGAATTCCGAGATTATATAATAGGAGCGCCGAATATGGTCTTCCGGAGCCGTTATTTGAAGAATTTGGTGACGGAATTAAGGTTACGATGTTCAGAAAAGTGCATAATGATGCTAAGCAGGTTGATATAGATGAGGTTCTGGAAAAGAAACAATCAGAAAATGAGGAATTAAAGCATTCGTTTGTGTCAATAGGTTTGGATATAAAAGAGTATGAAAGATTAATGGAATTTTTAAGCGTGCCGAGGGCAAGAAAAGAAGTACAAGAATTTTGTGGATATAAGTCAAGAGATTATTTCAGAAAGAATATTCTTACCCCGTTGATAGAAGCAGGGGTTGTAGATATGACAATACCAGAAAAACCACAAAGTTCAAAACAGAAATATGTGAAACATACAAAACGGTAATACTATAAAATTTAGGATTAGGTTATAGTTTGTAGATTGAGTATATACAAGTGGTGTGCAAGTGGTGTGCAAGTAGTGTGCAAGTAGTGTGCAAGTAGTGTGCAAGTGTGTTCAAGTGTATGCAGGTATCATACAAGTAACATGCAAGTATAGAAGTCATACGTATTGCGTTTCAAGAAGTTTGGCAATGTTCAAAATCTAAAATTGCCCTTTGCATATTCATTTCAAATGAAGCGTCGTGAACGCACAAGCGGCTCATTTTCACCAACAAGAATTGGCGTTTGTGCGTACAAAATGAGTATCGTGTGATTACCATTTGGCAATAAAACAGATATTTGTATCTGAAAATGCGTATTTTGCAAAAACTCTTTCAGCGCAAAATGCAAGAACAGAAAATTAAATAAAAATACAGTTGAGAACGAGTGGTTTAAGGACCGCTCTTTTTTTCTATAATAGATTAGGGTGTCAAAAGGTTATTGACCTTTGATATAAATTTGTACCTTGAAAACTTAACATGATTTTGTCAAGATTAGTTGACACATTTTCCTCAAGGATTTTGTATCCTATGCGGCTTCCTTCTGGGAATTATAGTATTGCTGTC
>CAJFUA010000023.1 GCA_904420085.1 uncultured Eubacterium sp. | reverse complement strand
TTGTGGCATGATAAGAACCTCTTTTCTCATTGTTTTTAGTATATCTTATTAGCCACTCCTGTTACAACTTTAGTATAGCACTTCAAGTATCCTGAAAATATGGGGGATGAGATTACATTGTATCCAGTTTTTAAGTAGGAGGTATCATATGAAAAAGAATTTAATAAAATTAGTGCTGTGTGTAATGGTTTTGTCAGTATTTCTGATAATGCCTGATGTGGTAAATGCAAAGTCCGGAAAAGGTTATAACATCAGGAACACTTTTTCCGGAACTATCCGGTTTGAAATAAAAGTAAAAAAATATGATCGGAATCAGGATGGATATTTGAGCAAAGGAGAAATCAAAAAAATTAAGTCTCTTTATCTGGAAGAGTATCAAAATACGAGTGTGAAAGGATTATCCAAACTAAAATATCTGAAAAAAATAACGATTAAAGCACAAAGAGCAGTTTATCATATCAAAGAAGTTGAAAAATTACATGGGTTAGAAGACATACATATTAAAGTTGAGCCAGAAAGAAAATTGGTGTTTGATTTGAGAAAATTTAGAAAAATAAGAAAACTGGCTGTGGAATTTGAAAGTGAAGAAGGTGTAATAAAGATTAGAAAAAATAATAAAATCAAATACCTAAACTTGTATGGTGTTAAAAACAGTGTGTCTATAGCAAACAAGTGTCTCCGTGCAAAAAAAATCTGTATTGAAATTAATACAAAAAAAGGAAATCTGTTGCTCAGGAACAGAAAAAACTTGAAACTTTTAAGTTTATCCTGTGCAAAAAATATTAATAAGATGGATATTCAAAATTGTGCAAAATTAGAAAAAGTTAAGTTTAGCGAATGCAAAAGCACCAGTTGTACGATAGAGAACAATCCGAAACTGCAGTTTATAAAAATGTATGACGTTAAAGTACCAAATCTGATAATAAAAAGCCTGAAAGGGTTGAAATGGATCAATATAGATGAGGCAAGAATTTCAAAGTTTTCACTGAATGAATTGGATAATCTAAAACAAATAAAACTGTATGATGCGAAAGGTTTAACCAATCTGACTATAAGTAATTTTCCAAAACTATGGAATCTAGAGGTATGCAGAGTACCGGATTTACAGAGTTTTACAGTGGAAAACTTGAAGAATTTAAAGCAGATGAGTTGCGTTGGCGGAAAAGTAACCGAGTTGAATATTGTGGGATATCATAAACTGAAAAAAGTCGAGGTTCATAACAACCGGCTCAAAACATTTGCATATGAAAACTTAAAAAATGTACGTTATTTAAATATATCCAAAAATCAAATAGAAGGAAGATTTGATTTTACCCTTTATCCGAAATTGTATGATTTTGATTGCAGCAACAACCGGATAAGTGAAATATATGGAGGTCCACTAAATAGGGAAATAGGATATATCAATTGTAGTAACAACAACATGAAATTACTTCACTTTACGGAGCTGGATAAGTATGCGGGTTATATATTTTATGTAAACTGTAAAAACAATCCGGATATAGAAGTGCATGCATGGATGGAGGATTACGACAGTGATCCGACCGCAAACATACCTTACCACTAAAAGTTAAACGGGAGGAAAAGATGATGAAAAGAAACTTAGGAAAAATAGTATTGTGCCTGTTGGTATTGTCTGTGGTACTTATTGTGCCGCAGACAGTAAACGCAAAAAGCAATAAAGGAATAAGTATAAAAGAAAACTTTGGAAATTATAAATATGCATTAAGAAAAAAAGAACGTGACAAAAACCAAGATGGATATTTAAGTAAAGCAGAAATAAAAGAAATAAAATCGTTAGATTTGAGAGAAGATACGAGTATCAATGTAAAAGGAATCTCAAAACTAAAGTATTTAGAAAAGCTTACACTGGATACGATGAAGAATGTTCGAAATCTTAAAGAAGTGGAAAAATTGCGTAGACTAAAATATTTAAAGATAGGAATGGAAACAAAGAAAAAAAGAACTCTGGATCTCAGGAAAAATAAAAAAATTGAAACACTATATATTTATTGTTTAGAAAATAAATTAAATGTGAAAATCCGCAAAAAAAATATAATTAAAAATCTCTATTTAGAGGGAGCAAAAAACAGTATGGAAATTGCGAATAAATGCAAAAAAGTTCAAACAATAGAGATAGAAAAGCATGGTAATCAAGAAAAATTAAATCTTGTTAATAGAAAAAAATTAAAAAAAGTTTATTTATGTACCGATGTTAAGGAGATAAAGATTCAAAATTGTGCAAAATTAGAAAAAGTTAAGTTTAATGAATGCAAAAGCACCAGTTGTACAATTGAGAACAATCCGAAACTGCAGTTTATAAAAATGTACCAAACCAAAGCACCGAATCTGACAATACAAAACCTGAAAGGGTTGAAATGGATCAATATAGATGGTAAAAGAATTTTAAAACTTTCGCTGAACGGACTGGATAATCTAAGAAAAATAAAACTGTATAATGCGAAAGGTTTAACTGATCTGACCATAAGTGATTTCCCAAAACTCTGGAAAATAGATATATGCAGAGTATCGGATTTACAGAGTTTTACAGTGGAAAACTTGAAGAATTTAAAACAGATGAACTGTATGGTCGGAAAAGTGACTGAGTTAAATATTGTAGGAGATCATAAATTAAAAAAAGTAAGAGTGTGTGATAATAAGTTAAAAACATTTGCATATGACAACTTAAAAAATGTGCGTTATTTAGATATATCCAATAATCAAATAGAAGGAAGATTTGATTTCACCCTTTATCCAAACATATATGAACTTGACTGCAGCAATAACCGGATAAGTGAAATATATGGAGGTCCATTAAATAGGGAAATAGGATATATCAATTGTAGTAACAACAACATGAAATTACTTCACTTTACGGAGTTGGATAAGTATGCAGGTTTTATATTTTATGTAAACTGTAAAAAGAACCCGGATATAGAAGTGCATGCATGGATGGAGGATTACGATAGTGATCCGACCGCAAACATACCGTATCACTAAGAGCGAAGTTAAATAAAAAATAAACATAAGGAAGGGAAGAAAAATGAGTAATACAAAAAAGGTTATAACATGGATATTAGCGATGACAATAACGATTACGTCTGTCAGCATCAATCAGAACAGTGTACAGGCATTTACACAGCCGTTAGTGACCAATTCAGGAATTACATATCCGATATCATTAGAAACAGGAAAGGACGCCAAAGAGAAATTAGTATTTCCTGACGCAGATTTTTTGGAATATGTTTCAAATGCAACATTTCAGTCAGGAAATTATTATGGTAAGAAATTTGACTTAAACCATGACGGAATGCTGTCAGAAGATGAGTGTGAGTTGGTACGAATCATTTCAGTAGGCGGAAAGAGTAATATTAAAAGTCTGGCAGGTGTGGAGGCATTTCCAAAACTAAGAGAGTTATATTGCAATGATACAGGAATCACGGAATTGAATCTGTCAAATAATCCGAGACTACAGATTTTATCCTGCGCCAGCACGAAAGTGAGAGAATTGGATTTGAGCACCTGCACGATTTTAAAGGAACTGAAATTTTCCGGTTGTTCCATCGGTGCAATTGATTTGACAACAAATTCGGCACTGGAATATTTGGTGTGCAGCAATCAGGACATAGATACTTATGAGTATCAAAATGAAGGAAAATATTGTGTGTCCTTGGAGGATGTGAACAGAAGCCTTGATTTGTCCAGAGTGTCTAATGTAAAAATTGACGGAGCTTATGGAGACGATATTAACTCGGGCTATGACAGCGACAAGGGGCTGGTTTGGTGTTCAGACGAAATGCAGTCCGTTACATATACTTACAAACTGGATTTGAAAGATAAAACAGATGCCATGGATGAATATTTATATGTAACTCTTAACTTAAAAAACGGCATCCGTGAATCTTATGACAGCCAAGGTGGAAGTAAAGTTCTGACACAGTTTGTGGAGGAAGGTATGGCAGATAAGGAACCGGAACATCCTACCAAAACGGGATGCATATTTACCGGATGGTATACAGATACGTCGTGTACACTGGATAGTAAATGGAGTTTCGCACAGCAGATTACAGATAATATCGTGTTGTATGCAGGCTGGGAAAATAAAGCGTATAAGGTGATTTACAAAAATGATGGCGTACAGATAAAAGAGAGAAGTGCGGATTGGTGGACGAAGAATCTGATATCAGATGTTGCAGTCCAAAAAACAGGATATTTGCTCAAAGGATGGAAGACAGAAACAGGTATGATGATCAGCAATGCAAACAATCATCAGATAACTTACGGACAGGCATCCGGAAATGATGCAGATACAGTCACGGTTCTTTTGGCGGTATGGCAGCCAAAAGACGGATATCAATTAAAACTGTCTTCGAATCTGACAAAAAGGCTAAAACGGGATATGCTTCCCGGCGACAGAATAAGATTGGATGGAGAAAATGCGTTCCACTGGGAACAAAAGAAACTTGTCGGAAAACTGAAGAAAGGAAATGTGGCAGGATATACTTTTAAGGGCTGGTATACGAAGAAAAAAGGGGGAAAGAAAATCACAAATGAAACTGCTTATGGAGAAATCTTTTCTTCTAGTTTTGCAGGAGATAACCAAAACAATATTCCCACCATATATGCCGTATATGAAAAAACAAGATATACCGTAAATTATAATACACGTGGCGGAAGTTACATAAAATCCCGCAAAAATGTAAAGTGGGGAAGTAAGGTTCCAATTCCAAAAAAGAAGCCAAAGAAGAGAGGCTACATCTTTAAAGGATGGAAACTTGAAGGGAAAAAGGTAACGAAAAAGAGCAGACTGAACGATAAAGAAAGTTTTTATTGCTGGAAAAAACGAGTGACACTGAAAGCTGTATGGAAGAAAGTTAGAAAAGTACGACTGCGTTAATGGATTGTCACGAACAGAGAAAGGGGAAATCGGCATTCGTCGATTTCCCCTTAAATCATAATAAATTTATCATTACATCAGGTTCTCAGGATTTAAGCATTCCAGTTCCGGAATGACAAATCTTCCGTCCTTTCGAATCAGAACATCATCAAAATAGATTTCACCACCGCCGTATTCCGGTGTCTGAATCCATACCAGATCCCAGTGGATTGCCGATTTGTTGCCGTTTGGTGCTTCGTCATAGCAGTTCCCCGGTGTGAAATGAATAGAGCCTTTGATTTTCTCGTCAAATAAAATATCTTTCATCGGCTTTGTCACATAAGGATTTACGCCGATGGCAAACTCGCCGATATATCTTGCTCCCTCGTCGGTATCAAAAATCTTGTTAATTCTTTCCGTGTCGTTGGCCACGGCTTTCACAATTTTTCCGTCTTTAAATGTAAGTTTCACATTTTCAAAAGTAAATCCCTGAAGAACGCTTGGGGTATTGTAACTGATGGTTCCGTTTACGGAATCCCGGACAGGCGCCGTATAAACTTCCCCGTCAGGGATATTCATATTTCCGGCACAAGGAATGGCAGGAATATCTTTAATAGAAAAAGAGATATCCGTTCCCGGTCCTGTCATACGTACCTTGTCCGTTTTGTTCATAATGCGGACAAGGCTCTCCATGGCTTTTCCCATTTTGCTGTAGTCCATGGTACATACGTCAAAATAAAAGTCCTCAAAAGCCTCCAGCGACATGTCGGATAACTGTGCCATCGAGTAGTTTGGATAGCGGAGAACCACCCACTTGGTTTTTGGCACGCGAATTTCATGATGTACCTTGGTCTGATAGATTGTTTCATAAAGATGCATCTGTTCCTCGGGAACATCTGATAATTCAGCAATATTATCCGAACCTCTGACTCCGATGTAGCAGTCCATTTGGGACATTTCTTTGGCATCAATCTCCGACATCAGTTCCATCTGTTCCTTCGTGCAGTTTAATAAAACTTCCCGCTGTAATGTGGTATCGGTATAGTGTACAAAAGGAATGCCGCCAGCATTGTAAGTTTCTTTTACCAAGGCTCTTGCCAAATCCTTCGTCGTGCTTCCAATATAATGAATATAAACCTTTTCTTCAGGCTGAACCCTGACAGAATAATTGACTAAATTGTGCGCCAGTTTTTTAATTCTCTCGTCCATAAAAACCTCCTTACGTTATAGTATTAAATTGTGCTGACAAAACTAATTTTATTCCTATATCTGGTTTTTGTAAAGCGCTGTTGTTATTTGACCCTACTTTCCATTAATGATATACTATTATCGGATAAAAAGGTGAATATAAGATTTTCATAAAACAACAGGAGGAACTATGCGCTTTATTCATACGGGAGATATACATTTGGGAGCACATCCTGAAAATAAGCGGGAGTGGGCGAAAGACAGAGGAGACGAAATCTGGGGAACATTCGAACGGTTAATCAAGAAAATAAAAATGGATCCGGTGGATTTGCTGATTATTGCCGGAGATTTGTTTCACAGACAGCCGCTGCTTAGAGAAATCAAAGAAGTAGATTACCTGCTGTCCACCATACCTGACACAAAGGTGGTCATCTGTGCGGGAAATCACGATGCCATCAAAAAAGGTTCCTTTTACGAAGGATTTCAGTGGAGTGAAAACGTCATCTTTCTTGAGGATAAAAATATTATGAAAGCAGATATTGACGGAATGGATGTCTGTGTATATGGATTAAGTTATCATGAAACGGAAATCGAGGAGAATCTTTATGACCATATTATGGTAGATGACATTCAAAAAATAAATATTCTGGTGGCCCACGGAGGAGATGAGAAGCATATTCCGATGAATCGAAAGAAGCTTGCCATGTCAGGTTTTGACTATGTTGCCATGGGTCATATTCACAAACCGGAAATTGATGAGAAAAATAAAATGGCATACTGCGGCTCTCTGGAACCCATTGACATGAATGACATGGGAGAGCGTGGTTATATATATGGAGAAGTGAGCAAACACGGTCTGGAACTGGAGTTTGTACCGTTTGCCAGACGTATTTACAAAGAGATTGCGTTTACGGTAACACCGACAGTGACAAATCTGGAAATCCGGCATAAGTTAGCAGACCTGATGAAAGAAAATGGCGAGGAAAATATGTTTAAAGTCATATTGGACGGTTACAGAGATCCGGATTTTGAAATGAATATTGCGGATATTTGTCAGACGGGAAACATTGTATCCGTATCGGATAAGACGGTTCCGGATTTTGATTTTGAGGAATTATATGAAGATAACCACGACAACATTCTTGGAATGTTTATCGGAAGATATCTGGATCAGGGTCAGTTGGACGAATTGGATCAAAAGGCACTGTATTATGGCACAAAAGCATTAATAGATGCAATGGAGGATTAAGGAATGATTATAAAAGATATACAACTGACAAACTTTGGTAAGTTTCATCATAAATCCATGTCGCTGAAACCGGGACTGAATATTATCTATGGTGAAAATGAAGCAGGAAAAACTACCCTTCATACCTTTATCCGAGGAATGCTTTTCGGTATTGAAAAACAGAGAGGCAAGGCCAGCGGAAAGGATTTGTACAGCAAGTACGAGCCTTGGGACACACCTTCCGAATATCAGGGAATGATGCGCATTGAAAACAACGGAATCACCTATCGGATTGAAAGAAATTTCAGCCGGCAGTACAAATCATTGAAAGTGATCGATGAAGATTCCGGCAGAGAACTTACCCAAAAAGAAATTGACGATCTGTTTATGGGGCTGGATGAAAAATGTTACTACAACACCATCAGTATCAGTCAGTTGGGAAGCGTTACCGACAAGGAACTGGAAGTCATCTTAAAAAATTATGCGGCAAATCTGGGCGCCACAAAATCCATGGAGATAGATATCAAGGAAGCCTTTGCAGATCTGGATATGCAGAAAAAGAAGATCATGAAGGAAAACAAAATAGGCGAAGAGGAGACTGTTGAGAAGACGCTTAAAAATATTAAAGAACAGTTAGAGCTGTCGGAGAGAGAGCAGCAATCCATTATTGCATCGGTAGAGCAGAAGAAAGAGGCGGCAGTCAGACTTTCTGAAAGAAAAGAGGAACTTTCAGCGCTGGATAAGAACCGGCTGGATGAGCTGGCAAAGCATAACAGCCGTAAAGACAAACTGTATCAGGATGTGATGAGCTATACTGCAGAAATAGAGAAGAATACAGCCACTTTGGACAAGATTAAAGAGCACAGGGCAGAACTGGAAAGACAGCTTTTGGAGAAAGGCGTGGACAGCAGTGAAACCATGGAAGGTCTGTATGACAAAGTGATTAACCGTAGCAATATGCCGGTAACGTTTATTATACTGGCGCTGGCGCTGATTGGCGCGGCGGTAGGCTTTGCTGTGGGTAATATTCAGTTTCTGGCATTTCAGGAATATTGGATGAAACCGGCCATGTGTCTGGGGGGAGCCATGCTCTGTCTGGTATTGGCCATTGTCAGATACTCCTTTAATAAAAAGAGAAAGAAGAAAAAGCTGGAGGCTCTGAAAGAATTAAGACTGGTGTTAGACAAATTAGAGGCGGCAAAGCACGAAGAATTATATACAAAGCGCCAGTTGGAAAGTAAAAAAGAGGCGTTGAACAGCACACAGCAGCAGATTGTACAGGAAGAAGAGAGAACCAATGAGGCGCAGGATTACAGCGGAGACATCAAAGAAATTGAAGAAAAAGAAAGAGAATTAAACGACGTCATTTCAAAGGCAAGATGGGCGCTGGATCAAAAAAAAGAGAGTGACATTCAGGCTGAAAAGAAGGTAGAGGAGTTACAGGAACGGCTGGACACAATTAAAAAAGCGAAGATTGAAATAGAAGCGATTGAAGAGGCAAAGAGAAATATTGAGGAAATTGCCAACGAAATAAGAAACAATTTCGGAAAGAAATTAAATGAGCGGGCGTCTTATTATATGTCCATGATATCCAATGGAAAATATGATAACCTGTCTATTGACGAGCGATTAAATATTTCCGTAAATAGCAAAAAGGCGTTAATTTTAGCAACAAGATTGAGTAAGGGAACCATAGAGCAGATTTATATGGCTCTCCGCCTTGCGGCAGCAGATATCATATTTGAAAAAGACAAAAAGCCGATATTATTAGATGATGCCTTTGTAATGTACGACAATAAACGCATGGGAAATACATTGAAATTCATGGCAGAGAGTATGGAACAGGTAATACTCTTCTCCTGTCATACTCGTGAAAAAGTAATGGCAGATAAATTAGGACTATCACATAACTTTATCAAGATATAAAATAAATACCTCAATAATAAAAAAGCAGCTACGCCTAAAAATATTATATAAGTCAATAGATTCAAAATATGAATACTAGATTTTGATTTGTCTTATTACAAAGTAAAATTCTTTTGTGATGACATCACAGACTTCCTTGCTTGTATTATATATAATAAAGCCATAATTAATGACAAGGAGGACTAAAAAATGGTCGTAGTTCAAATAACCAGAGAAAATTTTATGAGTGAAGTTACTAATTCAGAGAAGCCTGTGCTTCTGGATTTCTATGCTGATTGGTGTGGACCTTGTAGAATGGTCACCCCTATTGTAGACGAAATTGCTTCGGAGCGTTCCGATATTAAGGTTGGCAAAATCAATGTTGATAATCAGCCGGAATTAGCGCAGCAGTTTCGTGTGATGAGTATACCAACATTGGTTGTGTTAAAAGACAGAAAAATTGTAAATCAGTCAGTAGGTGCAAAAACAAAGGAGCAAATTCTTGAAATGTTGTCAGATAAATGACAAAGGAAAGGCGGTAAGATAAATGAAAGTAGTTATTGTAGGAGGTGTTGCAGGTGGAGCAACTGCCGCGGCAAGAATTCGCAGACTAGATGAACAAGCCGATATTACTGTCTTTGAGAAATCAGGTTTTATCTCCTATGCCAACTGTGGTTTGCCCTATTACATTGGTGGTGTTATTTCTGATAAACAGCATTTGACTCTGCAAACACCCGAAAATTTTTATAGGCGTTTTCAAGTAAAAATTAAGATACATCATGAAGTAACTGCTATTTTTCCCCACACGAAAACCGTTTTAGTGAAAAATCTTGAAACTGGTGTTGAGTTTGAAGAAAGTTATGATAAATTATTGCTTTCGTCCGGTGCTAAGCCTGTGAAACTACCTTTTAAAGGGAGCAACAGTGAAAAGCTGTTTACGCTTCGTACTGTGGAGGATACACTAAAAATGAAAGAGTATATACATAAAAATCAACCTAAATCAGTCATTATTGTGGGAGGTGGATTCATCGGACTTGAGATGGCAGAAAATTTAAGGGAACTTGGGATGAATGTCACTATCGTGGAAAGTCTGCCACAACTTATGGCACCTTTTGATAGCGATATGGCGGCGTTTATTCACGCACGGGTGCGAAAGAAGGGTGTAAAACTTTTGCTGGGTCATTTGGTTGAAGATGTATATGAAAAAAAAGACAGTATGGAAGTTTTACTACAAAATGCTATGGCTCTACAGGCTGATATGGTTATTCTTGCAATTGGGGTTGTACCTGACACTGCATTTGTAAAAAACGCGGGATTAAAGCTTGGCATTAAGGACAGCATAATTGTAAACCAGCGAATGGAAACTTCTATTCCTGATATTTATGCTGTGGGAGATGCAGTGCAAGTAAAGCATTTTGTAACCGGTGCGGATGCACTTATTTCTCTTGCTGGTCCAGCCAATAAACAAGGGCGTATAGCGGCTGATAATATTTGTGGTGTAGATCATAAATTCAGTGGCAGCCAAGCAAGTACTGTTATTAAGGTGTTTGACTTGACTGCAGCTTCTACCGGAATTAATGAGCGGATAGCAAAGGATTTGGAAATAGATTGTGACAAGGTTATTTTATCTCCTATGAGCCATGCAGAGTATTATCCTGGAGGCAAGATAATGATGATGAAGGTACTTTTTGAAAAGGAAACATATCGTCTTTTAGGTGCTCAAATGATTGGATTTGAAGGCGTTGATAAACGCATTGATGTGTTGGCAACAGCAATTCGGGCAGGAATGAAATCCTATCAACTTGCAGAAATCGACCTTGCTTATGCACCGCCTTATTCTTCAGCAAAAGATCCTGTAAATATGGTGGGATTTATGATAGAAAATATCAAAAACGGTATGGTAAAGCAGTGGTATTATGAGGATGTCTACAAGCTACCTGGGGATGGAAGTGTCATATTACTAGACACGAGAACGTCAGATGAATACAATTATCGACATATTAAGGGGTTTATCAACATTCCTCTTGATGAATTGCGTGAACGCTTGGGTGAGCTTGATAAAATGAAGTCTGTTTATGTTATCTGCCAAAGTGGTTTAAGAAGTTATATTGCAAGTTGTATACTTATGGGAAATGGTTTTGATGTGTATAATTTTGCAGGTGGTTTTCGGTTTTATGATACTGTAAAAAACGACAGTTTCTTAATAGAACAATCTACTCCTTGTGGAATGGATAACTAAAAGAAACAGCTATTTCACGAAAGTGTGAAGTAGCTGTTTTTAGTTATCTTAATATTTTTTCAAGCCCTTTGGCATTTAATATTTCAATGGTTCCACGGGAGAGTTGAACTAAGCCCTCATTCACAAAGTATTTCAGCATTCGTGTTACTACTTCACGGGGATTGCCCAAATGGTTACCGATGGTTTCGTGGGTAATATGTAATGTACTTGTGCCTTCAATATTTATTTCATTCAATAGAAATTGTGCCAGTCTTTTATCAAAACTTTTCCACATTACTTGGTCAATCAGCCACATAACATCTGAAAAGCGATCAGCCATAACCTCATTGGTATAATTGGCAAGGGGAGCTGAAACTTGCATAATGCTTTTATACATTTCCGCGGGAATGAGTAAAACTTCGGTATCTTGTTGCGCGGTAATTGTGATGTCAAATTGAATGCTGTTCCATATGCATGATGCAGAAAAAAGACAAATGTCACAATCAAAAAGGCGGTATAAAGTAATCTCCCTGCCATCCTTGGAAAGAGTAAAAGCACGAAGTTGACCAGACATCACAATTATCAGTCCCGTACAGTCTGATGAACCGTTATGCAAGATTTCACCTTTATAAAATTTACGTTTTACAGTGGAATTAGAAATATTTTTCTGTTGTTCATCGGTTAATTTCTCCCAAATGGGAAGGAAATCTGAAAGTTCCATTGTGAATTCTCCTGTCAAAGCTGAGGATATATTTATTTTGGATATAAAATTTCATAGTGGCATTCGTTGTAATAATATTATATCACCAGATATCTTTATCCCTAAAGAATTAAAACTGAGTTTGTATTTGTTTCGTTATCTATTCTTATATGCATTTACACGTTTCTGTATTCTATCATATGGGTTTAATAAATCACTGATTGAAGAATCATGATTTAATCTGTCGATGAATAATGCTGTATATTTTGCAACATCTACGTTGATATACCATTCTCTGGAGAGAAGTTCCGGCGTTTGATAGATACAGTTGGTGGTCATGACACGGTAGATAAGTCCTTCCTCATAAGCCTTATCAAATTTTTCCAAGCCGTTTGTGAAAAGACCAAATGTGGAAGCCACAAATACTCTTTTGGCTTTACGTTTTTTCAACTGCATTGCAACATCTAACATGCTGTCTCCGGATGAAATCATATCATCAATAATTAACACGTCTTTACCTTCTACAGATTCACCTAAATATTCATGAGCCACAATCGGGTTTCTTCCGTCTACAATCTGTGTATAATCACGTCGTTTGTAGAACATACCCATATTGATACCAAGCACGTTTGCAAAATACACAACCCTTCCCATAGCGCCCTCATCCGGACTGATTACCATCAGATGGTCATCATCTAAAATCAAATCGTCAACATTCTTTAAAAGATTTTTAATATACTGATAAGTCGGCATAATGGATTCAAAACCGCTGATAGGAATCGCATTGTTGACTCTAGGGTCATGAGCATCAAAGGTAAGAATATTATCCACGCCCATATTCACCAGTTCCTGAAGCATAACGGCGCAGTCCATGGATTCTCTGGAAGATCGTCTGTGTTGTCTGCTCTCGTATAGGAAAGGCATAATCACAGTAATTTTTCTCGCCTTGCCTGATGCGGCGGCAATCACTCTCTTAATATCTGCGTAGTGGTCGTCAGGGGACATATGGTTTTTGTGACCGCACACCGTGTATTCCACGCTGTAGTTGGTCACATCATCAATGATGTAAAGGTCCGTTCCCCGGACTGTATCTTTCAGTGTACATTTCGCCTCTCCGGTACCAAAACGGGGCGTGCTGACATCTAACAGATAGGAATCCTTCACATATCCCTTGAAAGTAATAGGTGATTCTTTTGCCTCAATTCTTTCGCTTCTCCAGTCAGAAATGTATGCGTCCACAGTTTCTCCCAAAGCCTTGCTTCCGGATAATGCCACAATCGCCAGTGGTCCGACAGGAATTGATTCAATGAATTTTTCGATAGCCATTCGTTTTTTCCTCCATGTGTAAAAAAGTGTTAATTAGAAATTTGTTTTTTTATCCTTATATCATCACCAAAAATCTTAAAAATAGTATATTCGCCAAGAACTCTGGAATAAATTCTCTCGGAATAGGATTTCTTTAAATCATCCAATGATAAATTGGTTGAAATAATGGTAGATTTCTGATGTATAAGTCGGTCGTTTAAGCAATCGAACAGTGCGGAGTCCGTGAAGGAGTTTGCCATCTCACTGCCTAAATCATCGATGATTAACAAATCGCACTGCAGCAGCTCATGCATGGTAATCTGTCCAAGGGCGGCAGCCTGGTTTTTGTTAAATGTGAGATTGGACAACAGGTCAAAAAACGATACTGCCGACAAATACAGAACCGTGTAGGACTGTTCGATTAATTCTTTTGCGATACAGTTAATGAGAAAGGTTTTTCCACATCCTGCCTTACCATGAAACAACAGGTTGCCCGGCTTTCTCTCGAACTGTTTTATATAATATTGACAGTAATCAACCACAGTTTCAATATTGTCCAAAGCAGAGGTGCCTGAAACCCGGTCAATATAACTGTCTGAATAATAATCAAAATTAAATGTGTCAAAATTCTCCCGCTGTAAAACCTCCTCCAATTCCGGGGAAGTGTATAATGAGTGGGTAATTTCCCGCTGCAGGCATTCGCAGGGTTTTCCGTCAATAAATCCGGTATCCTGACAGAATGCGCAGTCGTAAATCGGGTCAAGGTAATCCATGCTGTAGCCGCCTGCCAGCAGAAGGGCTTTCTTCCGCTCACTGATAGGAGCAATGTCATCTTTCAGCCGGTCTTTCAGGGAAGTATCTCCGTCCAAAGCGGCCCTGGCAGCATTGATGCCTAAAGAACTGATTTTTAAATCACATTCTTTGATTTCAGGAATCTTTTCATAAACCTCCTGAAGTCTGTTTTTTTGTCTGAGACTGTTATTTAAACGTTTATCATTATATTTATTGTAGATAATGTCAAATTGTTCTCTGGTTAATCCCATTTGGCTCTCCGTTCATTTAAGATTATTTTGGTTTATTTTCTGATAAAATTGCGCGAAATTTTTTATCACGGCTGA
Source organism: uncultured Eubacterium sp. (assembly GCA_904420085.1). Taxonomy (GTDB): domain Bacteria; phylum Bacillota; class Clostridia; order Lachnospirales; family Lachnospiraceae; genus Eubacterium_G. Next base: position 48,513 of record CAJFUA010000023.1, on the reverse strand, counting down.
TACGAAGCTGTTCTTCCAATTTTGCATGGTCATAATTTCTTTCCTCGAAGGACTTTGCATTTTTAGGACGGGCGTTTTTTGGAGTGCCGGCGCTGTATTTTTTCTGATTATTTTCTGTATGCAGCCTGTCCAATTTATGAATGTCTTCCATGGAGTTTACTTTGTTTTCTGCCCAGTCAAAAAGGATTTTATCTGCATAAGGGAAGCTGGCAGTGTGGGTATGTTCCATGGTCCGCTCACATGCTTCCAATATGATATCATCTGAAAAGCCCAAGTCCTCCGTCCATTTGGTAATATAGGAAATTTCCTTTTTTACAGGTGGTTTGGAATTCAGTCCGAAAATCTTAAAGATACTTTTATAAATATCCTGATGCAGTTTTGCATCTGCCTTTGCGCCTTCAATGGTATGTATGTCCTTTTTAAAATAATCCACTGCCTGTTTTTCTATGTAAGATAAAGACTTGTGTCCTGATGAAATACAGGTCTCCATAATGTACTCGATAAACTCCGTATCTAACTTTAAGCAGTCCAGCATATAGAGAATACTGTTAATTTCAGAAGTGTTTAATGTCTTGCCCAAATAGGTCTGCGCCAAAAAGGTAAGCTGTGAAAAATGTTCATTGTCGGAGAAAGAAGAAATCTCCTTTGCGGAATACTTCTTTTTGGCAGGAACAATTGTGCCGGAAGCGGCAGGAACGGCTCTGGGAGCAGTCTCACCGGCGGCCATAGCCAGCGTCTCCGGTTTTGTGGAAAAATCTCTCAGAACATACTGGCTGGTATTTAAAGATTCCAGTTTGATGCTGTTGATACTGCCCTGAGCATCCATAGACAGGGATAACAGATTCAGCTCAGACCAGAACTTTAATCCGCGGATAACGTCTTTTTCTAACATGTTAAACTTGTCCGCAATCATGCTGATGGACAGGTTATCACAGCCCGTGTTCATAAGACGCAGTAAAAGAAGGTAAATCTTGATAAATTCACCGTTTGCCTTTGGCATATATTCATCTATAAAAACATTTGAAACGGAGGTAAAATCCGCAAAATTACCTCTGTCAAAAACTAATTTGCACATATCTGCTTCCCTCTTCTAAAACAACATTTTTATCAGCAGTGAGACTACTGAAACTTGCATGGAAAAGTATAGCATAAAAAGATAAAAATGCAACGTCACAAATTGGGTGAAATGCCCATTTTTAAAGAGATTAAAGGAATGTTAATAGTGTTAATAATGTTAATAGCCCATCGTCAGTCTTTGTCAAAAACTGTCGAATATGCCTTTTTTACAAGGGAGTGGAACCACTTGGAGAAAAAGGTGTTATGTAAACGAAAAATCCACAAAACTTTATTGAAAGTTATCAACAAAATTTTGTGGAATGTTAATAAGTTAATTTCCAAGAAGATGTTCACCGATTTTAACAACATCTCCGGCACCCATTGTTATTAACAAATCACCGGGTGAACAATTTTCTAATAAAAAATTTTCTATCTCGCTAAAGCTTGGAAAATAAAATGCATTTCCATCAAGCTTTTTGATTTCATTTAACAAATCCTTAGAACTGATGCCAATGGTATTTTTTTCTCTGGCAGCATAGATGTCGGCAAGAATCACGTTGTCAACATCTTTTAATGCTTTGGCAAACTCAGGAAGCAGCGCTTTCGTTCTGGTATAGGTATGAGGCTGAAAAACCACCCATGTTTTATTGTGTGGATAGTGTTTGGCTGTCTTCAGAGTGGCGGTAATTTCATCGGGATGATGTGCATAATCATCAATAATCGCAACATCACCCACTTTTCCTTTAAACTGGAAACGTCTGTCGGTTCCGCCGTATGCCAGAAGTCCGGCAATGATATCCTTATCGCTGATTCCCATAAACTGAGATGCAGCGATAGAGGCCAGAGAGTTGTAAATATTATGTTCTCCGGTCACGTTTAACCGGACGTGAAAAGATTTCTTTCCGTTAATCAGTAAATCATAGGAACCTTTTGCCAGATGATCGTATTGAATATTGCCGGGGCTGTACATGCTTTTATCAGGGTCGGAACCCACGGTGATTACTCTGCAGGCCAGTCCTTCGGTAAAATATTCCAAATCGTCAATATCACTGTTAATAATGAGACAGCCGTCTTCCGGGATCAGTTCCGCATATTTTCTGAAACTGTGCCGGATGTCGTCCAAATCCTTAAAGAAATCCAGATGATCCGCTGCAACATTTAAAATAATTCCGATACTTGGTTTAAAAGAAAGGAAACTGTTGGTATATTCGCAGGCTTCCGTAATCAGTTTGTCGGAATGGCCCACCCTTGTGTTTCCCTGAATTGCCGGCATAATACCGCCCACTAATATGGTAGGATCCGTGTCTGCTTCCAGCATAATCTGAGACAGCATGGAAGTGGTAGTGGTCTTTCCGTGGGTACCGGCCACACCGATTGCCGTAGGATAGTTCAGCATAATCTGTCCTAAAAACTCTGCTCTGGTAAGAAGGGGGATACCCAGTTCTCTTGCCTTCTCCAGTTCCGGATTATCCTGTCTGACGGCGGCTGTATAAATTAGAACATCCGTGTCTTCCGTAATATTTTCTGCGGTTTGCCGATAGTAGATTTTTGCACCCAGAGTTTCCAAATGATCCGTAATCCGGGATTCTTTCGTATCAGAGCCGGATACCTGAAAACCTCTGGAGAGCATAATTTCTGCAAGGGCGCTCATACTGATACCGCCAATTCCGGTAAAATGCAGGTTGGCCGGAGTATCAAAATCTAAATTGTACATAAATCAATCTCCTAAATAATAAAATGTTGCCGACATTGCTTTGAGACAGGCAATGAAATCAGCATCAAACTGTAATTATTATACACTTTTTTCATAAATTTTTAAAGGATGAATATAGTAAAAAGGTGAAAAAGGAACTGTCCGGATTGTGATAAAAAAATGTGTTAAAAAAATCACAAAATTAAAAAGTGACAAATTATGACAAAATTTTTGTGCAATTTTCATAATGAATGTCGAATTAAATAATAAAAAACAGAAAAAATAAATAAAAAAAATGTTTTAAGAATAATAAAACCTCTTTTATTAGACCTGTTTTTTTGTTATAATTTTATTACTAATATTAAGAGCAGCGAGGTGAGGGACATGATTAAAAAAGAGATGATAGCTATGTTGCTGGCAGGAGGACAGGGAAGCCGTCTCGGCGTGCTGACAGCAAAAGTAGCAAAACCGGCAGTTGCTTTTGGGGGAAAATATAAAATTATTGATTTTCCACTGAGTAACTGTATTAATTCAGGCGTAGATACGGTGGGCGTACTTACCCAGTATCAGCCTTTAAAACTGAACGCTCACATAGGGATAGGAATTCCGTGGGATTTGGATCGGAATATTGGAGGAGTCACGGTACTTCCGCCATATGAGAAGAGCGAAAACACAGAGTGGTATACGGGAACGGCCAATGCCATTTTCCAAAATTTAGATTACATGGATTCCTATAATCCGGACTATGTTCTGATATTGTCCGGCGACCATATCTATAAGATGGACTATGAGATTATGCTGGATTATCACAAGGCAAATAACGCTGACGTAACCCTTGCGGTTATGCCGGTGCCGATGGAGGAAGCCAGCAGATTCGGTGTGGTTGTAGCAGACGAAAATCACAAAATTATGGAGTTTCAGGAGAAACCGGAGCAGCCGAAGAGTAATCTGGCTTCCATGGGTATTTATATCTTTAGCTGGCCGGTACTGAAAGAGGCTTTGATTAAATTAAAAGACCAGCCGAATTGTGATTTTGGTATGCACGTGATTCCGTATATACACGAACAGGGAAAGCCGATTTATGCATACGAGTATACAGGTTACTGGAAAGACGTAGGTACATTGAAGTCATATTGGGAAGCAAATATGGAACTGATTGATATTGTGCCTGAGTTTAATCTCTATGAAGAATTTTGGAAAATTTATACGAAAAATGATGCGCTTCCGCCACAGTATGTTTCGGAGAACGCAAAGATAGAAAGAAGTATTGTGGGCGAAGGCTGTGATATCCGCGGCACTGTTTACAATTCCGTTATCAGTTCCAATGTAGACATTGGAGAAAATGTGGAAATTCATGATTCCATCATTATGCAGGGCTGCAAAATAAAAGATGGAACAAAAATATATAATACAATTATAGCTGAAAACGTTGAAGTTGGGGAAAATTGTACCATCGGCGTAGGTGAGTATGCAGAAAGTCAATTGAGTAAAAAAGTTTATAATTGCGAGTTGGCAGTTATCGGCGAGAACTCCATTATTCCTGATGGCATTACCATTGGAAAGAACGTAGCAATTTCAGGAAAAACGGAACTTTCGGATTATCCTGACGGAAGTCTCCCATCAGGCGGCTATATAATTAAGGCAGGTGAGATTTAATGAGAGCAGTTGGAATAATTTTAGCAGGCGGAAACAATCGGAAAATGAAGGAACTTTCAAAGAAACGGGCAGTAGGAGCAATGCCTATAGCAGGAAGTTACAGAGCCATTGATTTTGCATTAAGTAACATGACAAATTCACATATTCAGAAAGTGGCTGTTTTGACACAGTACAATGCAGGTTCGTTAAACGAGCATCTCAGTTCGTCCAAGTGGTGGGATTTCGGAAGAAAACAGGGAGGTTTATATGTATTTACCCCTTCCATCACATCGGACAACGGGTTCTGGTATCGGGGAACAGCGGATGCCATTGCCCAGAACATATCATTTTTGAAAAAGAGTCATGAGCCATATGTAATTATCGCATCAGCAGATGCAGTTTATAAGATGGATTACAATAAAGTGTTGCAGAGACATGTGGAAACGGGAGCGGATCTTACCATAGTATGTAAGGAATTAGGAGAAGGCGCTGATGTATCCGGTTATGGAACGGTAACGGCAGATAACAATGGCAGAGTTCTGGATTTTGTGGAGAAACCGTTAGAGGGCGGCAGTACATTAGTTTCCACAGGAATCTATGTCATCAGAAGAAGGCTGCTGATACAACTGCTGGAGCAGTGTATTGCAGAGGACAGACATGATTTTGTAAATGACATTATTATCCGAAATAAAAAGACAAAGAAAATTTGTGTATACGAATTAGAAACATATTGGAAAAATATTGCCGGTGTAGAGGAATACTTTAAGATAAATATGGATTTCCTGAAACCGGAAGTAAGGGATTTCTTCTTCAGGCAGTATCCGGATGTATATTCCAAGGTGGAAGACCTTCCGCCGGCCAAGTATAATCCGGGTTCCAGTGTAAGTAACAGTTTGGTAGCCAGTGGAAGCATCATCAATGGTGAAATAGAAAATTCCATTATTTTTAAACAGGCTTATGTGGGAAATAATTGCAAAATAAAAAATTCAATTATTTTAAATGATGTTTATATTGGAGACAATGCAGTAATAGAAAATTGTATTGTGGAAAGCCACAGTACAATCAATCCGGATGAGCACATTGGAGATGAAAACGAAATCAGAATCATTAATGAACGAAATTTCAGGTACAGTTTATAAGGAAAGGAAAGATATATGAATATAACAGACGTAAGGGTTAGAAAAATGACCAAAGAGGGAAAAATGAAGGCGGTGGTATCAATTACGATTGATGATGAGTTTGTCGTACATGATATCAAAGTGGTAGAAGGAGAAAAAGGATTATTTATTGCAATGCCGTCCAGAAAAGCGGCAGACGGAGAGTACAGGGATATTGCACATCCGATTAATTCCGCCACACGTACATCCATTCAGAATATCATTCTGGAAGCATATGAAAAGGCTTTACTGGAGCCGGAAGAAGCGGTTGCAGAATAAATAAACATAATTAAATAATAGAAAAATCCGGCGGCAGACCGTGAAAATACAAAATTGTATTGCATGGGTCTGTCGCCGGATTTTATTGTGAATAAAAATATTTTTATCAGTTTTTTTATCACGCAAAAAAAACGGTATTTTTTTGCCGGATTTCTCCTGAAATTATGGATAGTATCTAAAAAAAGGACGAGGATTTTGTCAAAAATGTTTAAAAACCATTTCAAGGATAAAATGAATTGAAATTAAGAGCTTTAAAATGATAAAATTGTTTTAAAAGAACGAACAGATTACAAAGGAGGAAAACAAAGTGGCAAAGCATTGGAAAAGAATTTTATCATTCATACTTGCATTGGCGTTGACTGTTACCGGAATTACATTTTCAGGGCCGGTTATTGTCAGGGCGGCTGATTCGGCAGAGATGACCACGGAAGGCATTGACGATCCTGTGGAGGAAACGGTCAATGCGGAAGTCTATTTTGTACAGTCAGCAACAGGAAAAATTGTTACCTTAGATGGTGTGGAGAATAATCCTATAGACTGTAAAGTGGTACACAATAAGGATAACATACCAAAAAACGGATTGTTCACTACTTACTATGGTGAATATGATGGAAAAGAAGTAGTAAACTTTACAAATACGCAGACAAATACCAGTTGGAAAGCGGATGGAGATAATGTATATCAGATAACAAAACGAACCAATCCAAGCGGCTGGGAGTCGGTCTATATAGAACCGCAGGGTGATGGAACCATTTCTTTTAAGAGCAATGCAAACGGAAAATATTTCACGGTTCAGAATGACCAGTTGGCTCTTACCACATTAAATGATGGGGAATCTCCGTCATCCAATGAGAAGTTCATACTATATACGACGGCAGCACCAAAAACGGCGAAAAAAGTGACGCTCACAGATGTTTCAGGAGATCAGGTTTCTCTGTCATGGGAAGGAGTCAGTGAATGTCTGTACAGCGGATATGAAGTTCTCTATGCAACAAGTGAAAATGGACAATATAAATCGGCAGGTACGACCAAAGACACCAGTTTTACGGTGACGGGACTCGAAATAAGTACAAAATATTATTTTAAAGTCCGTACAATTACAAATAATGCGGGCGGACCGTATGCAGACAGCAAAATTGCATATGCAACAACGCTGAAAGAATATAAACCGGCAAAACCGGACAATGTAAAATTGGAAGAAAAGAATGGAAAATTAGTGCTGACATGGGATGCATCCCGGGGAAAGACCGGATACCGAATTTATCGGGCAGAGAGCCGGTTTGCAGAATATAAGGAGATAGCAACCACAACTTCAGAAACGTATACGGATGCAAAACCAAATTCCTCCAAGTACAGCAATTATTATAAAGTTCAGGCATACAATTCTCAGGATGCCAGTGAACTATCAGAACCGACATCACTGGAGTTGGAAATGTTTGGAAGCAATATGTATGTGTTCAATGAAACGGACGACCCGGCAGAAGTTCAGAAGGTAACGGAAGATGTTTTCCAGAAACAGCATTATAATCAGTTTGGAAGTTCCCGCTATGCTTTTGCATACAAACCGGGAGATTACACGGACACCGGAATCTTGAATATAGGATATTATACACAGGCTATCGGTTTGGGAAAGACGCCATATGACGTAAGTCTTTATAATGTACATGCTCCGGCAGCTTTATCAGGAAACAATGCCACCTGTAACTTCTGGGTTGGTGTTGAAAATTTCACGATTGTTGACGAGGAACAGAACGGCGACCCATATTACTGTTTCCAGTGGGGCGTTTCACAGGCGGCGCCTGCAAGAAGGCTGAACGTAGAAAGGAAATCCCATTTCCAGTGGTATTGGGACGGATGGTGCAGCGGCGGATTCATAGCAGATTCTAATTTCCAAAAACCGGCAGGTTCTTATTCGCAGCAGCAGTATTATTACCGAAACTGTAATTTAGCAGAAGGCGTCTATGGAGTGAACTGGAATCATATGCTTCAGGGCTGCACCGGGGCTACGGCACAAAACAGTAGTGATAACAGTGGGAAACCGTGGTCGGAATTTGTCAGACTAACCAATGACAACGGTTCTACAAACTGGAATCAGAGAGGATGTACAACAACGCTGGATGTTACGGACAAGGTTCGTGAAAAACCATTTTTATTCTTTGATACAGAATCAGATAAGTATAAAGTATTTGTCCCGGCATTGAGAGAAAATGAAACAGGTCTCAGTTGGAGCCATGGAGACATGGGAAAAGGAACCGTCATTGATGTGGAGAAGAATTTTTACATTGCAAAACCTGACGTGGACACGGCAGATACCATAAATTATCAGTTGGCAATCGGCAAAAATATTATTTTCTCACCGGGTGTTTATCGTGTAGACAAGCCGATTCAGGTCAATGAACCCAATACCATACTTCTGGGACTGGGTATTGCCACAATCATACCGGATAACAAAGAAGCAGCCATTCAGACGGCAGATGTAGGAGGTATCTCCATTGCAGGACTGATACTGGATGCCGGAAATTATTCAGAAACATTACTTACCGTAGGTAAAGAAGGATGCAACAAAGATCATTCCGACAATCCTACCGTATTACATGATGTTATTTACAGAGTGGGTGGAACAGGTGAACTTGGAAGAGTTAAATCCTGTCAGGTATTAAACAGCAATGACGTGATTATCGATCATACATGGATTTGGAGAGCAGACCATGGAGATTATGTTGGCTGGTCACAGAATACTTCCGATAACGGTTTAATTGTAAACGGCGACAGAGTAACTGCATACGGACTGTTTGTGGAACATTTCCAGAAATATGATGTCATCTGGCGCAGTGAAAAAGGAAAGACATATTTTGTACAGAATGAGAAATGTTATGATCCGCAGGATCAGGCAGAATGGATGTCCCACAATGGAAAGAAATTAGGTTATGCGGCTTATAAAGTAGCCAATAACGTGAGTGAACATTACGCAGTAGGTGTGGGTGTTTATGATGTATTTATCAATACAAACGGTGCAAGTATTTATCTTGACAACGCAATAGAAGTACCGGATAAACCGAATGTTCTCGTGGAAAATGCAACTACGGTTGAGATTGCCGGAGCAGACGGACCAAAAGTAGGTATCAATCATATTGTAAACGACACGGCGGCCGGTATCAGAACCGGAGCCGGAAATAACGGAGGATTTGCCGTTCAGAAACTGTTAAGTTACTGTAACGGAAATTCCATTTCACTTCCGGACTACTATACCAGTGAACAGAGTGTCCAGAAAGTGGTAGAAGAAGGTGTTGCGCCAAAGAATGATTCCGAGGCAGAGAAAAACATTACAAAAGAAACTCCGTCCAAAGATTCTGAAAAACCAATCTGGGAGATGACAGATGACGACTACCAAAAGAAACAGGATGAATGTCTGGACAAGTGGGAAAACGGTGGCAGCAGCGGTAATAAGCCATCCACACCAAGTGGAAATCAACCATCTGCGCCAAGTGGAAACACACCGGTCACCCCGGGCACAAAACCGGCTGCAACCGGCAGCGGAACACTAAAAGCAGGAACATTGATTAGAGCCGGAAAATATACATATAGAGTCATCTCTGCCGGCAAAAAGACAGGAAAAGTCAGACTGACCGGAGTTGTGAAAAAATATAGAAAATCGCTGAAGAAAGTAAATATTCCGGCAGTCATAAAAGCTAAAGGACGTAAATTGTCTGTGACAACCGTCGGAGCAAAGGCGTTTGCAAAATGTAAGAAAATTCAGAGAGTTACATTTGGAAAGAATGTTACGACAATCAGGACAAAAGCATTTGCAAACAACAAAAAAATCAAAAGAATCATCTTTAAGGGTAAAAAACTGAAAAAGATGGCAAAGAATACGTTTTATAAGAAAGTGCGAAAGACAGTAAAAGTTACGGCACGAAACAAAAAACTGAAAAAGAAAGTGCTGAAATCTCTTGGAAGAAAGAGATAAAGTTTCATAAAAATACCCGTAGTTTCCACATGGAAGCTGCGGGTATTTTTTGATGTGCAATATAAATTAAAAAAATGCAAAAAAAGGGTAAAAATATTTTTTCGACAAAATCCCCAAAAAACAGAAAAATATAGGGAAAACAGAAGAAATATGAAAAAAAATACAGAATATTATGGGAATAGTGCAAAAATAATGAAAAGGAAATTTGTTGATTTTGCTAAAAATGTTTTTCATATTGAATGTTGCATTCGGAAATGCTAAAGTAAAAGTAATAAAAACGTTTTAATTACAGGAGCAAACGGGGAGAGGCCTTTATGTTACCAATTTCATTCAGGAGGTAAACGAAATGAAAAAACTTTACAAATCTTTACTGTCCATACTTTTGGCAGTGACTATGTTGTTTTCGACATCCGCATTCAGTCAGGCAGTTTATGCTGTTTCAGAAGTAGGCAGCACGGAAAATATTGACGGGGAAGAGGAGACAACAGTTAATTCCGAGGTCTTCTTTGTCAGTGTCGCCAATGGAAATTTTATTACAGTCAGCGGTGTGAAAAATGATCCGATTCTGGTAGACAAAAAGTATACCACACCGGATGATGTGACAAGAAGCGGAATTTTTACTACATATTTTGGAACATTTACCAATTATGGAATTGATGATCAGACAAACGAGGTGGTGAATTTTGCCACATCTTCACGAAACAGTGTGTGGAAGGCAGATGACAATGATGTGGTATATCAGCACAGCATGGAGGTAAAAGAGGACTATTCGCCGACAGGGTGGGAGTCCGTGAGAATCCAGCACAATGATGACGGAACCATTTCTTTTGCAAGCAGTGCAGACGAGAAAATTTTCACGCTGGGAAAATATAAAGATGATAACGGTGTGGAACATACAAAACTGGCAGTCAGTGCCAAATACCATTTGGGTGACAAGGTAGGCAATGAGGAAAAGTTTATCATGTATTCGGCAGACAAACCGAAAAAAGCAAGAAAGGTAAGTTTGACAAACATCGCCGGAAACAGTGTGGACGTATCATGGACAGTTCCTACAGAGCAGATGTATGCAGGCTTTGAAGTGCTTTATTCTACATCAGAGAATGGCAATTACAGGTCGGCAGGAATAACAAACAAGACAAAAATGACAGTGAATCATTTGTCCCCGAAGCGGACGTATTACTTCAAAATCAGGACATTAACCAATGCAAAGGGAACGGCGGCTTACAGCGCTTATGCGGACAGTGCAATCGCATATGCGACCACCTTGGAGGCGGAGAAACCGGCAAAGGCAGAAATTACCGGAATTAAAAGAAATCCCGCTACCGGTGCCCAGACGATTACATGGAACAAGGCGACCAACGCCAAATCTTACAATATTTACAGAGCAGAAGGACGTTTTGCGGAATACAAGTTGCTGACAACGGTTCCAAGTACGGAAACAACTTATACAGATAGCAATCCAAACAGCGCTTCCAAATATAATAACTACTATAAAGTGGAGTCCGTGAACGGTAATGTGAGCGGAGAAATGTCAGAACCCTATTCGTTGGAGATAGAGCAGTTTGGTAATAATACCTTTATTTTTAATGATCATGATGATAATGAATTAATTGCAGAGAAGGTAAATGAAATTTTCGGATACCAGCATTACAACCAGTTTGGTTCAAACCGTTACTCCTTTGCCTTCAAACCGGGCGATTACACGGATATGGAAGCAGACTGCTACAATATGGGTTACTACACACAGATGATTGGTTTGGGAAAAACGCCATATGATGTGAGAATCAAAAATATAAAGACCCCGGCAGCATTGACAAACGGCAATGTAACATGTAACTTCTGGGTCAATATTGAAAACATGACAATCGCCCAGACATCAGATAATGCGGATTACTGGAATGATTCTTTTAAGTGGGCGGTATCTCAGGCGGCTCCGGCCAGAAGATTAAATATTGAAAGACAGACACTGCTCCAGTGGACATGGGGTGACAAGGCATGGGCAAGCGGCGGATATATTGCAGACACCAAATTCCATGATGCGGTAGGTTCATGGTGCCAGCAGCAGTACTATTACAGAAACTGTGAATTTGCACAGAATCCTACCAATGAAGGTGCCGTCTATGGCATTAACTGGAATCAGATGATTCAGGGATGCAAGAATGTAGACGGAAGTACATTAAAAGATAACAGTGAAAACTATTTTAATGCGTCAGGAGAACTGCTTGAAAAAAATGGATATAACAACTGGGGACATAACGGATGTACCACCGTATTGGACAAGACAGACGAGACAAGAGAAAAACCATTCCTTTACTTTGATGAAGAAAAGGACAGTTATAAAGTATTTGTGCCGTCAGTGAGAAAAGACACAACCGGAGTTTCATGGTCGGAAAACAGTATGGGTGAAGGTGTATCTTTAAACTTAGACAGTTTTTATATTGCAGATCCGGATGAAGATACAGCAGATACGCTCAATGCGGCATTGGGAAAAGGATATAATCTTCTTCTCCAGCCGGGGATTTACCGCTTAGATAAGGCACTGGAGATTACACATGAAAATACAATCGTTCTGGGTCTGGGAATGGCAACCTTTACTTCTACGGAGAAGAACACAGATACATTTATCCGGGTAGCCGGTAAAAAGTGGAGCAGTGATTATTCCAAAGTAATTGGAAACTATGATATCGGCGGTGTGGAAATTGCCGGAGTGATTTTAGATGCAGGTAAGAAGACAAACACCCTTTTGGAATTAGGTTACGAGGGAGCCAACGTGGATCATTCCAAAAACCCTTGTGTTCTTCAGGACGTCATTTGCAGAGTAGGCGGTACCGGAACTTTAGGAACAACAGGTTCCTGTATTGTAATCAACAGCAATAACACCATCATTGATCAGACATGGATATGGAGAGCTGATCATGGCGATAATACAGGTTGGTATGAAAATACAGCAGATAACGGACTGATTGTAAACGGTGATTATGTATCCTGCTACGGCTTATTTGTAGAGCATTTCCAAAAATATGATATTATCTGGAGAGGAGAGTATGGAAAGACCTTCTTCTTACAGAACGAAAAATGCTATGATCCGCAAAGTCAGGAAGGATGGATGTCCCACAGCAATACGGTAAAGGGATATGCAGCATATAAAGTTACCAACAATGTAAAACATCACTATGCAGTAGGATTAGGTGTTTATGATGTATTTATCAATACAAACGGCGCAGAGATTTTCTTGGACAATGCCATTGAAGTGCCGAATGCACAGGATGTTTTAGTAGAAAATGCATGTATTGTGGAGATTGCCAATGAAAGCGGTCCGAAGGTAGGAATTAATCATATCATTAACGGTACCGGTTGTGGAATCACAACGGGAGCAAGCTCCGTTACCGTTTCAGGAAAGCAGGGCGGATATGCACTGCAGAGATTACTGTATTACCGCAATGGAACGTCGGTCTCCCTTCCGGATGATTATGATTACGATAAAGAAGCGGGAGCACCGGGAACATATATTGAAGCTTATCCGACAGATCCGGAAACCGGTCTGATTGTGCCGAATACGGATACAAATGTAAAACAGCCGACAAATGATACGGCAGATGCAGACAAGACGATTACAAAAGAACCACTGACAACAGATAATTCAGAAATATTGGGAACAGACCAGACCAATGATAAATATTTTGAAGACAAAATTGCGCAGTGTACGGACGAGTGGAATAAAATCCAAAATGCGAAAAAACTTTCTTCATCAGGAAATCCGAACATTGGCAAAACATCAGATAAACAGTCAGGAACTCAGTACAGCGTATATGCAGGAATGACTTATACGATAGGAAACTACATTTATAAGGTAACGTCTGTTTCTTCAGGAAAAACAGGAAAATCAAAACTGACAGGTGTGGTGTCAGGTAAAAAGAAAACCTTGAAAAAGGCAGTAATTCCTGCAACGGCAAACTACAAAGGTTATACGCTCAAGGTAACGGCCGTAGGCGCCAAGGCATTTAAATCCATGAAAAAGCTTACGAAAGTAACTTTTGGTAAAAATGTGACATCTGTAGGAAAGAATGCATTTTATAAGTGCAAGAAATTAAAGACAATTAAGTTTAAGAACGTGAAAACCATCTATGCCGGCGCATTTTCGGGATGTAAGGCCTTGAAAAAAGTTACCATTGGTGCAAAGGTAAAAACCATTGGTAAAAATGCATTTAAGAAATGCGTGAAGCTGAAATATGTGGTTGTAGGAAAGAAAGTTAAGAGCATTCAGGCGAAGGCATTTGCCGGAGATAATCGCATTAAAAAGATTACCTTCAAGGGAAAAAATCTAAAGACAGTAAAGAAAAATGCTTTTAGCAAAAAGGCAAAGACCAATATGAAAGCAAAGAAAATCAAACTGAAAGGAAACAAAAAGTCAGTCAGGGTTTTCAAAAAGAAACTTAGAATCAAATAATGAAACAGGGTTAAAAAAATGAAGAAAATAGAATCAGTTATTTTAAGTATGGTAATGATAATAAGCCTGATTGCTGTCGCTCCTGAATCTACAGAAGCGGCAGTCATCGGCAAAGTAACTGTCAGTATTGAAAAATTAACAATAGGCCAGGGACTGTTCGGTGAACCGGCGCAGATTACCATCTATAGCGGAGATACCGTAAAAAGCGTGATAGACAGATATATGAATACCAATTCGTATAATTATCTCTATTCAAATGTTGACGGATGGTATCTGACTGCTGTTCAAAATGGGGATGCATCCGGCGTGGCAAACATTCCGGATGTGATTGCCAATATTCCGGAAACATTTCAACTGACTTACTATGGTGACGATAAGCTGACCCATGTGCGCAGTTACAGCGCCCCAAGTTCCAATAAAAATCTGGGAAATAAAGACACGGCATTGGGAGAAGGGGATTACGGAGTAATGTCAGGCTGGGTGTTTACGGTCAACAACAGAGCCGTTTTCAGTGGTGGAACATTCAATAAAGAAGACGGAAATCCGGCCACAGACCCTACCGTGAGGAATTTATACAAAGGGGCGGATAAAGTCAGTGTAAAAAACGGAGATGTAATCAGAGTCATGTTCACTGTTTTCGGGTACGGAGCCGACGTAGGCATTGATACATATGCGGACACGGGAATAAAGAAAATCAGTCTGGCAGATAAGACGGAACTGTTACGGACGGTATCAGATATTAACGCAAAGAAGTCGTACTGGACGGTTTATCCCAACGTGAAATCTGCTTATGATCAAGCAGTCAGTGTCATCAGCAGTTACAATCCTTCCCAGTCTGTCATTGGCAGTGCCACAACACAGTTAAGAAATGCAATGAAATCGCCGCAGAATCCGGCGGTAGGCGCAGCCAAAATTTATACTGCAAAAAATGTGAAGGGAAGTAAAATCAAAATAACGGCCTATAAAATGACCGGAATTACGGGATATCAGATTCGGTACGGCAACAATAAGAAGCTGAAAAATAAAAAGAAGAAAAAATGGAAAGCAGTCAGCGTCAGAACAAGAAAGAGAATCTATACCACAAAGAAGATAAAAAACATTAAGAAAAAGAGGACATACGTAAAAATAAGGGCATATAGAATCGTCAACGGAAAATACGTTTATGGCAAATGGACCGGCGTTAAAAAAGTGAAAATGAAAAAATAATGAATGAAAGAGGGAAGACCGGCGAAAGTCAGTCTTCTCTTTTCTTAAGGTTTGATTATCAGGTAATAAAATGCTATAATTTTGTTTATACGCAAAAAAGGAATGGAAAAATAAAATGTATGCAATTATAGGATTGGGAAATCCCGATAAGAAATATGAGAAAACAAGACATAACGTAGGATTTGACGTGATAGATGAACTGGCAGGGCAGATGGGTATCGACGTAAAAACCAAACGGCATAAGGCTTTGTGCGGCGTGGGGCATATCGGTTCCGAAAAAGTGATATTGGTAAAGCCCCAGACATATATGAATCTTAGCGGAGAGTCCGTGCGTGCCGTTATGGATTTTTATAAACTAGATGCCAAATCGGATATTATCGTAATCGCAGATGATATCAGTCTTCCGACGGGGAAGATTCGCATCCGGACCAAGGGAAGCGCCGGCGGACATAACGGACTGAAAAGCATTATCAGCCATGCAGGAACAGACGGATTTATGCGCATTAAAGTGGGTGTGGGAGCCAATGAAGGCGATCTGGTAAAGCATGTCCTCGGGAAATTTCCTAAGAAAGAGAGAGCGTTGGTGGAAGATGCCATCAGCGATGCGGCGGCTGCGGCAGAACTGATTGTTCTATATGATCCGCAGACGGCAATGAATAAGTTTAATTAATGATAAGTGAAAAGTTTGGTGGGATAGAGAGAAGAGAGATGAATTTTTTTGATTATCCGCTTTTACAGTTAAATGAATATGAGCAGGTCAGGGACTGCTTATCCAAAGGAGTATCCTGTCAGGTGACAGGGTGCAGGGATTCCCAGCTGGCTCATTTTATCCATGGATTAAGCAATGGCTATAAGCAGAAGGTCATTGTTACTTTTAGTGCCATGAAGGCAAAAGAACTGTACGAAGATTTAAAAGGATTTACGGATGACGTGGTGATGTATCCGGCAAAAGACGTGATTTTTTTCAGTGCAGATGTGCATGGAAGTTATATATTGCAGCAGAGACTGGAATTTATTCAGAAAGTGGTGGAGGATCAGCCCTTTACGGTGATTGTCACCGCAGACGCTTTTTTGGATAAAATACAGCCTTTGGACAGCATCAGGGACAACTATATCGAAATTGCAGAGGGCAGTATTGTGGAGATGGACGCCCTGAAAGTGAAACTGGCGAAGATGGGATATGAATCGGTGGTGCAGATTGACAGTCCGGGACAGTTTGCAGTCAGAGGAAGCATACTGGATATTTACACGCTGACTGATGAGACACCATACCGGATTGATTTCTGGGACAATGAGATTGACATTATTAAAAGTTTCGACATCGAAAGCCAGCGTTCCATAGAGAATGTAGAGCGCATCAAAATTTATCCGGCAAGCGAATACTTTTTAGATAAAGAAACCATTGCAAAGGGTGTCAAAAAAATAAAGAGCGAACTGGAGTCTTCGGTAGAAAAATTCAGAAAAGAGTTTCATACGGAGGAGGCAAATAATCTAAAAAATACAGTAGGAGAGTTTCTGACCAATATTGACATTAATCCATACAGCGTGGCAGTTGATAGTTATGTAAACTATTTCTGCCCTCAATGTGTCAGCCTGCTGGACTATTTGGAAGATGCCGTATTTTTCATTGACGAGCCGGCAAGAGTGGAGGAACAGCTGAATGCGGTGGAGACGGAATTTCGGGAGAGTATGAGCCACCGTCTGGAAAAGGGATATGTTCTGGCAGGACAGACAGATATTCTGTGGCAGAAAAATGAGATTCTTGAGAAGATAAACAGCCGTCAGAAAATACTGTTTACCACCATTGCCCAGAAATTAAAGACATTTCAGGCAGACGGATTTGTGGAGGTGGACACCAGAAACATCAGTCCTTATAACAGCAAATTTGAGATGCTGGTAGAGGATTTAAAACGATATAAAAAGCAGAAATACGCAGTACTGCTTGTGACTTCTTCTTCCACCAGAGGAAGGAGACTGGCAGAGGATTTGAGGGAATTTCAGATCAGCGCCTTTTATGAGGAAGACCGAGAGCGACAGGTGGCGCAGGAAGAAGTGATGATTGTAAAAGGAAGTCTGAGAAAAGGCTTCATCTATCCGATGATTAAGTTTGCAGCCATTTCCGACACGGATATTTTCGGACAGCGCAAAAAGAAACTGCGGAGAAAACACGGGTATAAAGGCACCGCCATATCCGGTTTTGCAGATTTAAACATCGGTGATTATGTGGTTCATGAAAATCACGGACTGGGTATCTACAGAGGTATCGAAAAGATCGAAGTGGACCATGTGGTGAAAGACTACATTAAAATTGAGTATGCCGGGGGAAGTAACCTTTATATTCTGGCGACTCAGCTGGATATGATACAGAAGTATGCGGACTCTCAGGCGAAACCGCCGAAGCTGAATAAACTGGGCGGTCAGGAATGGGCGAAGACCAAAGGACGGGCAAAGAAAGCAGTTGCCGACATTGCAAAGGAACTGGTAGAACTCTATGCAGTAAGACAGCAGGGTACGGGGTACGAATTTTCCAAGGACACGGAGTGGCAGAAAGAATTTGAGGAGATGTTTCCTTTTGAGGAGACGGAAGACCAGCTGGCGGCCATCCGGGATGTGAAACAGGATATGGAAAGCAAAAAAATCATGGACCGGTTAATCTGCGGCGATGTAGGATTTGGAAAGACGGAAGTAGCCATCCGGGCGGCGTTTAAAGCGATTCAGGATAATAAGCAGGTGGCATATCTGGTTCCTACAACGGTTCTGGCGCAGCAGCATTACAAAACCTTCAAACAGAGATTTAAGGATTTTCCGGTGAGAGTGGAAATGCTCTCAAGATTTCGGACGAAAAGTAATATTGAGCAGAATCTCAGAGATTTGAAAAAGGGATATGTGGATATTGTTATCGGAACCCACAGGCTTCTGTCAAAAGATGTAAAGTTTAAAGATTTGGGACTGCTGATTATCGATGAGGAGCAGCGGTTTGGCGTAAAACATAAGGAGAAGATTAAGGAATTAAAGAAAAATGTGGATGTGATTACGCTGACGGCAACGCCGATACCAAGAACTCTTCACATGAGCCTCATAGGAATAAGAGATATGTGTGTGATGGAAGAACCGCCACAGGACAGAATGCCTATTCAGACCTTTGTCATGGAATATAACGAGGAAATTGCAAGAGACGCCATTAACAGGGAACTGGCCCGGGGCGGACAGGTGTATTTCGTGCATAACCGGGTACAGGATATCGGTGACGTGGCGGCGACCGTACAGAATCTGGTGCCGGAAGCCAATGTGGCATTTGCCCACGGTCAGATGGGCGAGCGGCAGCTGGAAGAGATTATGTATGACTTTGTCAACGGAGACATTGACGTATTGGTGTGCACCACCATTATAGAGACGGGATTGGACATTTCCAATGCCAATACAATGATTATTCACAATGCAGAGAAAATGGGGCTTTCCCAGTTGTATCAGTTACGAGGCCGCGTGGGTCGGTCAAACCGTATGGCATATGCATTTCTCATGTATGGCAGAAATAAAATGCTGACGGAAGTGGCAGAGAAAAGACTGGGTGCCATCAGAGATTTTACGGAACTTGGCTCCGGTGTGAAAATCGCCATGCGGGATCTTGAAATCCGGGGAACCGGAAACCTGCTGGGCGCACAGCAGAGCGGGCATATGGAAGCCATCGGATATGATTTATACTGCAAAATGCTGAATCAGGCCATTGAAGCCCTGAAAGGCAATGAGGTGGCGGACGACTTTGAGACCAAGGTGGATCTGGTGTGCGATGCATATGTGCCGGCATCCTATATTAAAAATGAATCCACCAAGATGGATGTGTATAAACGGATTGCGGAAATTGAGACCTTAGAAGAATATGAGGATATGCAGGACGAACTTCTGGACCGGTTTGGCGATATACCAAGTCAGGTGGAAAATCTGTTGCAGGTCGTTTTGTTGAAAGCGGCGGCTCATAAGGAATACGTAACCGAAATATCGGGAGACAGGAAACGGCTGAAACTGACTATGTGGAAGAAGGCGAAAGTGGATGTAAACCGTATTCCGATTTTAATCAGAGAATATAAAGGCAGATTAAAATTCATACCGGGAGAAAATCCGGGATTTGAGTTTGTGCCGAAACAGGGGAACGAGGGTGTGATAGAACTGGCAAGGCAGTTGATTGAATCATTGTCTACACTGCACTGAGAAACGAAAGGAAAACGAGGTACCTAAAGTGAAATCAGCGAATGTACAGTTAAGAAAAAAAGTGATGCATCAAAAATTTCCCCCGAAGAAATTAAAAAAATGGAATTGGCTTATCAGCGGATGCCTTGTTCTGGCGCTCTGCCTGAGCCTGGTGGGCTGTGGAGGAAATGAAAAGGAGCAGGAAGCCACAACCCAAAGTGCGGAAGATACGGTGGCAATTCATGCCGGTGAAATCAATGTATATCTGGACGAGGCAAAATATTATGCCTATGTTGCCCAAGGGACATACGAAACCTATTATTTAACGGAAGGCAAAGAGATTGACTGGGACAAAAAGACAAAAAATGGTGTTACCATGGAGGCGATGGTAAAGAGTACCGTATTGGATGACATCTGCAGAAGAGAATGTATGTACAACTGTCAAAAAGAATACAATGTGGCGTTGTCTGCAGAAGAGCAGGAGCAGATGGAAATTGAACTGGATAATTACTATAAAGAGACGGACGGAGAACTGTTATCCAAAATAGGAATCAGCAGGGAGCGTTTAAAAAAAGTTTTTGAAAAACAGACCATTGCAGAAAAAATCGAAAATGTTATGGCGTTTGCAGATGAAAATCTGCCGGACGAAACGTATAAAAAATGGAAAACGGAGAATACTGTTACGGCAGAACCACAATGGGAAAGTATTACATTTGATAAACCGATATTTACAATGGAGGATTTGTACTAGTTACAGGTTTCATAGGAGGATAATCCATGAAAAGACGAATACAGCTTATATTTAGTGCTGTAATTGCAGTAGGATTGATTATCGCTACCGTAAATTGGGGACTGAACATAGGCAGTGAAGCAAAAATAAGTAATGAGCCGGCAAAAGCGGTCAGCGCTGTGGTGGTGGAGGATTTTATTCACGATAATTATGTAATCAGTGAAAAAAATCCGTGGACAGATTATAGTTTACATCCGGTAAATTATACGGAAAACACCGGAGGATTCCACAAACAGGTAAATGCAGAAGCGGCAGTTCTGGTGGACTTGAAAACAAAAAGTATTCTTTATGGAAAAAACATGAATGAAAAACGAAGCCCGGCCAGCACCACAAAACTGATGACGGCATTGACCGTGCTTCAGGTGATGAATTTAAATGATGTGGTGACTATAGGAAATGAAGTGAACATGATTGCCGCAGACTCCAGCAAGGCGGGATTTTCCAAAGGTCAGGTGACTACCGTGGAAGAACTGCTGAACGGAATGCTCATCTGCTCAGGGAATGACGCCGCCTATATATTGGCAAAAGTTACGGGAGAAGCGATTTTTAACAACAATATTGCCAACGAGGGGAAGAAATTTACAGAGGTACAGTGTGTGGAGCGGTTCGTTTTGGAGATGAACAAAAATGTAAGGGATATGGAACTGGAAAACACCCATTTCACTTCCCCGGACGGTTATGACGAAAAAAATCAGTACACGACGGCCAGCGATTTATCAAAAATCGCCATCAAAGCCTACGGCAATGAAACCATTGCAAAGATTTGCAGCAGACAGAGTTATACATCTGAAACACTGAAGCGGACATGGACAAACACCAACGAACTGTTAAACAAAAACAGTGATTTTTATTATAAGTATTGTGTCGGACTGAAAACAGGCAGTACGGACGGGGCGGGAAAATGTCTCGTCTGTGCAGGTAAGAAAGATGATACAGAGTGTATCAGCGTGGTACTGGGAGAGTCGTCAGACGAACATCGCTTTAAAGATGCAAAAACATTATTGGAATATGGATTGAAATAATGAAAGAGGGGCAAAAAACTTTTGGTTACGAAAGCTTTTTACCCCTCTTATTTTCGTTAAATCAGCAAGGATGACAGCAGAGGTTTAAGAGACATAGTGTGGCGCACGGATTGGAACAGCAGTACATACTGCCGGAATCACCGCCAAAAGAAGTACGCTGCCCGGAATACCATGAGCCGCCATTTTCCAATGACTGAACCAGCCGCTGATAGGTTAAATTGTCAGGCTCCATTGAGAGGGCAGTCTTGGCAAAATCAAGAGCCAGTACGTTATTTCCCACGCCGTTGTTTGCAACGGCGCTTAAAAAGTACCATTCGGCGGTACGGTTTTCAATATTGTTCAGTACATTTAACGCCTCCTGATAATGACCGCTGTTAATGTAATTGGAAGCGGCAGTGTAGTGAGGGTCCTGACCGGCAGAGGAACGGGTATAGGAACCGCCGCCAAAGCCACCGGAGTTGCCGCCAAAACCGCCGAAACCACCAAAGCCCCCGAAACCGCCAAAATCGCCAAAGCCGCCGAAATCTCCGGAGTTACCGGTGCCGTATCCGGCATTTCCATAACCACCGTATCCGGCTCCGCCGTATTTTCTCTCGTCCATAATCTGGTCATATGCCTGCTGAACCAGTTTAAACATTTCTTCAGCCTTATCTTTATTGGGATTGTTGACGTTGGCGTCAGGATGATATCTTCTGCTCATGTCTCTGTATGCTTTTTTTACTTCTTCGTCTGTGGCATCTCTGGAGATACCTAAAACTTTATATGGGTCACTCATAATACTTTGTCCAAACTCCTGCGTATAATATATTTCTTAAAATGTCTGCATTATCCAGAATAGGCAGATATTCAAATTCCCTGGAACATTCTGCCATCATCATAGTCAGCATCTTTTCTATCTTATCATTAAAATCCGTCTCTTTACAAATGTTTTTAAAAGGATTGTAGGAATTTTTTTTGATGTCTTTTTCAATATCCTTGTAAGCGTCCAGAATATATATGAATTTGCCAAGGAAAAATCCCAGCCGTTTCAAATTGGGTGCCCACCGGTCTCTGTGGGGAGTACAGACAATACTCATGATTTTGCCGAAAGTTCCCGCCACAACATCAATATTGGTTTCCCCCGCCTGCTCGTATTTCTGTAACTGATTCAGTAAAGCAGATATGGCAGCAGATTTTTCCTGATAAGAATGACACTTATTCTTTAACAGAGAGGAAAAAGCCAGTTTGAGAATGTTGTGTTCATCTTTCCAGTCATCCAAAGCTTTATAGTAAGCCAGAATAATATTCATGTCGGCCACATAATCCGTATATTTGCTTTGGAGCATCAGGTGTCTGCTCATCGGGTGCATGATGCACCGGTGTTTCTCTTCGGAAATTTCCGCCTCGTATAAGCCGGTAAGCAGCAGCGCAAGAAAAGTCATGTCATAGGTCAGTGTTATCTGACCGGCGATGCCGTAACGCTTTTTCAATGATCGGCATAAACCGCAGTAATAGCCGCGGTAAATGTCAAATTCTTTAAATTTTAATTCAGGTTTGTTGATAACTACATAGCCAAACATATTCTGCTAACTCTTTCGAATAAATTTTGTGTTGCATTTCGGACAGCGGATTTCAATTTTTCCATGTCCTCTCGGAATTCTGATTTTTTGGGAACAGCCCGGACATTTAAAAAATTTATAATATTTCCGCTGTTCGGCATTTTTTGCAAAATCCGATGCACCATGAAAGCCTTTGCCTTTAAATTTTCCGACAAACTGCAGGTACTTTTCATTTTCGGCGGCTCTTTTATAAATATTTTTAGAAAACATACGAAAATACATAATGATAATCAGGGCAAAGATAAGTATGCTTAAAAACTGTATCCGTACAAATATAGATAAAATGCAAAGAACAAAAATTGCAATCAGCATAAATCTGGAAAGCTGGTCAACACCATATCTCCCATACATAAAATTTGTAAACTTATCTCGCCAATTCATTGAAACCACTCCTAACACTAATGATACTATGTATATTATATTTCTCTTTAAATAAAAACAATAACCACAAAAAACATTTAACATTTCAGTTACAAAAGTTTACAAAAAGGACAAAATTAAAAGTGTCACAAGGAAGTATTAAAGTGGAAAAAAGCGGTTTTTCTGACAAAAAAAGTATAATTATAATTAATATTTGCAATTAAATGTTAATTAAGTTAGAATGGCATTAGAGTTTTTTAAGGGGGGGAAAATCGTACAGGAGAGGGAGAAGATAGATGCATCTTAAAAAGAGTGGATGGCTGAAACATTGGGATTTTATTCTCGCTGATGTGTTGTGCTTGAATCTAATGCTTTTAGCAGCTTACTGGATACGGCTGGGATTTGGCAATATGTATGCTGTATCTGACTATCGTATGATAGCAATCGTGGCGACGATACTTCATTTTTGTATTGCATTTTTTACAAACTGCTATTCAGGAATCTTGAAAAGAGGATATTTTGATGAACTGCGCATTGTCACGGTGTGCAATATCGAATTATTTGGTCTGCTGCTTGCGTATCTGTTTGTGATGCAGATGGGAGATACATATTCCAGAACTATTTTAATGGGATTCTTTTTTTTGAATACCATAGCAGAATATCTGTTTCACATTATTATGAAAAAGATTTATGAGTTACGTGGAAAAGATAAGACAGATAACAGAAAAATATTGATTCTTGCTGATGAAGACGGTGTGGAACATGCCATTGAAAAAATAAAGAGCGGACCGGATAAAAGTTTTAACATTGTAGGAATTGCTTTGCAAGAAAATACCACGGATAAAAAGCAGATTTTAGGCATTCCCATTGTCAGCAGAGGGACGGAAGTCTATGAGTATGTGTGCAGAAACGTGGTAGACAGTGTGGTGCTCTGCCTGGACACGGGCAGGAGCGAGGAGATTGGGAGAATTGCCAATAAATTTCTGTCGATGGGAGTCATCGTACATATTATGGTTAATAATCTGGGGGAAGGTTTTCCCAATGTATATTTTAGCCACATCAACGGTTTGGATGTAATGACTACCAGTACAAAAGTGGTCACATCCTATCAGTTGTTCCTGAAAAGAGCATTGGACATCTGTGCAGGAATTGTAGGCTGCCTCATTACCGGTATTTTATTTATTTTTGTGGCACCGGCCATCAAAATTGCCGACCCGAAAGGACCGGTATTTTTTGGACAGGAGAGAGCCGGAAAAAACGGAAGAATATTTAAGATTTATAAATTCCGTTCCATGTATGCAGATGCGGAAGAGCGGAAAAAAGAGTATATGGCAGACAATAAAATGGACGGTCTGATGTTTAAACTAGATAAGGATCCGCGAATTATCGGCAGCGGACCGGACGGCAGCAAAAAAGGTCTGGGACATTTTTTAAGGTCCACATCCATTGATGAATTTCCAAATTTCTGGAGTATTTTAAAAGGCGATATGAGTCTGGTGGGAACCCGTCCTCCGACGATGGATGAATATGAGAGATATGAGCTGCATCATAAGAGCAGGCTGGCGATAAAACCGGGACTGACGGGAATATGGCAGGTCAGCGG
This sequence comes from uncultured Eubacterium sp., assembly GCA_904420085.1. Taxonomy (GTDB): domain Bacteria; phylum Bacillota; class Clostridia; order Lachnospirales; family Lachnospiraceae; genus Eubacterium_G. Next base: position 23,515 of record CAJFUA010000023.1, on the reverse strand, counting down.
CAGAAGTGATTTTACGGATTTTGAAGAAATCGTAAAGCTGGATAATGAGTACATAAATAACTGGAGCGTCAGATTGGATATAAAGATACTGCTGAAAACAGTTCTGGTTGTATTAAAGAGAGACGGCTCCCAGTAAATCATGGGTACCGCCCCAAAGTTAATTATATGGAACGATGGAAGAACGGTATGGAAATCAACAGCAGACAGAAAAAATTAAGAATGAAGAGTTAGAGTGAACAATGAAAGAAAATTTTACAGATGTTTCAAAGAAGCATGTTTTTATCGTAGGATGTAAGGGAATCCCCACCAGATACGGCGGATTTGAGACATTCGTAGATAAATTGACGGAATATAAAAAAAGTGACGACATACAGTACCATGTGGCAAGAATTGTTGATGGAAACCATTATGATGAAAGTCAGAGGGATTACGAATACAATGATGCGCACTGTTTTGATATTAAGCAGAGGGTAAACGGTCCGGCAAAGGCTATCTTTTATGATGTGGATGCCATTCGGTACAGTCTGGAATTTATAGAAAAACATCATATTAAAGAGCCGGTTATCTATGTGCTGGCATGTAGAATCGGACCTTTTATCGGAAGACTGAAAAAGAAAATACATAAGCTGGGAGGAAAACTTTATGTAAACCCGGACGGTCATGAGTGGAAACGGGCAAAGTGGAGCGCTCCGGTAAGAAAGTATTGGAAACTGTCCGAAAAACTGATGGTGAAACATGCAGATCTGCTGATATGTGACAGCAAAGGCATTGAGGCATATATCAGGGAAGATTACAAAAAATACCATCCACAGACAACCTTTATCGCTTATGGAGCAGAGACCAGCGCTTCCGTATTGGCTGACGATGATGAAAAAGTGGTGGATTGGTTTCAAAAATTTAACATCTCGCAAAAAAATTATTATCTGATTGTGGGAAGATTTGTTCCCGAAAACAATTTTGAGGTGATGATTCGGGAGTTTATGAAATCAAAGACAAAGAAAGATTTGGTACTTATCACGGATTATGACGGAAATTCATTTTATGACCAGTTACTGGAAAAACTGCATTTCGACCGGGACGACAGAATTAAATTTGTGGGAACGGTATATGACCAGCAGTTATTAAAGAAAATCAGGGAAGAAGCATACGGTTATCTTCACGGACATTCTGTAGGCGGAACCAATCCAAGTCTTCTGGAAGCTTTAGGAAGAACGGATTTAAACCTGCTGTTTCGGGTCTCTTTTAACAGAGAGGTGGCAGAAGAAGGAGCAAAATACTGGACCCATGAGTATGGATTGCTGGCACGGACGTTAGAGCAGGCAGATGAGATGTCAGAAGAAGAAATCCGGAAGTTGGGAAATAAGGCAAAAGAGAGAATTGATAAGTTTTACAGATGGGAATACATCAGGGACCGGTACGAGGAACTGTTTGTTAAGAATAAATAAGGGATAAAAATGGCCAGAAGGAATATTTCTGGTCACTTTGCGTATTTAGAAGCAGGGAGAAATTGTTACATGATACCCCGAATGATACATTACTGTTGGTTTGGAGATAAAAAAATACCGGACAGAAATCAACGTTTTATAGAAGAATGGAAAAAATTTTTTCCGGATTATGAAATTCAATTATGGAATGAAAAAAGTTTTGATATTACCTGCTGCAATTTCTGCCGTCAGGCGTATAACCAAAAACAATATGCATTTGTCAGCGACTATGTCCGGGCGAAGGTATTATATGAATATGGCGGGATATATCTGGATACTGATGTGGAATTGCGGAAGAAGATTCCCATGTTGGACGGGCCGATGGGAATTGTAGGTTTTGAACGGCAGAAATTTCTGGGAACTGCGGTTATTGCCGTGCCGCCGAAAAATCCGATGATTCAAAAAATGATGTCGTATTACGAAAATCATTCTTTTTTGCAAAAAGACGGAAACATGGATATCATAGCCAATGTATCATTGCTGACAGATATTATGACAGAAGAAGGTCTGCGGAGGAATGGCAGTGAACAGAATTGCGGGGGTTTTCATATTTTCCCGAGAGAATATTTCTATCCTAAAAAAACGGGTAAAGATAAGTTTCAAATCACAAAAAAAACCTGTGCAATTCATTGGTGTGACAACAGTTGGATGACGGACAGAGAAAAACGCAGGGGGACGAATAAAATCTGGATTCGGGCAGTCAGGCCGCTGCTACAGGGAATTAGAAAATTTTTGATGAAAATAATCGGGAGAGACAGAGTTCGCAGGGTGGAAATATGGCTTCGAAATCAGTTAAGATAAAAACGAAATTAAGAAAAAAAACAGTACCAATATTTGAACAAAGAGAGCTGTTGGGTGATGTGTTTTTGCCCGGGAATAAATATTATATTATTTTTGAGCACAGGGATAAAATATGGATTTTACCTTATGAGCATATCAGGTCAGGATTAGGGATGTATCAGCCCACAACGAAGAAAGGGATCATACTAAAGAAAATGCTGCCCTTCTTTGCAAAAATAAAATGGATACGCAGACTGATTAGGGCAGAAAAAAAACAGCTTTCCCTGCAGATAGAGATTCAAAAATATTTAGATGAAAGCATAGGAGAGGGCGCAGAGTATTCTGTTGCAGGTTATATGGGTGACTTTTCTGCGGAGGAAAATGACAAACTGACATTGCAGGTTTATAACGAAAATCATATTATTACCTATCTGAAAATTACAAAAAACCGAAAAGCAGGGGAGAGATTTCAAGAGGAAATGAAAGCATTACAAACTTTGAGAGATAAGGGCGTATGCAACATTCCCCGTATCCTATGGAAGATGAAAAACGGCCGGGAAATCATGTTTGCACAGAGCACTAAAAAATCTGTGAATGAAAAGGTACAATTTGTATTTGACAGACGTCATACGGATTTTGTTAAAAATATGAATGAGATTACAGAAAGAACAATGCAGTATGAAAAGACCGATTTCTACCGCAATGTAACATATGTGAAAGAGCAGCAGGCACAAGACAGAGACGGCAGGATATTAAACAGGGCAATCCGAATCATCGAAAAGGAACTTGCAGGGAAGGAAAAGGAGTATGGATTTTCTCACGGGGATTATACACCGTGGAATGTCTATTATGCAGATGGAGAACTGCAGGTGTTTGATTTTGAATACTGCAGTTTCAGTAAACCCTGCTATATTGATATATTTCACTATCTGACACAAATGTCATTGTTGGGATGTGGAAATGATGGAAAACAGACCATTTTGTTGTATGAGAAGAAAAAAGAACTGATAGAAAAGTATGTTCATGATGCAGATTTTACATATATGTGTTATCTCATAGATATCATTGGGTTTTATAAAAAAAGAACAATCCGCAGAAATAAAGTGGTGGATAAGGAATACGGCAGGTGGATTGCCATATTGGAATATCTAATCAACAGATGGGAGTACAGAGCCGCATAGGAGAAGAACATGGGAAAAGTATTGGTAATAACGGCATTAGCCGGATTTATTAGAAGTTTTTTAGAAAATGATATCCGGACATTACAGGAAATGGGGTATGAGGTCGACTGTGCCGCCAATCCGGATCATCCGGGAGCAGAAAACATACACGAATATTTTCAGGAGATTGGGACAAAGTTTCATCAAATATCTTTTTCTTCCAACGCACCTGTGTCAAAGGAGACATTTACCGCATACAGACAGGTTAAGAAGCTGCTGAAAGAAAATCAGTATGAGATGATTCATGTTCATACACCAATTGCCGGAGCCGTCGTAAGAATGGCTGCCGGGAAATTAAGGAAAAAGGGATGCAAAATCGTCTATACAACCCATGGCTTTTTTTTCCATAAAGGTTCCGGAAAAAAATCATGGATGCTTTATTATAACGTAGAAAAATTTTTCTCACGCCGAACAGATATGATTATTACGATTAATAAAGAAGATTATCATGCCGCAAAAACCATGAAGTGCGGCAGTGTAAGATATATTAATGGTGTAGGAGTTGACACAAAAAGAATACTGGATACAAAAATTGACAGAAAAGCATATAGGGAAGAACTGGGGATAAAAGAGGAAGAACTTATGGTTGTTTCCATCGGAGAACTGTCTGTCAGAAAAAATCATCAGATTATAATTAAGGCGTTGGGAAAATTAGATACTTCCAAATATGTTTATGTTATCTGCGGCAATGATATGAATGCATCAGGAACCTCTGCCTGTCTTAAGGAACTGGCAGAAGAAAAACATGTGAATCTGAGACTGCTGGGGCTTCGAAGTGATGTTCCACAAATATGTCACTGTGCAGATATAGGAGCATTTCCGTCCACCAGAGAGGGATTAGGGCTGGCAGGAATTGAACTGATGACAGCCGGAGTGCCATTGGCGGCGTCAGGCGTCCAAGGTATTTTAGATTATATGGAAGACGGAAAAACAGGATATTTATGTGAACCTTATAATGTGGAACAGTATGCCTATGCTTTAGAACGGTTATCTGATAAGACCGTAAGGGAAAGCATGAAAAAAAATTGCGTTCATAAAGCCATGGAGTTTGATAAAGCAATCTCCGTATCACAGATGAAAGAGATATATAAAGAATTGTTAGGTTAGAAATCATGAGAATACTACACTATTCATTGGGGCTGCCGCCCTATCGCACCGGTGGCATGACAAAGTTTTGCATCGACTTGATACTTCGGCAGAAAGAAGCGGGAGAGACAGTGGCATTGCTTTGGCCGGGAAAAATTCCCGTGCTGAGTAAAAAAATTAAAATTAGAAAAGCTAAAACCGGAGAAATTGAAAATTTTGAAATTTTGAATCCATTACCGATATCATTAAACGGGGGAATCAGGCAGATGGAAAAATACACATCAGATTGTGTGAATCCTTCAGGCTACCGCCGGTTGTTTGAGGAGTTTCAGCCGGATGTCATACATATCCATACGCTGATGGGACTGCACAAGGAGTTTTTGACAGAGGCAAAAAAGAAGGGGATAAAAATCCTATTTACTTCCCATGACTATTTTGGCATATGTCCGAAGTTAACCATGTTTCATAACGGTGCAGTGTGCGAAGACGTAGAACATTGTACGCAATGCACGGCATGTAATGCCAATGCGCTGGATATGAAAAAAATCATACTGCTGCAGTCGCCCATATACAGAAAAATAAAAGACTGGGGACCGGTAAGATTTCTTAGAAAAAATATGAGAGAACGTTTTTTTCAGGAGGCACATATCGCAGGCAATGAAAAGAAGGAAACAGACAGAAGCCGGGACTATCTGGAACTGAGAAAATACTATATGGATATGCTGCAGATGGTGGATGTGTTTCACTTTAACAGCCATATGGCACAGAAAATTTATAATATTTATGTTCCGGGAATCGCAAAGAAAGGCGCAGTGATTCCTATTTCTCATAAAGATATTAAAAATAATAAGAAGGTCAAGACGTTCACTGGCACAGTAAAAATAGCCTATCTGTCGCCGGCAATTGAAAGCAAAGGCTATCGTATGTTAATTGAGGTACTGGATGCGTTATGGAATAGAGGAGAACAATGGTTTACGCTTTATTTATATGGGAGGCATACCATTCATCGCCCATATGCCATCATCCGGCCAAAGTATCAGTACGATGAACTTGAAAAAATATTTCAAAATGCAGATGTTCTGGCAGCCCCCAGCATATGGTATGAAACGTTTGGGTATACGGTGTTAGAAGCACTGAGTTACGGAGTTCCGGTGCTTGTCACAGAAAATGTGGGAGCCAAGGATTTACTGAAAGGCAATGAGTTTGGTATCGTTATAAAGCCGGAGCCGGAATCTCTGAAAGAGGCTGTTTTAAGCCTGAAAGATAAGAAACGGCTGGTCAGGTACAATGAAAACATTGTAAATGATTTTGACGTGGAGGAAAATTTGAAATCCTATGATAAAATTATGAATCTTTATTAGATTGGGAGAGCAGTATGTGGAATAAAATATGCGCAGAAGTGTTTTCACAAATTGTGGAAAAGTTAAAAAAACAACAAATTAAATATTTTATTTTGCGTAATTATGAGGGACTGCCGGACACAAATCATGCGAAAGATGTAGATATTGTCGTAGAGCCTCGTGACTTTGAGAAAGCAAAAAAGATTCTTCAGGCGGCATACACGGATTATGGTCTGGTCTATTATTATCAGGCGGATTTTCACAAACTGCATTGCTTTCATGGTATAAGTTTAGAAAATAAAACGGGCATACATATCGATCTTCTTGAAGGCTATTCGGCAAAAGGCTATGAAGTCTTTACCTTTGAAGAATTATATCAGCATACAAAGGATTACAAAGGAATGCGGGTATTGGAAGAAGATTTTGATGCACTGATGATACTGGTGTACAAGTTGTTTGGTTATAAAACACCGGTTTTGAAAGAAAAATACAGGGAAAAACTGTATGATACATGCAGCCGGCAGAAACAGGAGTTTTTAGAACAATTAGAAATAATAACAGACAAAGATTTTGCAGTTTTGCTTGTGGATAAAATACTTCAGCAGGATTTTGCATTTGTTATCCGTATGTCAGGCGGGTTGACCAGACGGTTAAAAAGATATGTCAAAAAGAAAAGACCGGTAAAAACATTGATGAATGTGGCGGCATTTGGCTGGGGAAAAGCCGGACGGATCCTTTTCAGTTATAAAAAGTATGCCAGAGTCATAGGTGTTGCGGCACCGGATGGAGCAGGGAAGACAACGTTTATAAACCGGATGCAGCAGCAGATTAACTATTATTACGTAAATGATCCGGAAGATAAAAGATGTGATTTGCGTCATTTCAGACCAACCGTATTTCCAAACCTGGGAGCGGTCGGAGAAAAAGTCGGTATGATGGAACAGGACAGAGACTGGAGAAATCCCCACCGGAATCAACCGGCAAACAGGATCAGTTCCTTTTTCAGAATGGCATATTATATGGCGGATTATATTGTGGGGTGGCAGAAAGTCATCAGAAAAAATGTGCAGTATGACCGGTTTACAATTTTCGACAGATACAGTTATGATTTCATTGTGGATCCCCGGCGCTCAAAAATTAATCTGCCAAAAGGATGGAGGAAATTTTTGGTGTCTCTGACGCCCAAACCACAGATTATGTTCCTGTTACAGACAAAACCGGAGACCATATATGAGAGAAAACAGGAATTGTGTCTGGAGGAAATCAGACGGCAGTGTAGAGAATATGAAGAATTGGCAAAAAAGGACAGGCGGTTTATTGTCATAGATGCATCCAAAGAACCGGAAAGGATGGCAGAAGAGGCGGTTTATTTTATTTTGGAAAAATTTACAATAAAAACTATAAATGTTTAAGAAGAAGGTAAGCAGAGAAACATTGAATCAGAAATAAGGTATCAGCATGGAAAAAAAGAAAATATTCGTATCTGCCTATGCATGCGAGCCGGAGAAGGGCTCGGAAATCGGAGTTGGCTGGCACTGGATAATGGAGATGTCCCGCCAATATGATTTATGGGTATTAACTAGAAAAAGCAATCAATTGAATATAGAAAAATGGATGAAAAGAAATCCGGATGATCGCAATATTACGTTTATCTATTATGATTTGCCGTCATGGATGCGCCGTTGGAAAAAAGGTCTGCGGGGAGTCCGAGTCTATTACTGCTTATGGCAGATAGGGAGTAACAGGTTTGTCAAAAAGACGATGCAGAAAAATCACATAGAAATATATCATCTGTTAACTTATGGAAACGCATTGTGGCCGGCAAGCCGGTATGGAATGAAACGGCATTTTATCTGGGGGCCGGTGGGAGGAACCGATACGATTCCGACGATGTTTTCAAAACATTACGATATAAAGTCCAGACTGATAGAGTGGACGAGGCGTATGGTGGTAAAATTACTTCCACTCAATGTGGGATTCAGAAAGCGCTGTAAAAATGCGGATGTTATTTTGTGCAAATCAGAAAATATGATAGAAAATATTTTACCGAAATATCGGGGAAAGGCAGTTTTGTTTACAGATGTAGCCGTAGATGAAAAAAAATTAAGCGTTTGCAATCAAAATTCTCAGAAAAATGAAACATATCAGGCAGATAGAGTAAAATATTTAGCAGTTGGCAGATTAGATGCATGGAGGGGATTTGATTTACTGATTGAGGCTTTTGGGAAAGCAGTCAGAAAAAATAAAAATATTTACCTTGAAATATTAGGTACCGGCAGATGGAAAAGCAAACTACAGCGTATGGTGGAACAATACGGTCTGACGGATAATGTGATTTTGGCAGGTCAGGTATCGGAGAAGGAATATTTGAACCGGCTGGGGCAGGCGGATGTCGTTATAAATCCGGCGCTGAAAGAGGGGGGAGTGACGGTTGCTTTTGATTCCCTAGGTGCGGCGAGACCTTTGATTTGCATTGATACCGGAGGTTATACTAAATCCATGGGAGGTAACGCCATTGTCATTGACAGAAACAGCAGGAAACAGATAATCGGGGGTCTGACAGAGGCAATCATCAGGACAACAGACAGAAAAGAAAGAGATGCCATGTGTGAAAATGCTGAAAGGCTGGCAGAGAGATATACCTGGCGGGAAAAGGGAAAGGCAATCACCCATATTGTTGAGAGAATGGAAAAATCCGGTTAACGGAAAACTGTGGGAGACAGAAGGAAAGGTGGGGAAGTATACAATGTCAGATGTAAAAACAATACCGGAATTATATATTGATAAAGCAGAATGTTGCGGATGCAGTGCATGTTTTGTTATATGTCCTCAAAAAGCCATAGAGATGAGACAAGATGAACAGGGATTTTTGTATCCGTTTATCATTCCCGAGAAATGCATTGGCTGTCAATTGTGTAGAAAAGTATGTCCAATCAAATAAAAAAATTTGGAGAAAAAAGAAAATGAAAACATCTACATATATATGTTATACAAAAAAAGAAGATGTCAGAAAAAACAGTTCTTCCGGTGGAATCTTTTATGAATTGGCAAAATATATGATAGAGCAGGAAAATGCAGTTGTATATGGAGCAGGATTTGACACAGATTTTTCCGTGGTGCATATGAGGGCAGAAAATGTAGAAGACATGAAAAAACTGATGCGCTCCAAATATGTACAGAGCGATATGGCTGACAATTTTCTGAGAGTAAAAGAAGACCTGATGAACGGCAGGCAGGTTTTGTTCGTGGGGACGCCATGTCAGGTAAAAGGTTTACATCAGTTTTTAAACATTGCCAATATTTCAGCAGAACAACTGACAACAGTGGATTTTGTATGTCACGGAGTGCCGTCTCCACAAGTCTGGAAAGATTATCTGCATGCACTTTCCATGAAATCTCAGTCAGGTGTCAAAGATGTAAATTTTAGGGACAAACGTAACGGCTGGCATGATTACTGCATGAAGATAAGTTTCGAAAATAAAAAAGAATATGTAAAATCTCATTATACGGATGAATACATGTTTTATTATCTGCGTGACTATATGATGAGGGATTCCTGCTATCAATGTCATTTTAGAACGGCAGGAAACAGAGCAAGTGACATCACAATAGCAGATGCATGGACGGCAGAAAGAGAGCCCAAAAAACTGGACAGGGGGAAATCCCAGGTATTTGTAAATACAGAAAAAGGGGAACAACTTCTGCAAAATGTAACACAATATATATATATATATAGAAGTCGGACAGAGGAAGAAAGAGAAGAAGATATCGCGCAGAAAGCTGATTATCAGAAAAAGATGGAGTTTAAAGAACGTTTTTTTAAAGATTACCAAAAGACAGGTTTTTCAAAAGAATTCAGAAAGAAATATTATGGCGGTAAAAATCTTATGAAAAATAAGATAAAACATTTTCTGTATCAGACAGGAATAGGAAACAAAATAAGATGATGTTAATAAGAAAGGTTTTAAAAATTTATGAAAATACTACATTATGCATTGGGATTTCAGAAATATGGCGGGGGTGGACTGACAAAGTATTGTATGGATTTAATGACTGAGCAGAAACGACAGGGTGATGAGGTTTTCATGCTGTGGCCTGGGAGAATGAAAAAGAAGGCAGAAGTCAGAATTGTCAAAAGAAAAAATGAAGCAGGGTTTGGGAGTTTTGAACTGGTAAACCCTATGCCTGTAGCATTGTTAAGGGGAATTAAAGAGATTGAACCATTTATTTGTCCTACAGATAAGAGCGTTTATGTTTCGTTTTTTAAGGAAAATCATTTTGATGTGATACATTTACATACATTGATGGGGCTTCCGAAAGAGTTTTTGGAAGCTGCGAAAGAGCTCCATATAAAAAGTGTATTTACATCGCATGATTTCTTTGGTTTATGCCCAAGGGTAAATCTTTTGTATCATGGCAGCTGCTGCGCGTATGATAAAAACTGTACCGGATGTGCAGAATGTAATAGAAATGCGATATCATTAGACAAAATCAGAATGCAGCAAAGCGGGCTTTATCGTACCTTGAAAAAAAGCAGAATTTTAAATAAACTGAAAAAATATCATAATAAACCGTTACAGATGCCGGAAAAAGATACGGACATCACAAAAACGGACAATTCCGAAAAAAGCAAACGTTATGTTACCTTGCGAAATTACTATTTAGAGATGTTTCATCTTGTGACAAAACTTCATTTTAACAGTACCACAACAGAAAAAATATATAGAGATTTTCAAGTGAATACATATGGAAAAACAATCAGTATCACCCACGGAGATATAACGGATGCAAGAAAAAAAAGAGAATATGGGGACAAAATCAGACTGGGGTATTTGGGTCCTGCAAGTTACAGAAAAGGTTTTTTTGTATTAAAAGAGGTGTTGGACAGTTTACAGGATTCGTATAAAGACAGGTTTGAACTTCATTTATATTCCAGAAATCAGTCCGAATGCGATTATATTGTGGAACATAAGCCTTATGATTACAGTGAGATGCCGCAAGTGATGGACAGCATTGACATGTTAGTACTGCCCAGCATATGTCGTGAAACATTTGGGTTTACTGTTTTGGAGGCGCTGAGTTATGGAGTGCCGGTGATGATTAACAAAAATGTAGGTGCCAGAGATCTGGTGGAAGATTACAAATCAGGGATTATATTCGAGGCCACACCGGAAGATATGAAGGTTAAACTTCAGGAAGTGCTGGACAGAGGACCGGGGATGTTACAGGATATGAATGCTTATATATGTGACAGACAGAACATTAAAACCATGGAGATTCATGCGAAAGAAATGCGGGAATTCTATCAGCATTAGAGAAAGAGAAGGATGATATGAAAAAGACAGCAATATTGACATTGTTTTATGGAAATTATAATTACGGAGGGTTACTTCAGGGGTATGCCCTGAAAAAAACAATAGACGCCTTGCCGGAGTCTGAGGCAGACATACTGCGCTATAAGGACGGAATCAATCCGATATACAGCGGACTGCGCCAACAGATGAAACAGTATGGAGCGAAGATGATTGTGGCAAAAATAATAGAGAAGGGTCTGGAAAAGGGAACGTTTCTCATACAGAGAAAAATCCGGAGGAGACTGACATTATGTGATGCATTTATGGAGGAATGCATGAATCATGACAGGATGGAATACACGGATGAAAATATCGCAGATACCCTTGAGGCATATGACTGTTATGTCAGCGGTTCCGATCAGGTATGGAATCCGAATTGTATCAGAAACGGCTTTCTGCAGACTTTTGTGCCGGAGAGAAAATTAAAAATATCTTACGGGGCAAGTATCGGAAGAGGAAGGTTAACAGCAAAAGAAAGAGACACCATCGCACACAGTATCAACACATTTGATTATATTTCCGTCAGGGAAGATGATGCAAAAAACATATTACAGGAAAAAGTAAATAAGGAAATAAAAGTGGTCTTGGATCCGGTATTTCTGCCGGACATTTCCGTGTGGGATTTCGATACTCAGGTAAACGGTGCAGAACCGGGAAAATATGTATTGTTTTATTCTTTCTCGGATAGCCGAAGATATAGAAAAAAGGCAGAAAAATATTGTCAGGAAAACAATTTGAAGCTGCTTTATATTCCTTATGCCAAGCAGAAACTGAATTTTTTTGATAATACAGGAGCAGGTGAAAAATTACTTGACGTAGGGCCGAAAGAGTTTGTGTGGCTGATTAAAAATGCCAGATGTATATTCACGGATTCATTTCATGGAGCCGCTTTTTCCATTCTTTTTCATAAAAATTTCTTTGTCTTTGAGAGAGACAATAAAAATAACAGTACCTCCATGAATTCCAGAATATACAATCTTTTGGATAAATTTCACATCAGGGATAGAATAATTTGTCCGGAATATTTTCCAAATCCCGAAAAATGTAGTATAGTTTATGAGGAAATAAATCAGATTATAGACGAATATAGAACAGGCTCGTTGGAATTTCTGCGAAAGGCAATGGAAAATAAGGAATAATAATATGAATTTTGTATTGATTGTACTGAATTATAATGATTGGGAAACAACAGTTACGTTTTTGAACAATACCAAAGAGTTTCAGAGTATTCATAAGATTATTGTAGTGGATAATTGTTCCACAGATGTATCTTTTGAGAAATTATCTGAACATGCGGATGAAAAAATTGATGTGATTCAGACCGAAAAAAATGAAGGGTATGCCAGTGGCAATAACTTTGGTATCCGCTATGCGAAACAAAAATATTCGCCGGAATATCTCATAATATCCAATCCGGACATTGTGTTGAATGAGATGTGTTTAGGTGGAATAAAGGCTTTCATGGAGCAAAACAGGGAGAAAACAGGTATGGTTTCCTGTAAAATGATATGCAATTCTGAAATCAGAACCAGATATGGCTGGAAACTGCCAAAGTATTCTGACTGCATTCTTGAAAATCTGATTCTGCTAAAGAGGATTCTCAATCTGAAGAAAACAAGTTATCCGGATTCCCATTTTGAAAAGGAAATCTGTGAAGTGGATGTGATACCGGGTTCGTTTTTTGTAATATCGCAGGAGACGATGGATGATGTGGGGATGTTTGACGAGGATACGTTTCTATACGGGGAAGAAAACATCATTGCTTATAAACTGAAGGAAAAAAAATATAAGAATTATATTCTTAACAGGTACGAATATATACACAATCATTCCGTCAGTATTTCTAAAAGCATCCAATCGTTGGGCAAAAAACTTGATTTGGCATATGAGGGAAGATGTATTTATCTGAATAAATATCTGCATATTGGGTTCTTTCAGAAAATACTGAATGGCATCACATATAAAATAGGCAAGTTTAATTATCTGGCTTTTAAAAAAATCGTAAAGGGAAGATAAAAATATGGTAATTAAAATCAATATACATAATGAAATCGTGTGGCCGGTTATGGGATTTCTCCTGTTGTCATATTATGGTATTTCGGGTCAGTGGCTGTTTATACTTTCTGTCGTGTGGCTGATTTACCTGTCGGTACGAAATCACAGCCTGGTGGCAACCGTTCCCCGGATTTATGGTTTTCCCCTGTATATGGTTTTTGCTATTGTGGCAGGAATCATAGGGCTGATGACAAATAATACAAGGGATGTTGCAAAAGATATCTTTTATACATTTCCTGCAATCATCATAATGATGATTGGATACCTGTATAATAAATATGACAAAAATGACGGTAAGTCCATTACAAAAACTTTATATATTTCCGGATTTCTTATTACTGTATGCTCATTTATCAGCCTGATGGCACAGATTTCATCTGTCAGTGACCTGAGTGTCTTTCGAAACATCATGGGAAATCAGGTCTATGAGACAACGCTTATATTTGCAATTATGCTGTCAGAGAAGGTAATAGGAAAAAAAATAATATTCAGCAGGGTGACAGACATGATAATTCTTGTTATGTTGATGTTAAAAGGTATTGTATCATTGGGAAGAACTGAGTTAATTGTCACTTTTTTAATGATTGCTGTGATTCTGCTGCTAAATATATATTTTTCCGAAAATAAAAACAAATCGGTCACCAGACTGATAACGATGGCAATATTGTTGGCTGCGGCAGGCTTTGCTGTTTTTAGAATATTACCAAATGATATCCGGGCACAGTTTATTGACAAACTACAGTATAGTTTTGAAGAGGTTGACAGCAATGGAGAATATGATTCCACAGAGGAAGCAATGAATCATTGGAGAGCCTATGAGATGGAATGTGCATCAAAACAATGGATGGAATCAAATGTTGCCGTGCAGCTGCTGGGTGCAGGATTTGGTGAGTATATAAAGATACAATATATTCCCCACAATTTTACAGGCAATATGGTTGTAGATAATGGAATCGCATTACTGCATAACTCTTATTACTCCATATTGGTAAAAGGTGGTCTGCTGGGAATTGCCGCCATACTGTGGCTGTATATATCTAACGCCACACTGATATTCAGAAAAAAATATAGAAGAGAAGCTTATATAGTCAGCGCCATGTGTGCCATTACAGTGGCAATGATGATATATACCTATGTAGTAACCGGAATTTTTTCACAAACCGTGAAATTTGTTTGGCCGTTTATGATAGGCTGGTTTAATGGAAAAATCAGAAGCATGGAGAATGATACCCGAAGGATATCAGATGAAACACATGAGATAAGAGGTTGATAAAAAATGTTTAAAATAGGATTCATGGGAATTGATATAGACAATGGAAATAAAGGGGTTGCGGCATTAGGTTATGCGGCGGTAAAACTTATTGATGAGATTGCCTGCAGTAAAGGAATTATGGACGCCCACTATGTTCTTTTTAATAACAGTATACGTCATATGAACGACGGTGCATTGGATGTGATTACGGGAAGAAAGACAGAGGTTTCCACATATAATTATTCCTTTAAAAAAGTGAAACAGTTAGTAGAGTTAAACAGGCAGATTAAAGACTGCAGTCTTGTGATAGACTTTACGGGCGGAGACAGTTTTTCTGATATTTACGGCGTAAAACGTATGCTGAAGGTATCTTTTGAAAAGTTTCTCGCCATCAGACAGAAGAAAAATCTGGTGCTGGCGCCACAGACATACGGGCCATACAAACATTGGTTAAGTAAAAAGCTGGCAAAATATATAATTACCAGAGCATCTGCCGTATTTTCCAGAGATGAGAAATCCATGGAAATATTGAAACATATAAAAGGAGTACATGTAAAAACAGTAACGGATGTGGCTTTCTGCCTGCCATATCATAAAGAAGAAATAACAAGTGAAAAAATCAAGGCAGGGGTAAATGTATCCATGCTTTTGTGGAATGGAGGTTATACCGGAAATAATCAGTTTGGATTAAAAACGGATTATAAAGAATATTGTATCAGACTGATTAAAAAATTAGTAGAAGATGGCAGATATGAAGTTCATCTGATTCCTCATGTGATTGCAGAAAGCGTTCCCTGTGAGAATGACTGTCTGGCCTGTGAGGAACTGCATGAAATGTATCCGCAGACAATTGTTGCACCGAAGTTTCATACGCCTATTGAAGCAAAAAACTATATCAGCGCAATGGATGTGTTTACGGGAGCACGTATGCATTCTACCATAGGTGCTTTTTCCAGCGGGGTAGCAACCATTCCTTTTGCATACAGTAAGAAATTTGAAGGGGTGTTTGGAAACTATAACTATTCATATATGATTGACGGAATGCATATGGAGACGGACGAGGCAGTAGAGAAAACCATTGAATACATGGATAATTATCATAAACTTAATGGAGAAGTGAGAAAATCAGCAGAAATTACGGATAAACTGATTGAGATTTTAAAAGATGATATAGGACAGATACTGGAAAAGGTAAGTGAGGGTAAAAAATGAAGATTAGGAAAATGATGCAAAGACTGTATTTATCCGTAAAGTCTTTTAACCAAACTTTTAAATATGGAGGGATTAATACGGTTACGGTTTCTAATGTGAACTATGATGATTTATTAAAAGGAAAAAAAATTTTAATTACGGGAGCCGGAAGTGGTATCGGCTTTGCCATTGCTGATAAATGTGTAAATTGTGGAGCCAAAGTTATTATCACCGGTAGGAATGAAAAAAAACTTATTGAAGCGATAAAAAAAATCGATTCTGCTAAAGCACATTATATCGTATGGGATATAACGGATAGGGAAAATTATGAAGATAAGTTCAATGAATGTTTAGAAATTTTTGGGGGAGAAATAGATGTATTAATTAACAATGCAGGTGTACAGCCGAAAGAATTTTTTCCCAATGTTTCTTGGAATGAGTGGGAACGGATATATAATACAAACAGCAGGGGAACATTCTTTATGAGTGAATTCATCTGTAAACAATGGATTAAAAATTTTGAACCGGGAAAAATACGTAAAATAATTAACATTAGTTCACAAGGTGGCTTTGTTGCTGCAAATTATCCATACCGTATGTCAAAATGGGATGTTTGTGGTTTGACGCAGGGGCTGGCTCTGAACATGGCACGTTATGGAGTTATTGTAAATGGTATAGCTCCGGGTGTTGTAAAAACACAGATGCAGCAGTTTTCGTTAGAGCAGAAAAACAATACATACTGCGAACAAAATATTTTAAAGAGAGTGGCACTGCCAGAAGAGATCGCAGAACTGGCTGCATTTATGTTAAGTGATGCGTGCAATTTTATGACTGGACAGACCATACTGGCTGATGGAGGTTATACGTTAAAAGGATAAAATATATTATTTGAAGAATAGGAGAATTGTATTTCAATGATAGGAAACAAAAAAAGTATTGACATCGTAGTAAATTTACTCAAAAAAAATAATATTAAGAAAATAGTAATCAGTCCGGGAGGAACAAACATTTCTTTGGTAAAGGCGGTACAGGATGACGATTTTTTTGAATGCTATTCCGTTGTAGATGAGAGAAGCGCCGTCTATTTTGCAATCGGGCTGTATCTGCAATCAGGAGAAATTATTGCAATGTCATGTACCAGTGCACAGGCAACAAGAAATTATGTTCCGGGACTGACGGAAGCATATTATAAGAGAGTTCCTCTTTTGGCTATAACTATGTCAAAACATCCCAGATTTACATATCAAGAATATATGCAGGCACCAAATCAGACATCTCTGCCAGAAGATTGCGTAAAAAAATCATTTGAACTGCCATTTATCAGTGATGAAAATGATGAGTTCCACGCTATCCGTGTGGCAAACGAAGCAATATTGGAAGTGACGCATCATGGAAAAGGACCGGTTCAGTTGTGTATCCCATGGTTAGATTTTCCTTTGACTTCTGTCAGACCGCAAGTGAGACATATTCAGAGATTTACCGGCGAAGAGGTTTTGGGCCTGGATTTAATGAATCAAAGAATTATGGTTGTCGTAGGAGAACACGGACCTTTTTCAGCAGAGGAGATAAAATTAATGAATGCTTTTGCTGAAAAATATGATGTGATGATTTATACCAATCATTTATCCAATTATTCAGGGAAATATGCCTTAAAGGCAAATTTAGCCATGCTGACCATGAAATCTAAAGATTTCGCCGAGGAATATAAACCCAATGTTGTGATTAGCATAGGCGGGCAGACAGGAGACTATCCGCTGTATAATGTTCTGTCGCGGGTTGAATATGCAGATATGGAACATTGGAGAATTTGTGATGATGGGAATGTAGTTGATACATATGACAAATTGACGAAAATCTTTGAAATGAGCTTGAAAAATTTTTTGGTATCTTTTTTGGATGCACAAAGTGATAAGTCTGTACAGAACCATGAATTCTACAAGCGATGGAAGAATTTGACGGAGAGCAGGTCCACGGATATAGAATTACCGTTTTCGAATGCAGCGATTGCACAGTATTTATCCGGCCGCATGCCGTCAAATAGTATCATTCAATTTGCCATATTAAATAGCTTAAGAATATGGAATTTATTTGCATTGGATGCATCTATAGAATGTTACAGTAATGTGGGAGCTTTTGGAATTGACGGAGGAATGTCCACCCTAATTGGTCAGAGTGTTGCCACAGATAAATTATGTTTTATGGTAACAGGAGATTTAGCTTTCTTTTATGACATGAATTCCCTTGGAATACGACATATAAAAAATAATTTAAGAATCCTTCTGGTAAATAATGATGGGGGGATTGAGTTTAAATTACATGGAGGAGACAGTCACAGTATTGGCAGATACATTGCAGCTGAAGGACATTATAAGAATGCAGAGGGCTGGGCCCGGACATGTGGTTTCGAATATCTTTCAGCCAACAATATGGAAGATTTTACAAAACAGGCGGATTACTTTTGTGGGGAAACGGAAAAACCGGTTTTATTTGAGGTGTTTGTGAAAGATAGTGATGAAGCTGGAGCATATCAATTACTTATTGAAAAAAATAAGGGGTTGAACCTGTCTGATAATCTTAAGCATAAGATTAAAAATGTATTAGGTAACGAAACGGTTAATGCAATAAAACGTGTGTTTAAATAAATGCTCCTGAAAATCACACGATAAGTTTGAAGACGGTCAGGAGGATAAATGACAGTGAGTCGGGAAAATAAAATACTGAAAAATACAATGATATATGCGGTCGGTAATTTTGGCTCTAAGATTTTAGCTTACATAATGGTACTGGTATATACGTATTACATTGGGGCAGAGGAGTTGGGATATTATGATTTGATCTTAACAACAATAAGTTTATTTTTACCAATTATTATCTGCTCTTACGATGAAGGAATATATCGTTGGTTAATAGATGACAGCAAAAGAAACAAAATAGAAATAGTATCTAACTGTATAAAAACAGTGATATTTACTACATGTTTAGCAATTATTGTTCTTTTGCTGATTAATGTAAAGTTTCATATTCAATATGTAGGATTTATTGCGGCAATGCTCGGAAGTTCTACCATTTATCAGGTAATTCTGAATGCCGTAAGAGGAATGTCGAACAGTCATGTATACGCTTTAAGTGGTATTATTAACAGTGTGATTCTGCTTTTTTTAGAAATTCTGGGGCTTGTTGTGTTAGGCATGGGAATAGAGGCGCTGTTAATTTCCAAAACCATGGCAAATATTCTTACGATACTGTTTATTTTTATGCGGCAACCATCCTTAAGGGGCTTTTTAACGTGTCGGTTTAATACAAAATTATCAAAATCAATGTTGTCATACTCGCTGCCTTTAATACCAAATTCATTAAGCTGGTGGATTGTTCATTCTTCTGACAGATATATAATCCTGCTTTTTTTGGGAACTGCGTATAATGGAATATACGCAATTGCGAATAAGTTTCCTACAATTATTACCACAATTACAGGTATCGTGTATCTTGCTTTACAGGAGTCAGTTATCAAAGAGTATGATTCTCCTGACAGAGATTCATTTTACAGTAAAGTATTCAGGCAGTATTATACATTAATATTTTCTCTGATTATCTGTGCAATACCTGCCACAAAATTAATGATAGGATGGTTTGTCAGTACAGAGTATCAAAGTGCATGGCAATACACAGGGTTTCTGTATTTGAGTACTGTTTTTAGTGCATTGAGCAGTTTTTTAGGTATCGGATATCAAATATCAAGAGAAACGAAACGCAGTGTCGTATCTACCGTATCGTCGGCAGGAGTAAATATTGCTGTTAATATAATGTTAATACAGTTTATAGGGTTATATGCAGCCAGTTTTTCTACATTTGCGGCCTATTTGTTTTTATTTGTATTAAGAATTATACATTCAAAAAAATACTTTACTTTACATATAAAATGGAGTGAATTTATTTCAATGTTTATTATCTCCATTTTGGTTAGTGTGGTAACGTATATCGGCAGTCTCATGACAGTGATTTTAACTACCGTGTTTTGCATAGCATTGATGTTGATTTTAAATAAAAAATTTGCCCTTCATATATTGGAAAAGATTGGGAGGATAAATAATGAAAAAATATAAACATTTTATATCACTGGGATATTTCTGTTCTGTTGCATTAGAATTAGAACGCATAGGATTGAGGAACTGCTCTTCTCCCTTTGACTGGTGCATTACGGAATGGAAGGGCGTTGAAAAGGCATTGACAACCCGGTTTCAGAATTTCTTAAAATATGAAAATTTATATCAAAACAAAATGGAATTATCCCATTATAAAGATATGGAATACGGCATGGCATTTTTTCATGATTTTAATCAATATGTACCGTTAAAAGAACAACTTCCGTCTGTTTATGAAAAATATAAGAAACGCATTGAACGATTCTTTCAAAATATAAAAGAACCGACTTTATTTATCAGATATATTTCCAATGAAAAGGGTTTTGAAGAAATAGATTATTTAGAACAAAATTATGATAAGATATTAGGATTGTTAAAGAGTTTTCATCAGGATAATGACATTATTTTTATTGCAAATAATGAAGTTGTTTCGAAATGCGAAAAAATAAAAATATATTTTGTTTCTTCAGATGAAGGTGATGTGGTAGCGAGAAAACCATTGGAGAAAAACAGGGAGTTGGATTTATTTTTAAGAAGAATAGAATATGATGGAAGACAGCGTAATGTTGAGAGATATATGGAAAAGCAGAAAAAAGAAAATTTTATTTTCACAAAATATAGAAAGAAAGTAAAAAAGCAGTTACAAAAGATATTCTGTAAGCCGTATATACATAAAAAACAGTATTAGATATGAACCGGTCAGAGCAGATGATTAAAATAATGTGGCTTGGAGACAAGTTTATATTATAAGGAGTGTTCAATGATAAGGCAGGAAATAAATAAGATGATATTTGACCATATTTTTGCGATGGTGTGTGACATGGCAATGAAATTTCTGATGTCCCTGCCGCTGGCAATCATTGTTGGAATTATCATACATTTCATTACAAAAAAATATTATATGTCCAAATTGCAGGAAAACCGTCTGCGAAAATGTTTATATAAAAAGATATTAACAGAATCCGTGCTTGGAGCATATGTTGTTTTACTGATTCAGATATCAGTTTTACTCAGACCTATAGGTGGGGTTCATGAAATTGACCTGATTCCTTTTAACAGTCCCGGAGGGTGGCAGTATATTGTGTTATATGCCGTTGCCAACGCAGTTTTTTTTATTCCATTGGGCATATTTTTACCAATGATTTGGAAAAAAATGAGAAAAACCGGATGGGCGCTGCTGGCAGGTTTACTGGGAAGCTTATTGATTGAAGTTTCCCAGCTGCTGCTTCAGTGCGGTGTGTTCCAGACGGAGGATCTGATTATGAATACACTGGGGACAGGGATGGGATATTGGTTGTATAGAAAAAGATATGACCCGTAATATAAATAATATTTGACATATTTATATATTTTGTGATATTATAAGCGTACAAAACGTTTTGAATAAAAACTCCGTACCGGAACGGAATCAGGAGGATAATGACACAAAAGTGGGAAGAATTAGGACTTTCTGATAATTTTATTTTTCAGAAAGTGATGCTGAACGAGGAACTGTGCAAAAAGATACTTTCAGAAATACTGGGGAAGGAGGTAACGGGAATCGATTATTCCGCCTATGAGAAAACCGTAGAGATACGCCGCGATGCCAAGGGAATCCGTCTGGATGTATATATCAAAGATGAAGAAAAGACCATCTACAATGTGGAGATACAGAACACGGATATGGATAACCTGCCTAAACGGAGCAGGTATTACCATGATTTAATTGATCTGGATTTAATGGAAAAAGGGGAGCCGTATGAAAGCCTGAATCACAGCTATGTGATATTTATCTGTAACTTTGACATATTCGGAAAAGGCTGTTATAAGTATACGTTTCAAAACAGATGTATGGAAGAGGAAGGGCTGGAATTGGGGGACGGAAGCACCACTATATTTATGAATACCGGTGGCTATAAAGGAGACATAAGTAAAGACTGTGAAGTGTTTCTAAAAAGTATCCGGGGTCAGTTTACGGACAATGATTTTTCTGCTATACTGAGGGAAGAAGTAGAGAAGGTAAAGAAGAATCAGAAGTGGAGAAAAGAGTATATGTATATGAGTGTATTTCTGCATGACGCAGAGAAGAAAGGTATGGCGGAAGGCAAAACAGAGGCGGAAAAACAGGCCATAAAAAATATGCTTCAAAGATTTTCGCCTGAGGAAATTATTCAGTTAGGGTATGATAGGGATTTGGTTGTGGAAATTTCCAAAGAAATCTAGAAAATTGAACAGCAAGAAAGAATCGACATAGTTTATATAAGGGGTTGCAAAAAACGCGCATACCCATAAGGAAGTAATTTAATCTTGTTGCAGGGCGGCATAGTCAAAGGCTATGCCGTTCTGCTTTTTCTCTGCCTTTCAACCGTTTGCTTGTCCTCGTCCTGTTCCAGTTCCCCGATAAAGTTCCAGACAATTTCAATCTTCTGTCTGCGGTGTCCGCTGGATTTGTCTGGCGCGTGGACAATGATTTTCTTTACAAACTCATTGACGATAGTAGGCGTTAATTCCCGTATTCCCACATACTTGCGGATAACGGCAGCAAAGCTGTCAAAATCCGTTCTGTCCTGTTCGTAAGTATCAACGGCAGCTTGTTCTGTCTTGACAAACTCTGTCAGTTCCTTTTGCTCCGCTTCATACTCTGCGGACAACTTCAAGAATCTTTCGTGGCTGATTGTGCCGTTAATATCGTCCTCGTAAATCCGCTTGAAAATACGGTCAAGCTCGGCAATCCGTTTCCTTGCCTGTTCGAGTTCTTTCTTTTGCCGCTTTACTGTCTTTTCCGCTTCCTCAAACCTCTGCTGATAAACCATGTTTTGAAAGCTCTGTATATCATCAAAGAACATAGCCGTTACATCAAATATCCTTTGCAGGACGAACAGCTTTAAGGTTTCTTCTCGGATAAAATGCGCGGAGCAAGTACCTGTATTGCTCTTGTAGTTGGAGCAGACATAATGCTCTTGATTGGGCGTAAAACTGTTTGTCGTGCAAAAGTACAGCTTTTCGCCGCAGTCAGCGCAATAAAGCAAGCCGGAGAATAAGCCTTGCCGCCCTGTCTTTGTGGGGCGGCGTTTGTTTGCTCTTAATTCCTGCACCCTCTCAAATACTTGCTCCTCGATAATAGCAGGTTGGGTATTGAGGAAAATCCGTTGATTTTCCGGCGAATTTTGCAGACGCTTTTTCAGTTTGTGGGATTTGGAATAGGTCTTGAAATTGACCGTACACCCTGTATATTCCGGGCGTTCCAATATCCCCGATATGGATTTGTAATCCCACCGATACAGGTTGTCCGGCATAGCCTTTCCGTCACGCTTTGCATAGTAGGCTTTGACTGTCAACACCTTGTCCGCTGTCAGCACTTTTGCTATCTGCATGGGTCCTTTTCCGGCAATACACAAATCAAAAATCCTCTTTACTACAGCGGCAGCTTCCTCGTCTACAATCCATTTCTTTTTGTCGTCTGGTCTTTCCTGTACCCATAGGGCGGATTGGTACAAAGATGTTCTCCGGCATTGCCCTTTGACCACATGACTGCGCGGATTTTCTTGCTTGTATCGCGTGCGTAAAAATCATTGAACAGATTACGGAAAGGGGTAAATTCATTATCGCCTTTGTCACTGTCTACTCCGTCG
>CAJFUA010000022.1 GCA_904420085.1 uncultured Eubacterium sp. | reverse complement strand
ATGGGTATCAAACACCATATCAAGCTCGAATTGCATAAATCGATATTTTTTAGCCATAAGTGTTACAAAAACGCTTGACCACAACATATGTTCTTGTTTCGTTGACTCTGTCGGCTGTTTCCGTCGGATAATTGTTCACGATTTTTTCGCTTGTAATGTTGCTGTTTTTGTCATAGGTGTATGTATGCTGTTCCTTCACACCGGCTGTGTCTTCTCCGGATGAAGTGGTAATGGATGTAACCCTGTCAAACACATCATATTCATAAGTTTTCTGTGTATAAACAGCAGTCCCGTTTAAAAATCCGTTTCGTTCCACAATCGTTTTCACATTACTGTCATTATAATACTCATAGGTCCGTATATCACGATGGATTTCTTCTCCGTCTTCCTCTATGATACCTTTGATTTTTGTCAGCCACTTATATCCGTTATATTCAAATATAACCCCTTTTAACTTGTCATCTTCAGATTTCGGATACCTGATTTCTGTCAGTTTATCTTCAATGTCATACTTGTACACCGTCTTATATTGATTTACCACTGCGTCTGACGGTTCGCTTGTCGTATTGACTTCAGAATATCCCACCATTCTGTTTAAATCATCATATTCATACTCTGTATATCTGCACATTTGAGGCGCATTATCGTTAACATTGTATTCCCGAATCTCTGTTAATAATTCATCACTGTTATATTCGTAGATTGTTTTCTTAACCCATGTATAATTATTGTTATACTCATTTTTTGCTCTTAACAAATTTTTATTGTCATATGAATATATGATATCTGTCCCGTCTGCTGTTTTTTTACATATCATATTTCCGCTTGCATCATACTCATATGTAGTTGCAATGTCTCCTACTGTCCATTTATCCGTCACCGAAAGCACCTGATCCGCCCCGTTCATGACCGTTTCAGACACTGCTCCCAACGCATTTGTCGTCCTGTCTGTGGTCGAGATGATATTTCCGGATCCATCTTTATTCTGAATATCATACGCATACAGTGTATCGTTTGCAGTTCCCGTTCCGTCCGTCAGACTTACCTTTGTAAGTTTTCCTTCTTCATTATATGAATAGGTTGTCTTATTCCCTTTTCCGTCTGTTTCTTCGATTAAGTTTCCACTTGCATCATACTTGTTGGACGTTACAATGGAGTTTGTAGCGTCTACCGTAAATGATCCGTTTCTGTAAACCGGATTCTGAATGGTATCTGTCAGCCTGCTGTTTTTGTCATATACATTGACAACCAGCTTTGGAGTTGCCGGATTGGTACTGCCGGCTCCTCTTGTATATGTTGTAAACATATTCCCCTGCTTATCATAAGTATAATCCGTAACGATTCCATTGGTTTCTTCCCGAACAGTCTGTCCGTAAGTATCTGTATATGTCTTTGCCACAATTTCGTTGTTTGCATTCTTTTCTGTCACTGTATGAACGGTAGGCAGTCTCTTATTTGTTCCGGTTCCTGTAATTACATAGAAGTTATCCTCATATCCGTATGTTGTAGTCGTGGTACGGCTTTCCTCTCCATAACTTAGCGTGGTTGACGTCACTCGCCCCATATTGTCATAAGTGTACGCTGTTTTTCGCCCCAGTTTATCTGTTTCTTCGACCACTCTTCCGTTCAAATCGTAGACTGTAGATACAGTTTCCGGATTTTTATTTGGGATGGTTGTAGTGGTCGTAATCACCCGTCCAAATTCGTCATATCCATAGGAAGTTACAATATTTTTTTCATCCGTGCTTGTCTGAATCCTGCCCAACGCATCATATGTATTTATCTCTGTCTGGCTGATTGTTCCCGACGATACACTGCTTGTCACAGGATTTCCATCGGCATCATATGTAGACGCATCAGACGAATTTTCCAGTCCCTTGGAAAGTTCTGTTGTTCCCACATTATTGAAATTGGTTTCTGCATCCACTAAAGTTTCCGTGCTTTCCGTAACATTGCCATCTGCATCGTATGTATATTTGGTCACTGTCTTTTCAATATAATCTGTTTCTTTGACCAGATTACCTTTGCTGTCATACGCATATGTGATTTCTGACGTAGTTTCTCCGTCTGCGCTTGTTATTTTTATCTTTGTCGCCAGATCAGGATAATTACTGTCACCATATGTGTATTCCGTAACATTTCCTTCTTCATCTGTTTCCGAGGATATATTATTTCTGTCGTTATAAATAATTTTTTCTTCTAAATGAGTATCACCGTTCGTTGCGGTAGGCGTAATGGTTTTTACAATACCATTCTGAAGTTCATGATATTGCACTTCTTCCACCGTATCTGTTAACAGACTTCCATCATAAGCAAACGTTGTAACATTTCCTAAATCATCTGTTTTCTTTAATAATTTTCCTTGTTCGTCAAACGCATACTCCTCATAATGCAAAATCATGTTATTGGCATTTTTAGCATATACTCTTGTTTTCAGCGGTTCATAATTGATATATACATCAATTCTTTCATTATTCGGATATATGGCGCTGCTTACACTTTTTCCGTCATACTCTATGATGTAAGCCTGACCGGTAGCGTCAATGATTTTATTCATCTGACCGTCAGCATTATACTCATACTGATACTCTATCTGTCCGCCTTCCGAACCGGTATGGATTACCTTTGTCAGTCTCTTATCTGTATATATATAATTGAAAGAAGAGCCATCTTCCAACGTGGTTTTGCTGATGAAATAATCTCCACCGGTATAGGCAAATTCAAAGTCCATCTTTTGCCCTTTACTGGAGTAAACCGACTGAATTAATCCTATGTTATGATATTGAATATAGATAAATGTACCATTCTCCTCTTCTATTAACCGAAGTCTTCCCTGTTCATCAAAATACCGTTTTATATTATTTTTATCCTTAATTACATAGTTTGCCGTAAAGCTGACTGTTTTGGACGGTTTCGTCTCTGTCGATGATATCACTCTGGTCTGAGTTCCGTATACCTCTTCTAGGCTTAAATCAGGATTTTCATTGCAGACATAGTTTGTGCCCTGCTGCATGCCAAAACCATACATGGCTCCTGTTCCATCTACATACATAAGAGACTTTGCTCCGTTAGAAACTACATAGGAATCATACTCGCATGTCCATCCGATTCCAAAGTTCGAACTTTCCGTATTTCTGGAATTGTATGTCCTGTTTATCCCCAATCCTAACTGCGGTGTTGGAAGTGCCAAATCTGACTGCATGTATAAAAAATTACCTTGGGATAACTCAATTCGTCCGTCCCCATTTGGTGTATTAAAATCTTCATAGGTATAAATGTCTTTTTCTCCTATATGAGGGTTTTCATAGATAATAGACAGACTCATATAATGACGATTCTGAAAAGAAGAGCTGTAAAATTGGGCTCCTGTTCCATCTTCCACACACTTTAATGCCAATCCTGTATTATTTATACTTCTGTCCGCCACTGCCTGTGCCCAATCTGTCAAGTCCACTTGATGATTGGTATCGGCAATTCCTGTACATTGAAACTGGGACCACACTCTATCTCCCATTGGGGGATGATTGTTCCATGTGATGGTATTCGGATCCCATGTACTTGTAGGCGTTCTTATCTCTACGGTTCCGGAAGTAAATGTACCAGAACCATTTATCCCCACCTGATATTGATTACCTGTCTCTGTAATACTTAAATAGGCTTCTGTAACATCTGCTCCATAAAACGTGCTTGTGGAACCTGTCAAAGCATTATCTTTATCTATTCCACTGGTATCTATATAGCATACATCCTCTGTATTCGCATAATGTGTGATTCCGTTATTATGTATTCTAATTGAATCCCCATTTTTTCTATTTATTCCCTTAGTCCCTTCAAAATTTGAAACGCATACACTCTCTAACCTGTCACCAACCCACCACACCGTAGGATCAATCGTGACCGGATACTTTGTATCTTTGGCATCAAGATACTCTTTGTCCACAACGACTTTTAAGGTAATTTCTCCCTGCTTTCCTTTTTCAGTTTTATAATGTATATGATTATATGTCAGTTCACCATCTGCATCTTTCATATTTGGCGCACTGATATAAGCCACCAGCTTTTTCGTTCTCTTATCAATAATTCTGATTTCTTTGCTGTCATCTAAAGTCTGTATTTCCATTCCTGGAAATTTTAATTGAAACGTAAAATAATTATCTTCCGGTCTTTCCTTTAAAATGATTTCTTCTTTCACTCCGTTTGTTAACGAGGTATACTGATAGGATATTTCACTGTCATCCGAGTATGTTATACAATCCCCATCGACATATTCCTTTTTCAGCCCCGTAGAAACCGTTTCATCATCCGACACATTCGCTGTCGGAGTAAACATAATAATACGATTCTTTTTTGATAACACAATCCCGTTACCTTCAGCAAATGATTTTGGAAAATACTGTTTTATGTCGCCGGACTTATTTACATAAGTACTATCTTTTACTATATCCTTCCATGAAAGATTTTTATTTTCTAACTTTTCCTTCAACTCGTTTTGCTCGTTTTCCGATAATTTCTTCAGTGTCGGATCATAGTCTGCAAACTGTCCGTCTTCTTTATAGCGTACATCCTGACCGTATATTTCCAATTTTTTGCTTCCGTTGCTCAACAGATACGTGGAAGAATTAGAAGTTCTAAATTTTTTCAGTTCTTTCACTACTGTGGCTTTTTTATTTTTTTCTTTTGCTTCTTTTGTTTCTTTTAATTGTTTTCTGACGTTGGCATCTTCCCTTTGTGCCTCTTCCTTCTGCTTTTCGGTTATTATGTTTTCAGCACTGACTGTGGCTTTCTGCTCCTTTGCCTCCACTATATGGAATACCATATCCGTTCTTATTCCCGTTACTGTCAACGAAACAGCCAACACCAATACTCCGATTCTTTTCAATATGTTTGCCCAGATTTTAAAAGTTCTTTTTTCTTTCATCTTATCCCTCCTGCTTTTCAACATTTGTTATCTCCCGTTACTATCTGCACTCCTGCTAAGCACTTTATTAAAGGAAAACTATAAAAAATTTCCCTATATAACAAAATCCCTGAACATAACTTAAGAGACGTCAGATTATATCTCATACATCAATCATGTTATGCTCAGGGATTATGTTTATTTCATCAATGTTTTTCATATACAACCGTTCGTTTATTCTTGTTTTGATTGTAGCATGGGGAATAGCAATTTACAATATACTTTCCACACATTTCCATAAAATTTTAATATTATTATAAAAATTTTACTATCGGATTTTTTCTCAAAAAAGGCGGAACAGCTTTAATGCCATTCCGCCTGTAAAAATTCATATTAAAAGAAAATTGTTATTTCCCAATTTTTTTGGATATCAGATACTTAGGCCGTCCTTTTACTTCCTCGTAAATTTTTGAAATATAGTAGCCGATAATACCCAGACTAATCATGATGATACTTCCTATAATCAATATCAGCAGGATTACAGTTGTAAAGCCTGCCACAGAACCTCCCGTGCAGAACTTGATGACCGTCTGTACTCCCATGACAACTGCCAGAATCAACACGATAACACCTGCTGCTGTTACCAGCTGCATCGGCGCTGCCGAAAATGCCACAATATTGGTGATGGCATATTTAATCAGCGACCATGTGGACCACTTGGACTCGCCTTCCTCTCTCTCCCGCACGTCAAACTCTACTTCCGTAGTTTTGTAACCGATCCATGAAGAAAGCGCTCTGAAGA
Organism: uncultured Eubacterium sp.; assembly: GCA_904420085.1. GTDB lineage: Bacteria > Bacillota > Clostridia > Lachnospirales > Lachnospiraceae > Eubacterium_G. Next base: position 25,137 of record CAJFUA010000022.1, on the reverse strand, counting down.
AAGCATTCTTCTCCGGCATGTTCAGCAATGAATCTACCGCCATCCGATCCATCAACTTAAAATCGGATGCCCGGGACATATCTATTTTCACTGCCTTGGAAATAATTTTGTAAAACAGTCCCGCACTGGCTTTATGCAAAAAACTTTCCTTTCCACGGCTCCGCTTAACGCCTTCTACCACTTCATAGCCCTGCTGCCATAAGCGGTACATATCAATTAATATCTCCGGCGGATGCTGCAAGTCACAGTCCATGACAACACAACAATCCCCTGCCGTATTTGCCAGCCCTGCAAACAGCGCCGACTCTTTTCCAAAATTTCTTGAAAAATGTATCCCTACAATATTTGAATTGGTCTGGGAAACTCTCTCGATTTCACTCCATGTACTGTCTTTTGAACCGTCATCCACAAATACTAATTCATATGAAATGGATTCCTTCTCTAAAATGTCTCCAATGGTTACCGCTGCTTTCTCAATCATTTTCTCTTCATTGTACGCCGGCAATACCACGGATAATGTTCCTTCTCTTTTCATTTTCATCCCGCTTTCTTTCTATCAATATTTCTTAATGTATTTATTTCAAGCCCCCTCAGGCGCTTACTCTGTAACCTTCTCTTTTTTAAAAATAATTAATTTACTGAAAACATAATTTAAAATAACCACGATGACGCTTACCAGAACCTTGCTCACCATGCCTTCAATGCCCAGTATCGTCTGGTTCAATCCCAGACCTACAAGGAACGGCACACCGAGAATCTCCAATACGCCGGTGGCAAGTCTCGCCGAAATAAATAGAACAAATTCCTTTATCACAAACGACAACTTCCATGAGTAACTCTCAAAAACAAGCAGTTTGTTTGTAACATAGGCGAAAATTACCGCAACCGTCCATGCAATCACATTGGAAATCAGTACATCAATATCAAATCCCCAGACTAGCCGGTCAATGTGGAATATGGAAACACACGCTGCATAGGCAACCCAGTTGACTGCCGTGGTGGCAAAGCCCATAATCAGATACATGATGATTTCCCTATATTTCTTAAATAAATCAATTAGTACATTCATGAAATTTCTACTCCCTTTTATCCCTATTGTTCTCCGAATATCTTATTCACAACCCGTTCTGTGGCATGACCATCATCAATGCAGCAGAAACGGTCGTAAAATTCTTCATACCTTTCTCTGTACTGTTCTTCTATTTTGTCAATATTTCTGATGGCATCCACCACTTCATCATTTGTCAGAAGCATCGGTCCCGGCAAATCATCCTCCATGGACAGATAGAAACCATGCAGGATATCACGATATTTCTCTAAATCATAAGTATAGTAAAGTACCGGACGTTTCAAATTGGCAAAATCAAAGAATACGGAAGAATAATCCGTAATCAGAATATCCGTAATCAGATAAAGGTCCGTCACGTCATCATAAGCGCTTCCGTTGATGGCAAAATCTCCATACTTGGACATGTCCAATGCCTCCACAACCAGATAGTGCAGACGCAGCAGAATCACATACTCGTCTCCAAATTCTTTCTCTAACCTGTTGACATCCAAGTCCAAATCAAATTTGAACTGCCCAATTTCGTAATAATTGTCATCACGCCATGTAGGCGCATACATAATGACCTTCTTATCCTGAGGAATCCCCAGTTTTTCTTTAATCTTCTTCGCCCTCTCTTCTCTGTCCGGCGCATAAAGCGGATCATTCGCCGGATATCCGTATTCCAGTATCTTCTCTCTCGGGTACATGAAGCAGCTCTGAAATTTTTCCGTGGAAAACGGATTGTCCGATAAAAGATAATCCCACGCTTCTTTCTGACGGTAGAATTTGTCTTTATAATTTGACACGCCTCCCACTACGTCATTCAGATCAAATACCAGACGTTTCAACGGTGTACCGTGCCATGTTTCCAACAGAATGGTTTCCTCTCTCTTTGGCACGCTGAGGGGCTGCTTCATATTGAGAATCCAGTATTTACTGCGGTTCATATAGTAAAAATAGCGGATTCCGGAACGTCTGACTTTTTTATGTTTTCCCGGAATCTTCAATCCTCTTTTATCTACAGACCAGATGTAGGTATATTTGTTTCCCAGATGCTCCTGCATGTACTCATAAATATACTTTGGCTGTCCGGAATAATTTCTTCCCATAAAACTTTCAAAAATCACATAGTTGTTTTTTATCGGCATTTTATTAAAAATGTGAAGGGCAACCGCTTTGTTTCTTGACCACTTATTCTTTACCATTCTTTTTAATTTTCTTTTTGCCAGCAGTCGGTTTCCGGTCTTTCTTACCGCTTCCCGGTCGCCTTTTGCCATTGCCTTCATTACCGGTTTTTCCAGCCACAGAATATATTTTTTATTCAGTTTCTTTAAATTCATTTCCGCTAATCTTCTATGAAATTCGTCAAAATATTCATCCTTCCAGCACGGCTCTTCCTCTGTATTCCAGCGGAGTTTCTGGATTAATGTCAAGGTGACGAACTTTGCCACAATCAGATCCAGATGTCTCCCAATCTCCTCATTGCCTTTCGCAGCTTCCTTCGCCTTGTCCACGGCTCTAAAATACCATGACATGGAATCAACTTTTGGCGTCTGGTCCAAAGCCGGATTGTTGTATCTGTCATTATGACGTCTCTTCACATAGATGGCTTCCACATTTCCTTTCATCTTTGTGGCAACAGACATAATCTTCGCAATAACAGACACATCGGCAAAATACATCTGTTCCTCATCAAAACGGACATTGTGTTCCGTTAAGAAAGATTTCTTATATAAGGCGCCCAATACGCTTAATCCCTCCAGACGTCTGTAATGGGTAATTCTGCTTTCCATCGGATTATAAAAATCGTAAGCAGACAGTCTTTCCTCTTCTTTTTCCAAATCCCTCTTTTCTTCAAAAGTCACTGTTCCCTGATAAGTTCCCTGCACACGGCCGTACGCCATCTCCGTGTCATCTTCCATGACATCCAGTAATTTTTTAATGCCGTCTTCGAAAATATAATCATCATTATCCAGAAAATAGATATATTCTCCCTGTGCCTTGTCCATGCCGAAATTTCTGGCCGCAGAAACGCCGGTCTTTCTCTCCAGATAAAACAGTCTGAGATGGATGCGCTCTTTATATTTGTCGATTACCTTTTGAAATTCTTCCGGTTCATCCTGTAAATCATCCACAACCAGCACGGTCTCATAGTCCTGAAACTCCTGCTCCGCAATACTGTTTAAACACTCCTCCAAATACCGCAGACACTGTTTATGGGTTACAATAATACTTACCATTTTATTCTCCTACTTTTCTTTCTGTCCGGTCATATCTTTTTTGTTCAGATCTTCTTTGATCTGTGTAGTAGAAATTCCCTCTGTTCTCGGCAGATATACTACCTCACAGTAATCTTTCAGAAAATCAAACTTTCCTTCCCAGTCGCTGCCCATTACAAAGGTGTCAATTTTATAATCCTGAACATCGGAAATCTTCTGATCCCAGTTATTTTCCGGAATTACCAGATCCACGTATCGGATGGCTTCCAATACCTGTTTTCTCTGCTCATAAGTAAAATAGCACTTTTTCTGCTTTGAGTTCCAGTTAAACTCATCTGTTGAAAGTACCACTACCAGATAATCTCCCATTTCCTTTGCTCTTCTTAAAATATTAATATGCCCGTAATGCAGCATGTCAAATGTCCCATAAGTAATAACTCTTTTCACCTGTTTCTCCTTTATCTCTATTTCTTTATTTTCTCTATATTTTTCAATTATACTAGTTTTCTATAATCATATCCAGCACTTTTTTACCGGTATGGGGTCCGTCTAAATAATTATATTTTTTATTAAAATTCAGATATTTCTCATCCGCCTTAAAATCTTTGGAGAAAGATTTTATATACGCGAACAATTCCTCCTGATTTCCGGTTACCGGCCCCGGCAGCTGATCCATGTCCAGATAAAAATCTCTCAAATGATTCTTATATTCCAGATAATCCGGCATAAAGAAGATAATACCTCTTTTCAAATTGGCAAAATCAAAAAATACCGAAGAATAATCCGTTACCAGAATATCACTGATAACATATAATTCGTTAATATCTTCCACCCCTGACACGTCATACACAAAGCCCCGATGCCGTTCCGCATCCAGTTTTCGGGAAATAAAATAATGGGCTCTGAACAGAATCACATACTCTTCTCCCAAATACTCTTTTGCCAAATCAAAGTCCATATAGTTTGCCAGTTCAAACCCTGCCGCCGCACTGTATTGATTATCCCTGAAGGTTGGCGCATACAATATGATTTTTTTATTCCCGGGAATCTGAAGTTTTTTCTTTATCTTAGCACAGTCCTCTTTTGTAGCCCGGAATAAATAATCGTTCCTCGGATATCCTGTGGTGAGAACCCGCTCCTCTTTATGGACGTCTTTTAGGCGAAACGCGGAAATAAACTTCTCCGTACAGTAGGCTGAAGGCGAAATCATATAAGTGATTTTTTTCGACTCCCCGGTATAGATTTTGTGAATCTGTGAAAACTTTGTCAGCGCATTTCCTGTCTTTTCCAGATCGCAGCCAATTTTTTTCAGAGGCGTACCGTGCCATGTCTGCACGAAAACCTGATGTTTCCCCGGCTTCAAAAAGGGGCGGGGATTGGAATTAAAAATCCAGTATCCTGCTTTCGCCAATGCCCGATAATAGGAAAAACTCTCAAACTTTACCACGGTGGTGTCATAATCTTTCAAATCTTCTCTGTCCGTGTTTCGGAGGGACCAGATAAAATGATACCCCCGATACTTTTCGTCTGATTTCATTTCCTCATATAACGCCTTTGGGCTGCATGCCACGCTTCTTCCCTGATATGCCTCAAAGAAAACTGTTTTCTTATCCGGGGTCTCTATCAGCCTTGCGAGCAGATAAAGAAATCTTTTATATAGAAGCATCATTTGCCTTAGAAAATCTTTGATTTGTTTCATCCTTTTCGTCTCCCAAAAATCAATTCTTCCACCCGTCTGCTGCTGTTTCCGTCATTGTAGGAATTTACCTCCATATTGACTCTTTCCCGCTCTTTGGCATATACGTCGTTTCCCTCTATAACGTCCGTAATATACTGTTCCAATTCCTCAAAAGAAGTCAGTTTCATTCCCGGCATATACGGGTATGGATTGTCAAAGATAAATCCTCTCTTCTTTCCGTATTCCTCAATATCATCTACAGTAAATGCAATGGGTCTGTTCAACAGCATATAGTCAAAATATGCGGATGAATAATCTGTAATCAGACCGTCCGCCCGTCTCATCAATGCGTAAACACTGAGTTTCTTTTTGTCTAAATCCTTCTGCGTGGCGAATTGAATGTTGCTGTATTTCATTCCTTTCACGGAAGCTGTCTGCAATGGGTGAAGTTTTATAATCAATTTACAGTTATCCTTTGCCAGACGGCTGTTTAAATGTTCCAACCGGTCTTTTTTTACCAACGATACCACATAGTCCTCGTCGTACTCTCTGTATGTGGGCAGCCACAAAATCACTTTCTGGCCCTCTTCTGCAATCATTTTATCTGCTTCTTTATCTTCCACAAACAGTTCGTCATTTCTCGGATTTCCCACAACCACTACCTGATTCTCTCTACACCCGAAGATTTTTGCCATAATTGGTTTGTACATGGAAGAGCTGGCGGCCACCACCGTAAAGAAGTTGTAATCTGTTTTTTCCATTCCCTTTTCCAAGTTCCCGATTTTTTTCAACGGCGTACCATGCCACAGATTTACAATCATCTGCTGTCCGGACGGTTTGATAGGATATTTCCCAAAGCAGTAAAACCCGTACTTTGCCCGCAGAAAATATAGAATGCCCTGCCGGTTATTGACAAATGTAACATTTTTTGGCGCCTGTTCTTTATAGTCCTCCACATCATTGATGCTGACCACAATCTGATATTCTTCATTGTAATTCTGTGCAATCAGATATTCATAAAAAGCCCTCACATTATCTCTGAATCCTAAGTTAGAATAGAAGAAAATCAGCTTCTCATTCTTTTTTATGAGTTTATTCACAAGGGATAACGGCTTAAATCCAATCTTTAAAATCTCTTTCTTCATGACTTTACTTAAAGGACGTGTCCTCTTTCCTCAATATCTTTTTATATAATCTGCTTCTCACACCGTTGGGTATCAGGCTGACGACTGTACGGATAATCACACCTGAAAGAAACGACGGCATATTGATAAATCCTATCTGCCTCAGATGTCTGTTGAACCTGTAAATACAGCCTACATAGGAAATGCCTCCCCGCCTTTTATACATATCCTCCCCGGCTCTCATATACACCAGATTCTTTTGAATATTATATCCTTTAAATCCATGATGAAGCATGGTAACCCAAAGATTATAATCTTCAAAATATCGGTAATCTTCATAAAATCCTGCCTGAACCACAGCCGTTTTTTTGTACATGACGGACGGATGATTAAAGGGACTTCTCTTTTTTGCAAACCACACAATATCCTCATGTTTTTCCGGCACTTCCCTTGTGTTTTTTGTGTTAGAGATATCTTCCACAAATTCTATAATATTGGAACCTACAATATCCGCCTGCCGCTCCCTCATGGCTTTTAACTGTTCTTCCATTCTGGTCGGTGCGCTCACGTCATCGCTGTCCATTCTTGCTATAATTTCATTTTTACACTGTAAAATTCCATTGTTAAGTGCCTTCGCCAGTCCCATGTTTTTTTCCAGTCTGTAAACATTGAACAAGCCTGAATAGGTTGTCACATAATCTGCAATAACTTTATTCAGGCCTTCCGTAAGGGGACCATCGCAGACAATTACAAAATCATTGGTCTTTACCGTCTGATCCAGTATACTGTCCACAGCCTCCTTGAAATATTCCGGTTTTTCTTTTATATAAACTGACATTAGCACAGAATAATTTTCCACCATTAATCCACCTGTTTTTTCTCAATAATCGCAGTTTTCTGTTCTTTTTCAACGCCTTCTGTATTATCCTTCATGAACATAATTTTGAAGGTCATCAAAATCAACTGAATGTCTGTCCATACTTTATAATGTTGGATATAATACATGTCCAGCTTTAACTTATCATAAGGCGTGGTGTTATATTTTCCGTAAATCTGTGCATATCCCGTAAGTCCGGCTTTCACCTTTAACCGGAAGCAGAACTCCGGAATACTCTCCTCATACTCTTTTGCAATTTCCGGTCTTTCCGGTCTCGGTCCCACCACGGACATCTGTCCCGCCAGTATGTTAAACACCTGTGGCAGTTCATCCAGATGGGTCGCTCTGAGAATCTTTCCTACTTTTGTAATTCTCTCATCATCCTTTGCCGCCAGTCTTGCACCATCTTTTTCCGAATCACATTTCATGCTTCTGAATTTTAATATCTTAAATACTTTGCCATCTTTTGTCAGTCTTGGCTGCGTATAAAAGATCGGACCTCTGTCCCAAATCAAATCTCCCAGTGCTACCAGTATGGTAATGATAATGGTCGGTACACACAGAATCAGGGAAATAACAATGTCAATCAGCCGCTTCATAAACGCCTGTTCCCATTTCAGTCCGCGAATCTTTGTCACTAACAGCGGGGAGTCAAACAGTGTATTCTGCTCAGAACCGATGATGATAATATCGGAAATTTTCGGTGTAATATATGCCCGCCTGTCATACATATAACACAACTTGATAATGGAATTTCTTTTCGCACTTGGAATGTCACAGAGCAGAATCGCCGAGTGTTTTAAAATTGCACTTTTTAACTTGTCAAAACTTTCATCACAGTGAATGGATTCGGTGATGATGTATTTATCTTCACGGGTTTTTATTTTCTTTAATAAATTATCCGGATCTCTGTCACTGTAAATTAACAGCATGTCTCTCGGCGGGTACATCCATCTGTAGGTCGCTATAGCAATGCCTGCCCAAACCAGGCAGCACAGAATATTGTCAAAACTCATGCCGATGAGTGGAGCCGGATTTACCAGTTTCAAAGAGAGCATGGAAATCTGCAGATACATAATAAAATTGGTAAACAGCAACGCTATCAACTGGGAAAATACCAGATTGGAATACTGTAACCTGCCCAGTTTAAACGCACCATAAACCTGCCCGAACAACATAAACATCAATGCATACACAAACAGTAAAACGATATGTCCCTTAAAGAAAAACTCCCTGTCCATGCCGTTACTGTAATGATGATCCCAGAAATACCAGAAAATCATTGTCTGTGCTGTGATTATAATTGCCAGCAGCAATAATATGATGATTCTTCTAAATGCTCTTGACTGTCTCATTTCTTCTCCTAAAACATAAGCTGGCTTGCACCACTCCTTTGGACACGCAATACCAGCTCATAAATTACAGTAATTTTACCAAAGCTGCTATTATTTGTCAATTCATGTCACTTGTACCAAATCTGAAGATTCTGTGAAGTTATGCCATCCATATGTTAACACTTTGTTTTTTTTTAATTATGTAGTATAATGAGTTTCGACTTTATTTATATTCTGCACAATAAAATGGAATTTTATTTCGTTATATATAAAACTGCTGAAATTTACTTTTTACAGTGGTTTGAAAATCAGGAGGTACTTATGAGTAAAAAACAGAAATCTTCGGATGTGAAATCCGGCTACTATGGCTATCATTCCGAAACAGATTCATCCATAAAACGAAACAAATCCAAATCTCCAAAAGCGAAAAACGGCAATGGCAGAAAAATCTTTGGCATTGTGTTGATTCTTTTGCAGGTTGTTTTATCCATTGCTTTTGTGGGACTGTTTTTATCCAAAGGGTTTGCATTTGTTTCAGCAGGTATCGTTGCCGGCATCATTGCCGTTTTAATTATATTTATCGGACTTGTATTATTCCTGCTTCAAAAATCAAAAAATGCTCAAACGTTCGGTAAAATCATTTCCATTATTATGATTATCATCCTTGCACTGGGCTGCTATTACCTGTCCAGCGATTTAAGTAAATTCACATCCGGTGACAAATTAAGCGACAAGCCTTTTGTGGTTTTCGTATCGGCCAGCGACAGTTTCGGATCCTTTGACGAAAAAACACTGGAACGTTCCGATACGAATATACTGGCAGTGGTCAATCCAAAAAATCACAATGTTCTGATGGTTTCCACACCGAGAGATTACTATGTTCCCGTACAGGCAAAGGCGGTTGCCCCTGAGTCCTATGACAAACTGACCCATGTGGGCTTATACGGAAACGGAACGGCGAAAAACGATGACGGAACATCCGCTTCTGTCAGTGACTGGCAGTGGGCTTACGAAGTTTCCTGGAACCCGGGAAACAGAGCCTTAATGAATACATTGAAATCTTTATATGATATCAATATTACAAATGAAAATTACCATTATGTAAAATTAAACTTTACCGGATTCGCTCAGTTAATTGATTCCATGGGCGGCATTACCGTAAATGTGGACACTCCGTTCAGCACCAGAACTTATGCTTCCTACGGCGATGAAGACACCGGAGAGAGAAAGACATACACTTACAAAAAAGGAAAAATGGAAATGGACGGTGCTACTGCTTTAACCTTTGCCAGAGAACGTCACGCTTTTGCCAACGGCGATATGCAGCGAAATAAAAATCAGGTTAAAGTTCTAAAGGCCATTGAAAAGAAAGCGCTTAGCGGAAACACCCTGTTACGGTTTAACAGCATTATTGATGCCATTGAAAACTGTTTTGTCACAAACATTGATATTTCATCTTCCGTTAACTTATTAAAGGACGGCGGAACAGACGGCTGGAACATTATGTCCTTTGGTGTGACGGGAACTCCTGCCAGACAGACATGTACCTACACCGGTACTTCCCTTTCTGTCGTAATGCAGGATGAAGAATCCGTAAGTCATGCCAGTGAACTGATTCAGATGACACTGGACGGCAAAACCGCACAGGAAATAAAGAAACAAATCAAAGCATACAATAAATAACAGGAAAAAGCACGGTTGAAAGCTTCTTTCAACCGTGTATTTATTCAGATAAAGCATTCGCAGGAGGATTCTATATGAAGAAAATCATCTTAACCGGAGGTGGAACTGCCGGTCATGTAACGCCTAACATTGCTCTTGTTCCTCAATTAAAAGAAGCCGGATACCAGATAAAATATATCGGCTCCAAAGGAGGAATGGAAACAGAGCTTGTACAGAAAGCCGGACTCGACTACGTGGGTATCTCTTCCGGAAAATTAAGACGTTATTTCAGCTGGAAAAATTTTTCCGATCCGTTTAAAGTTTTAAAAGGATATTTTCAGGCAAAAAAGATTATCAAAAAATATAAACCGGACATTGTTTTTTCAAAAGGCGGTTTTGTGACGGTTCCTGTGGTTTATGCGGCAGCTAAATATCACATCCCTGTCATCATACACGAATCGGATATGACCCCGGGACTTGCCAACAGACTGGCTATCAAAAAAGCAACCAGAGTCTGCCACAACTTTCCTGAAACTGCAAAATATCTGGGAGAGAAAGCCGTTCACACCGGTTCACCTATCCGTTCGGAACTGTTTACTGGAAATAAGATAACTGCCCTTGACATGTGCGATTTCACTGCCAACAAACCTGTTATTATGGTAACCGGTGGAAGTCTTGGTGCAGAACATGTAAATCAACTGGTACGCCTGGCCCTTCCTGAACTTTTAAAAGACTTTCAGGTGGCGCATCTTTGTGGAAAGGGAAAACTGGATGAATCTCTGAAAGGCACAAAAGGCTATGCCCAGTTTGAATATATCAGCGATGAAATGAAGGATTTCTTTGCAATGGCAGACGTCATTATTTCCAGAGCCGGAGCAAACAGCATTTGTGAAATTGCCGCTTTAAACAAGCCGAATATTTTAATTCCGTTATCTGCCAATGCCAGCCGCGGCGACCAGATATTAAATGCAAAGTCTTATCAGGCGCAGGGCTTCAGCGAGGTTTTGGATGAAGACACTGCCACAAAGGACGACTTAATCGCCACAGTACACAAAGTATACGACAACCGTTCTTCCTACATAGACGCCATGGCACAATCCACAGGCACCGGCGGCGTTGAAAGAATCGTCGCTTTAATCAAAGAACTTAGTAAATAAAATGTGAGGCACGCACCGGAGCTATTTCTGCTTTAAAGTTCGTCCGACTGAAAAACAGAAGATAGGACTGTGTGTGGAAACTTCATAACTTAAATATTTGTAAATATAAAAAAGAAGTAATTCCTTTTAAAACACCGGATACAACTCCGGAGAATACTTTATCTGTATTCTCCTCCGTGAATCCTTAAAATTTGATTCGGAAATCAAATTTTCGTTTTAATGAATCACTTCTTTTTTATATACAAATAAATTAAGTTCTTTAATGTTTCCACACACAGTCCTATCTTTGTTTTTCGTCCGGGCAAAAGTTTCTTTAGAAACATCTTCCGGTGCGTGCCTCACATTTACTGAATGATTACAGGGTTTCCTTGACTTTTGCAAGGATTTTTTCAAGACCTGCCGTGTCCTGCGTACCCGGCGTCCATTTAATATGGGCGTCGTCATCATCATAGCGTGGGATAACGTGGATGTGCAGATGAAATACAGACTGTCCTGCCACTTCTCCGTTATTCTGTAAAATGTTGATCCCTTTACAGCCTGTAGCATCCTTTAATGCCGTGGCAACCTTTTTCGCTACAATATGCGCATGGGCTAATAACTCGTCTTCAATTTCAAACACATTGGCGGCGTGGGCTTTTGGAATCACCAATGCATGTCCCAATGTAGCCGGAGATATGTCAAAAATAACCTTCACTTTCTCATCCTCAAACAATGTGGTGGAAGGAATGTCTCCTGCCGCTATTTTACAAAAAATACAATCACTCATTGCGTTTCCTCCTTTTTTCTTATAATTTTTATCAACGCTTTATTGTTTTGAATCGCACGGTACTACAAATTAAACCGGACTCTACTTTGCGGTCTGTACAAAATAAAAGCCATGACTACACCCAGAAGTGCGCCGCCCAAATGAGCCATCCAGTCTACGCCTTCTTCCATATTGCCGAATACCATCAGTACAAACAGTATCAAAAGCCGCGGTGCAGACACTTCTCCCATCTGTCTTCTGTTTTTAAAAATCATCACAAGCATGGCACCAAAAATGCCAAACACGGCGCCCGATGCGCCAATGCACACGGCAGCCTCTCCCATTTGCATTTCAAACAGGGCGGATAAAACTGCTCCGCCAATACCACTGACAAAATAAGTCAGTATATATCTGATGGAACCATAATTTTTTTCTATCTGATACCCAAGGATTCCCAGCATGAACATATTGTTCAGCAGATGTTCTCCTCCGGCATGTAAAAACATATGGGTCACCAGCCGGTACCACTGCCCCTGTTCCAAAACGCTTGGCCAGTACATTCCGCCATGTTCATATAAAAACTGTGTGCTCTGCGTATCTCCTAAAATTTCCATTGCCAGAAATACGAGAACATTGATGACAATCAGTCCGGTGGTCATGACAGGTAAATTTCTGATTCTTTCGTTATACATAAAATAATCAACTCCGCGATTTTATATTTCTGAACATTGATTATATCACATCTTTTGACTGATGGAAACTGTGACGGATATATCGGAAAGTTTCTTCTTCTCCCTTTTCCGCCAGCATCCGCAGCAGAAATTCAATCTGGTCTCTTGTATTTTTGTGAATGCTTCTGTGAGGTTTTCTTTTTTCAAAATAGGCCAGAGGGTCCGTCTGTTTATAATTTTTTCCGTTGTATATCTTTCCTGCCGCTACCCTGTCACAAAACATCTCCACCACATAATTGTACGGCATTTCCACCGGCTCATTTCGCTTTGTCTCTAAATTATAATCGCTCCAATATTCAAAATGATGTTTGTTACGCCCTTTATGGTGCATCCACGCTTTGGAATATCCCTCTGTCTCCCGCTCTCCCTCATTGGGACTGCGTTTTCCCGTATAATATCTGACGCCGGGTATAAACTCGGCCGGAGAGTATTTGGACAAATCGTGGGTTAATCCCTGCCACAGGATTCCTGCCTTTGCACAATGCCTGATAACCTGATGTCTGTGTTTTGTAATTGTCATGAAATGACCGGATAACCGTCTCCAAAAATTCATATAAGTCTCCTTTTTCTGTCTTCCCTTCCGAATATTCTACCACAGGAAATCAATATTATAAATGTCTCATATTTGGGACAATCCATTCTTCTGTCCCAGATATGGGACAATGTAGTCGGCAAATTCTCCCACAATATCTGTATCTGTATTTTCATACACCATTCTTGCTCCTACCGCATCCTCAATTTCATTCAGCATCAGTTCTCCATTATGAAAAACAAAATCGATTCCCCCATAATCCATATCTATTTTGTCCAAAACTTTGTATACCGTCTTTTTCTCCTTTTCGGATAAGGCATAAATTTCTGCCGTTCCCCCCAGACTATAATTGCTTTTAAACCCTTCTTTCGACTGCCTGAGCATGGAAAGGACAATCTCTTTCCCAATGACATAAACTCTTAAATCCTTTCCCGGTTCATTGCAATACTGCTGACAGATATAATTCCTGCCCTGTGATCGGAGATGTTCTGTCACCTCCTCTTTTTCCTGATGATTGTGCACCAGAAATACTTCCTGCCCTCCATGACCGCCACGGCTTTTTACCACACAGGGATATATGGTTTCTTTCTCCATCAGCGGCATAAAATCCACAATTCCTTTCAAAGATTCATAGGTTCGCAGTTTATCATTTGCAATCTTTGTGACCTTAGACGGATTCATTACCCGGATTCCCTTTTGCTCCAACCTTTCTGCCACCTTGGCATTCCTGCTGCGGTTAATGACAATCTGCGGTACGTTTTTCTTCAGAGCCTCTTCTATATCTTCACAGTCTAATAAAAGCACCCGGACGGTAATGTCTTCTTTCTTTAATCTGCCCGTAAGCAGTTCCACAAATCTTTGATTTTTTTTATAATCCTCCATATAGTAGAGTACCCAACACTCCCGTTTCATGATTTAATTCCTTCTCCCTGTTTCTGTCATCTTCTTACGCAAAACTTATTCCTGCATTTCAGTGACCGCACGTTTTATATATTTCATTATATGTTCTGCCACATTTACTCCGGTACAGTCATATATATTTTTAAAATGAGCATTGGAATTTACTTCGCACAATATAGGTTCTTCCTCTTTTCCGAACAGGATGTCCACTCCTGCAAAATCCAGTTCCAGTTCTTTACAGACCTGCAAAGCCGTCTCTTTCTGCTCTGCCGTAGGTTCATATGGTTCCATGCTGCCCCCGTTGGTCACATTTGCCCGAAAGTCATTTTCGTTATGTCTTTTCATTGCGGTAATCACCTTGTCGCCCACCACGTGAATCCGTACATCCTTTCCTTTGGAGCATTCAATATATTCCTGCATCAGAAACTCATCATGACCGATTGCCTTAATTTTATCCACGGCGTCATAATAATTTTTTACCAGATAAACCTGCTCCCCGAAAGACCCTTTATTCTCCTTAATAATCATGGGATATCCCAGACTTTCCTGTACCTGCAGGACAAACGTATAGTCTTTATACTCCTTATCAAAGGTCATCGGTGCAATAAATGTTTTTGGCATTTTAATATTTTTATTTTTTAGTTTAATAAAGGTCAGTGCTTTATCGTCGCATGCCTCGATTCCGTCGGCACTGTTAAACACACGAAAGCCCTCCCGTTCAAGAAGTCTTGCAAGTTTTACATCCTTGTCCCAGAATAATACAAAATCCGGTCTTTCCTTCCAGTTAATATTCTGTGGATTTGCCGGAAGAATGGAATCCAACTGGTCTCCCGGTATTTTCCGCAAGGAAATCCCTTCTTTTTGGGCAGCCTCTGTCAGCCAACTGTAAATCTCCTCAAACTTGTCACTTTTTAAATATCCGTTTACAACTAACCATCCCTGCATTTTCTGTCTCCTCTGAATTAAACGTTTATCTTTTATTGCGCCATTTTTTCACAGCAAAGAACGGTTAGGGCTCCCTTGCCTTAACCGTTCCGGACTGAAAAATATGTTAGTATACTTATGAGTCTTAGGAGAGACTTATAAGTATTAGGTACTACACTTTTATTATAACAAAATCTTTTAATTAATCAACCCATTTTGCCTTTTACTTGTCGACAATTTATGTTACTATGGATAAAGTAAATACTGACGGGAGGTCATAAAATGAATAACGAAACAAAAAAGAAAGATAACAACAATCTATATATTGCAATATTTACGGCAATAATCGTCATTGCCATTATCGCCATATTAATTATTAAATCCGGTTCCAGGGACAACAATGCCGGCAGTTCTGCTTCAAAAGCTACTGCTGCTCCTGTTTCTGTTGTTGCCACGGAAGGCTCTATCAACGAAACCATAAAGACTGCCATCAAAAGTTTTCGCAACGTAAAATTCGGTAAATCCCATACGGAAATTCAGAAATATGAAAAGAAACAGAAAGATACTTTAGACGGAAATTACGCTTCTGCCCCGGACGGAACCGCCGCATATCTGACTTACAGATTCAACACGGAAAACACACCGGAATTTTTCGGAACCAGAGTTCTGGCTGACGATTCCAATTCTCTTTTAGAATATGTCTTTGACAAAGATGATAAGATGTACGAAATCCGTTTACAGTATGGTCACTTATCCGAAGATGTATATCATACGATTGTGTCCAATATTACAGGTACATATGGTAACGCCACATTTTCCAGAACCTATTCCCACGGTTCCAAAGAACACTGGTGGAAAACTAAAAACTTTACGCTTACCGCCTATTATCAGGACACAGGCGTAAGTGTTTATCTGAGAAAAAACTAAAAAACATATGAAAAGGTGCGTAACTTTCAGACGCGCCTTTTTCTATTTTTATTGCCATTTTATTTTTTTATGATAAAACTATAATATAACACAATGGCTGACTTATATTTTGTAATTCAAAAGGAGGGACATCTATGTCATTTACCGATTACACACAGGCTGTAAAACTGGGCAAAAAAGATTATCAGTCCAAACTGATTAACGGGGAAAGTCCTACGCTGGAAGTTCTGGATGATATTTTACATACACTGAAAAGTTATAAAGAGGTTTCCTTAGGATTGGCCGAAATTCCTTTAGATCAGATTGTGGGTACAAAAACTGCCGCCAGAAGCACGGCATTTTCCGGCAATTTTATGCCACTGCTGGATTCCTCTTCAGAATTTGCCGCCAAATGGATAAATCTATGTGAGAGTCAGCAGGAGGAAGGTATTAAAGACCCGATTACTGCTTATGAGTACATGAATAAATTTTATGTTTTGGAAGGAAATAAGCGCGTCAGCGTTTTAAAATATTTTGACGCCGTGTCCATCGCAGGAAACGTCATTCGCATCATGCCCCCCAAAACTGATGATTTAGAAGTTCAGATTTATTATGAATATGCTGATTTTTATGAATTATCCGAAATTAATTATCTTTATTTTACCAACACGGGATGCTTTGAAAAATTACAGTCACTGGTGGGAAAGGAACCGGGCGAAAAGTGGTCCTCGGATGATAGAATGAATTTCCGATCTTTATTTCAGAACTTCAGAGCAGAATATCAGCGCCTTGGCGGAGACGATTTAAAACGGATTACCTGCGGAGATGCTTTTCTATACTTTGTTGATTTATATGGCTATCAGGATTTATTGTCCAAAAGCAATTCTGAATTAACCGACCTGATTACTTTAAATTATAAAGAATTCGAGTTGATGTCTGACAAAGCTGTAGATTTGCGGCTGACGACTTCCCATAAAAAGGCCTCTGTTTTGAGTAAACTGTTTCCGACGGGAAACCGCACTTTAAAAGTTGCCTTTATTTATGAAAAAACGTCCGCCTCCTCTTCATGGACCTATTCCCATGAGTTGGGAAGACTTCATCTTGATACTACTTTTGAAGGTGAAGTGACCACAATTTTTTATGATAATATTAATTCCTATAATATAGATGAAACCATTGAAGATGCCATTGACGAGGACTGTGATATTATATTTACCACTTCACCTACATTTTCACAGGCCAGTTTAAAGGCAGCCATTGCCCACCCTAAGATTACCATCATGAACTGCTCCCTTCATCACCCTCACAGTTCCATGAGAACTTATTATGCACGTATGCACGAAGCCAAATTTATTATGGGAGCCGTTGCCGGAGCAATGACGGAAAACGATATTCTCGGCTATATTGCCGATTATCCGATATACGGCACCATCGCCAATATCAATGCTTTTGCCCAGGGCGTAAAAATGACCAATCCACGGGCAAAAATTCATTTAATGTGGAGCTGCTTAAAAGACTTAAATATCGAGGAACAGTTAAGGGCGGTTTCTCCGGATATTATTTCTGACAAAGATTTGTCTGTTCCTGAAGCCGGCACCAGATACTACGGTTTGTACCGCATATACTCTAATGGAATCTGGAATCTGGCAATTCCTATTTACCACTGGGGAAGATTTTACGAACAACTGATACGGGCCATTTTAAACGGAACCTGGAAATCAGACGATACCAAAGCCAAAGCAATCAACTACTGGTGGGGCATGGCGGAAAATGCCATTGATATAATTTCCTCTCCATGGCTACCGGAAGGTATGAAACGTTTAATTGAACTTTTATCCAAAACCATCCGGTCGGGCGATTTCAATCCGTTTTCTGGTATCATTTACTCTCAGGACAAAACCATCCGAAACGGGGAAAATCAGACATTATCTCCCAATGATATTATTACCATGGACTGGCTTTCTGATAATATTATCGGGGAAATTCCGATTATTGATGAACTGGAAGATAAAGCAAAACCTGTTGCGCTGCAGCAGGGACTAAAGAAGTAAAGGAACTGTTTTTATGAGAATTTTATTTGTTTCAGATAAAGAATCCCCTTACTACTGGGACTATTACTCTCCTGAAAAATTTAAAGACATTGATTTAATTATTTCCTGCGGTGATCTGGCCCCTCAATATTTGTCTTTTCTGGTAACATTGTCCCATGTGCCTGTGCTGTATGTCCATGGCAATCATGATGAATGTTATGTGTCATCACCGCCGGAAGGCTGTTTATGCATTGATGACGACTTGGTTGTGTATAAGGGTATCCGCATCATGGGGCTTGGTGGCTCCATGAAATATCGCCCGGGATATTTTCAGTACTCCGAAAAACAGATGCGTAAAAGATACCGGAAATTACGGCGCAAAATTTTCTTTAACAGAGGTGTGGATATTGTGGTTACCCATTCTCCTGCCAAAGGAATTAATGACGGCACGGACTTGCCTCATCAGGGATTTACGGTTTTTAAGGAAATCATGGAAAAACATAAGCCAAAATACTTTGTACACGGACACGTTCATCAGTCTTACAGCCACCGGTTCAAAAGGTTTGACACCTTTAAAGATACGGTCATCGTCAACTCCTGCGAGCGCTGTATCATCGACTATGAACAATAAAACAGACCGGATGTATCTGTCACTGACGGATACATCCGGTCTGCTTATCGGTTCTGAATGTTGCCTGAAACGACAGTTCAGAGCCTTATTTTTTATTTTATTTTCACCCACATGGCGGGTCTGATATAGATATTGGAATTGCTCACTTCATATCCGTAATCCATGATTTCGCCATAAGATACATACTGTGCCGTATTCTGGCTGTTGCCCGGACTGATTAACCACCAGTCTCTTGAATAATTGCTTAACATGTCTCTGTACTGCTCTGCCTGCCGGGCATTTAATAAAAACAGCTTATCTGTGGTTGCTGTTCCGCCTTTCGTCTGGTATTTTTCATTATCCGGAATGACAACCTCTGTGTCCATAATTTCATCACTCATTTTTTCATAAAAGGTTTCTGTAATAAAATCGTTGTTCAGATATTTTCTGAGAGTGCTGTCTGCCCAGGTGATATTTTCATCATTCTCATGATAAGGATAGCCGTTTATAGGCTTTGACTTTACCAATAGCGCTTTACCCTTTTCTTTTTCTACAATCAGCCACTTATACTCGCCAAACAGTACGCTTGTCCCAACCGCTGAATTTTTGATGTTTTCCAATTCCAACTCTGTCAGCTGGTCTTTGCTGTCTTTATAATCATCCAGTTCTCTCAAAGCATCTTTTGCCTGAGTATACATGTTATTTCTTTTACACTGTAATGCATACTCATATTTACATTCCCTGCTGCGGCTTTCACTGTCTTTATAATCTTTCAGATTGTGAAACATTTTATAAGATTTTTCGTAGTTTCCCCGTTTTTCGTAGAAACCGGCTCTTGCATAACGTCCCGGCTCTGTTTTCAGATAAACAATTCCGCCAATACCTGCTGCAATCACAACAAGAATCAGTAAAAGGATGCATTTCCTAAAAATTCCCATCCCCTCTTTCTTATTCTCCTGTATCTCACATTGGGTCCTCCCGGTCTCTTCCTCTTCCTGCTTCTTTGCCAGTGCTCTGCATTCTTCTGCTTTTTTCTCAGCTTCTGCGCAAAGTTTTTCTGCATCTTCATAATCGCCCAGTTCTTCAAATAGTTCTGCGACACTCTCGTACATTTTTGCTTTATCGCTGTCTTTTACAAGACACGGAACTGCGTCAATTAAATTTCTTCCAAATATATATTTTTCTTCGTCCGTTTTTACCACAACCTTGGGCTTTTTTCGTGCCATAAACACCTCCTGCTCTGATATTGCCTTATTATACACTAACTGCCGCTTCTTTTTCAACACACGCCAATGCCGCTTCTATGACCTTGTCCATATCGTAATATTTATAATGTCCCAGTCTTCCTCCAAAAATAACATTCTTTTCTTTTTGCGCCAGCGCCTGGTACTGCTCATAAAGGCTGCTGTTTTTCTCGTCATTAATCGGATAGTACGGCTCGATTCCCGGTTTCCATTCAGAAGAATATTCTCTAGAAATAACCGTTTTTGGCTGTGTTCCAAACTCAAAATGTTTATGCTCTATAATACGCGTGTACGGAACTTCCCTGTCCGTATAATTTACCACCGCATTTCCCTGATAGTTTTCTTCGTCCAATACTTCTGTCTCAAACCGGACGGTCCGGTATTCCAAATGCCCCAATTGGAAGTCAAAATATTCATCAATCATTCCGGTGTAAACTGTTTTTTTGGCAATATCCGGATTTTTTTTGATAAATTCAAAATAATCGGTTTCCAGCAGCACGTTACTGCCTTCTAACATCTTTTCCACCATGGCTGTATATCCGCCGATAGGGATTCCCTGATATCTGTCATTAAAATAATTATTGTCATAAATAAATCTCAACGGAAGTCGCTTAATAATAAACGCCGGAAGTTCCGTGCAGGCTCTTCCCCACTGCTTTTCCGTGTACCCTTTGATTAATTTCTCATAAATGTCCGTACCTACCAGTGACAGTGCCTGTTCTTCCAGATTTTTTGGTTCACTGATATTTAGGTCTGCCTTCTGTCCCTCAATAATACGTTTTGCCTCTTTTGGTGTTTTAATATTCCACATCCTGCTGAACGTATTCATGTTAAACGGAAGATTATATAATTCATCTTTATAGGATGCAACCGGCGAATTAATATAATTGTTAAACTCCGCAAATCGGTTTACATAATCCCAAATTTCTTTATTGCTTGTATGAAATATATGGGCTCCATATTTGTGAACATGAATCCCTTCTACTGTTTCACAATAAATATTTCCCGCAATATGATTTCTCTTATCAATAACCAGACATTTTTTCCCTCTTTTTGTCATTTCATGGGCAAACACTGCTCCAAAAAGCCCCGCACCTGCTATTAAATAATCGTATTTCTTCATTATTCTTTATTAAAAATCCTTTCCTGTAAATTTTATAATAAGAATATACACCTTTTTGGACATATTTCCAAATATTATTTTTTATTTTGGCAAAACAAAGCCCGGACGGTGTTGAAACAGTCCGGGGGATTACATTATTTTTTAATTTTCATTACATTTATACAAACACTATTACTCTATTTCCTCTACTTTAATATCATTACTTTCTGCATATTTAAATAAATTAGAACCTTTCACGGTTACAATACTTCCAAAATAATCTCCAAATGCCCATTCTTCTATGTTTTCTACATCTGCAGGAAAATATACTTTTTCTAAATTTACACACGAACCGAAAACTGCCATTTTTATCGTGTTAATTGTTTTTGGCATTTCCACACTTTTTAACTCATCATGATATGCAAAAGCGGCTTCTCCCAGACCGGTTACCTGCTGTCCGTCTATATATTCCGGAACTTTTAAATTTTCCACATCATTTTTCAGATATGCTATAATTTCTACACTGTTGTCTTCTTCATTAATTCTATAACTGTATTTTTTATCATCAGAAAATATTAATTCAGACTTTCCCTCCTCAATATGACTTTCTTCTTTTGCAAACGCCGCATCATAATTTTTGTGCAAATAAAGATTTCCACCTGCCGACAATCCACAAAATACCACCAGCAAAATAATCATTACTTTCACTGAAATATGAATTTTTTTATTCCCTATCATGAACTTCCTCCATTTTTCCCTCTGACATTTTCAAAATTTTATCACAGACGGCTCCAAAGTCGGATTTGTTGTGCGTTGCTATGATAATACAGGCTCCACGTTCCTTTTCTTCTTTCAAAACCTTGTATACCAAATCGATACCCTCCTCATCCAATGCATTGGTCGGTTCATCTAACAAAATCAAATCCGGTTTTTCAAAAATTGCCTGTGCGATATTCAATCTCTGACGCATACCCAGAGAGTATTTTTTTACCGGTTTATCTGTATCTAAACCTACTCTTTTAAGTGTTTTTATAATATCTTCTTCCGTAGCCGCCTTTTTTATTTTCGCTAACGCCTGAAGATTTTCCCGTGCCGTCAGTTTGGGAAGTAATTCCATGTTTTCTATAATAATTCCTACACTTGGAGGAAATGATATATCTTTATGCAATATTTTTCCTTCAATTTCTACTGTTCCACAAGTGGGAACCACCAATCCTGACAAAACTCTCAGCACCATTGTTTTTCCCGAACCGTTTGGTCCGAATAATCCATATATGGTTCCTTTTTCAAAATTATAATTTAATTCTCTCAATACTTCCTGTTGTTTTATCGTCTTTGAAACATTATTTAATCGAAACATTTTATATCCTTTCTTCACTAGAAAATATCTTTTCTTTTACAATGCATTACCGTAATGATGTATAAAACAATCCCTCCCATAACCGGAAGCATTATTTCATTTTTTAAATACGCACTCCACTTTTCGTTCTCAAAAAATCGCTCTAAAACCATTATTTTTCCAGGCATAAATAATATTTGCACTACTGTGTTTTTTAGGTAATAACATATAATGCAGGAAATAAATAGATACAGATTTAAAAATATTTGTACCAGATTCTCTTCCATCCACGAGCAAATACAGAATTCTAATATGATAAGAAATAATAATATCAAATAGTATGCAATTTCTCCTTTCATTAACTTTTCTATATTGTCTATAAAGTAGAAAGGGTGGAAAATGATATTTATAAACATCTGCATTCCAACCATAATCAGGAGTTTTAATGCCAGATAATCATATATATTTCCTATTCGTTTTTCCATATTACAGTTTCTTACCAGCAAGAGCCGTCCGTAATTTTCCATATGAAACGAATAACTGTCACTAAACAGCAATATTAGCATAATCACGGGAGAACATAGCACACACATTTCCAAATATGGAAAGACAGTACTGTCTGCTGCATAAACACCTTGTAAGTAGGCAAATGGGTTTTCCCGGTTCATAAAATATTTAAAATATATTGCCTGAAAAACGCAGCAGAAAATGAACAATCCGATGATTTCTTTATCTCTTTTCATATATTAGTAAATCCTCCTTATCTTTTATCCTGAAGAATAATATACAAAAAAGAATCACCGTCTCGCTCAATCTTAATAACGCCAGCCAACACTGCTTTTCTGAATATATACCCGTACATAAATTTCCCATTAGCGACACATCATCAATCGGAAGCCATATATTTTCGAAAAACTTAAACGAGCAATAATATGCAACTGCGCATAGGATTATCGTTATAATCAAAGCTCTATTCTGCCCCATGTACGACCTTAAAATTTCATATAAAAAATAAGCAAAAAGATAATATAAAATTACTGAAAATATTTGAAACAAGGCTCCTTGTATCCACTTATGTCGAATCAGAATCTCCACATTTCCAAACATGATCAAAAATGCAACACTCATAAGTTCATGCAGCAGCACAAATGCACCTGTAGTAATTACTGCCTTTACAAACTGATTTTTCCAATATTTCTTTCGATATGTATACCGTATCATATCCTGAACACTTATGTTATTTACTACATATCCAATGAAAAACAAATATATAACTAACTGTACCACCCCATACTGCAATGGCGTATGAAAATCTCCGGTAATAATATTTTCATTAAACTCCGCAGTGCTTAGCAGCCCCCGGCGAAACATATCTAAAAGGGGCAGGTTGCAGGCAATAATCTCCACGATGTTAATTGCGAAACATGCTGTCAGCGCTGTTATCCATCGTTTCCTATATAGTCGTTTTTCCAAAACGAACCTCCTTAAAATATCCAAATAGAATATAGGCAATATAAATACAGCTTACTGTTACTCCTATCGGTACCAGAGTATCCAAATCATATTCCGTGTGAGGTTGAAACAAATACATCAATGAATTTTTTTGTAAAAAAGGGATAAACCAAAAAATCAGAGTAATTCCATATACAAGCTTTTTATTATGTATCATAATTGCACTAATTGTTCCAACCATGGAAATCAAACCACTCATAAAGGCCGTAATCAGCGAAAAAACAATATTTGCCCATAAAGGATTTTTTACTTCCCATTGATAGAACCGGGATAATGTTGAAATAAAACCTGCCTCATCTGTATATGGTGAAAACTGTCCCCCTCTAAAGATAATGTGAACCATTAATAAATTGATAAGCATTGCGCTAAATATTAAAAGAAACGCATATACAAAACTCTTAACTAAATGTGCCTGCACATATTTTTTTATTCCAATTTTTGAAACCAGCACATTTTTCAACCCGATATGATAATCTTCAATACAGTCATCTGCTGTTAAAACCAGACAATATATCGGCATAAACCATAAAAGCAGAGACTGAAATATGTGGCCGACTCCTGCTGTATTACATGTAAGAAAAAATGCGTAATCCGGATAATACACTGCATTCCCCAAGGGAATATCTTTTAAGTAAAATATAATTTCTACTAATGGATAAAATAAAATAATACAAAATAATATATTGCGAATAGGATCATTCCATAACCGTTTTATAAAATAATCAAGTGTCATCACTCTTGTCTCCTTACAGATAAATCAGTCCTTACATATTAATAGGACAGATAGTTTCCTACATCTGTCCTGTTAATATAAACTCGCAGACACATTTAATCGGTTTCTTCATCCCAGTAACCGGAAATCGAATACTCTTTTGATGTTCCATTATTATTCTCTGCGCCCAAGCACACATCTGTTTTAGATGCCCCTGACCACGCATTGTAATAATGCGGTCCCGTACCTTGATGTACATCATGAGTATTTGAAACTCTTGTATGACTGCTATTTGATTTTGCCAGCCAAAATGTTGCAATCGTATTTCTGCCTTCAGAACTATATGCATGATTTATTTTCCATTTGTTCTTAGTATTACTCGTCTGACGATATCTGGATTTTGTGTATGAATTTGCATAATTTGCTTTCAACTTAAATGAATAACTTATGTTATCATCTGACGCATTTATACTTGCGAAACCGGTTGTCAACACGAATGCTATAGCCGCCATAAATGCTGCTGCTTTCTTAATTTTTAATTCCGCTTTTTTCCTCATTTATAAATCCCCTCTTTCATAAATTTATGTATTATACCCTATAATGCGCTTTTCTTGTCTTCCATTCTCCCCAACATAAATGTAAACGCTACAAAGATAATAAAAATCGCTTCTCTGATAGCCATTGTCAAATTAAATTTATAGAATATTGCATATAGGACAAAATCAACCGCAATAACTCCATATGTAATTTT
>CAJFUA010000021.1 GCA_904420085.1 uncultured Eubacterium sp. | reverse complement strand
TACATAAGAGCCATGCTTCATTCGGTGCATACTGCGTATGCACACTCATGTACGGCGTTCGCCGTATTAAAATAAAAAAGAAACAGTCTGCTTACGAAAATAAATTTTCGGCGCAGACTGTTTCTTTTTTATTTTAACATGGCTCATTGCTATTACACGTTGAAGCGGAAGGTGATGACGTCGCCGTCTTTTACAATATAGTCTTTTCCCTGAAGTCCTACCAGTCCGGCTTCTTTTGCGTTTTTTAAAGAACCGCATTTCATCAGGTCGTCATAAGCGACCACTTCAGCACAGATAAATCCGCGTTCAAAGTCGGTATGAATTTTACCGGCGGCCTGTGGTGCTTTTGTCCCTTTCTTTATGGTCCAGGCTCTTGTCTCATCTTCTCCGGACGTCAGATAACTGATGAGCCCCAGAAGGGAGTAACTTGCTTTGATTAATTTGTCAAGACCGGATTCTTTAATTCCCAAATCCTCCAAAAACATTTGTTTCTCGTCATCATCAAGTTCTGCGATTTCCTGTTCAATCTCGGCGCTGATAACAAAAACTTCGCAGCTATTTTCTTTTGCAAACTTTCTGACAGCAGCAACATGTTGATTGGAATTTCCATCATCTGACAAATCGTCCTCAGCAACATTGGCGGCAAAAATGACCGGTTTTGCAGTTAAAAGATTATACTCGCTCATCCATGCAATTTCATCTTCATCCTCCAGTGGGTATTTAATTGCCAGATTTCCGTCTTCCAGATATTTTTTGATTTTCTCCTGAAAAGCTAATTCTTTTGCCAGTGTTTTATCATTTCTGGCACCACGGGTGGTTTTGGCAATCCGTCTCTCCAATATTTCCATATCGGAAAAAATCAACTCAAGATTAATAGTTTCAATATCTCTAAGAGGATCCACGCTTCCGTCCACATGAATAACATTTGTATCCTCGAAACATCTCACAACATGAACGATTGCATCCACTTCGCGAATGTTGGCAAGAAACTGGTTTCCTAAACCTTCACCTTTGGATGCGCCTTTTACAAGTCCCGCAATATCGACAAATTCAATAACGGCAGGAATGGTTTTCGCTGAATGATATAAAGCTGTCAATTTATCTAATCTTTCATCAGGAACCGTAACAACTCCCACATTGGGGTCAATGGTGCAAAAAGGGTAGTTTGCGGATTCGGCTCCGGCTTTTGTTAAAGAATTAAATAAAGTACTTTTACCTACATTTGGTAATCCGACGATACCTAATTTCATTTTAATATCCTCCATTCTTTGGTAATACCAGAGATTAGTTTATCATATTTTAATTTGCGGGGCAATGTTGGGGTTGAATAAATTTATAGTTACTGTTAAATTATAGTAGTGTGTAAATAGAAACAGAGTACAGTTTCCGCCACAATGAAAGGCATTAAGAATTTTGAAAAGAAGAGGAGAAAATTATGGACATACAGTTTCCAAATTTGCATATTAATATAGAAAATCTGCCGAAAACATTCAGCCTGTTTGGAATTGACATTGCTTTTTACGGATGTATTATAGCGCTGGGGATTTTAGCAGGCATCTTTCTTGCCTGCTATATGGCAAAAATCACAGGGCAGGATTATGAACAGTATATTGATTTTGCCATTTATGCCATTGTGTTCAGTGTGATTGGAGCAAGATTATATTATGTGGTTTTCAGTTGGGATTATTATGGAAAACATCCGGCAGAGATTATCAATATAAGGCAGGGAGGACTTGCCATTTATGGAGGTGTGATTGCCGCCGTACTGACCTGCTTTGTTTATACGCGCATTAAAAAAATATCTTTTAGGAAAGTAGCGGATACCGGTGTGTACGGATTGGTTTTAGGACAGATTATCGGACGCTGGGGAAACTTTTTTAATCGGGAAGCATTTGGAGGAGTTACAGGTGACGGTAATCCTTTTGCCATGAGAATCTTTTTTGGAGATGAATATAAAATATCCCAAGTACCTGATGTGGTAAGGGAAAGCATGGAAACATGGAAAGGAAAGAGCCTGACGGAAATCGGATATATACAGGTACAGCCGACATTCCTTTATGAATCTTTGTGGAATGTGTTTGTTTTAATTCTTATGATTGTTTTTAGAAAAAAGAAAAAATTCGATGGAGAAATTCTCCTCTGGTATTTCATCGGTTATGGTATCGGAAGAGCAGTCATAGAGGGCATGCGAACGGACCAACTGATAATGCCCGTAATTGGATGGCCGGTGTCGCAGGCATTGTCCATTATACTTTCAGTAACAGCATTGTCGGTGGTTGTCGTAAAAAGAATGAGAATTAGAAAAAAAGTAAAAGCAGGAGGAAAATAAAATTTCTTTGTTTTGAATAAAAAAATGAACCTAAAGGGTATCAATGGAAAATAAATTAAATTTCATTGTTATTACCTGAAAATTTAATAAAATTTAGGGAAAAATCCCCACCAGACTGATTTTTATCAGAAAGTCTGGTGGGGATTCCTTTTGTTTATGGGAAAAAATGGCAAAATAATATTTTTGTTTTTTATAAAAAAATAGTTGCAATTGTGATAAAAATGGTATATGATTTAAGCATGAGTGGTGAAATTACCCCATTTTGTGGTGAAAAGTGGTGAAATTGCCGGAGGATTTTACGTAAAAGACAAAAGTAGGTGAGTTTTATGTTTACAGGTGAACAGACTCAAAAAATGGATACGAAGGGCAGAACCGTAATCCCTTCCAAGATTAGAGATAATCTTGCCGAAAGACTTGTAGTTACCAGAGGTATCGACAAGTGTCTTTTTGCATATCCGGAATCCTCATGGAATGCACTGCAGGAGAAGTTAAGTAGTTTGCCATTCACGGATAAGAAGGTAAGAAGTTTCAATCGATTTTTCCTCGGTGGTGCGGAACCCCTTGATGCAGATAAGCAGGGACGTGTCCTTGTTCCATCTACATTGAGGGAATACGCATCGTTAAACAATGAAGTAGTTTGGGTAGGTGTTGGAAACCGGATTGAGATTTGGAATATAGATATGTGGAACGAACAGATGAATGAATATCTTGAAAGCGATGACGCAGAAGAAAAGATTGAAGAGTTAGCTGATTACATGGCTGAACTTGGTGTTTAAGTATAAAGTGTGGAAAGAAGGTTTCTATGGATTTCAAACATGTATCTGTTCTTCTGAATGAAACAATCGAAGGGTTAAATATAAAACCTGATGGAATATATGTAGATGGAACGCTGGGTGGTGGCGGACATGCCTATGAAGTGTTGAAACGGTTATCTCCAAAGGGCAGGTTGATTGGAATTGACCAGGATGGAGAGGCGCTACGTGCCGCGGACCAGCGTCTAAAAGAATTTGGAGAACAGGTCACACTGGCCAGAGACAACTACTGTGAAATTGACAGGGTGTTGGAAAGTCTTGGGATAGAGAAAGTAGACGGAATTCTTTTGGACATCGGTGTTTCGTCATACCAGTTGGATAATCTGGAAAGGGGATTTTCTTATAAATCAGATGCACCACTGGATATGAGAATGGATACAAGACAGAGTTTGACAGCGGCCGATGTTGTAAATTCGTATTCAGAAAATGAACTGTTCACCATTATAAAAGACTATGGTGAAGAAAGATTTGCAAGAAATATAGCCAAAAAGATTGTTCAATCCAGAGAGGACAAGCCTTTGGAGACAACGCAGGAATTAAGCGAAATCATTCAAAGTGCCATTCCGATGAAAGCTAAAGCGAAGGGTGGACATCCGGCAAAAAAGACCTTTCAGGCAATCAGAATAGAAGTGAACAGAGAGTTGGCTGTTTTAAAAGAATCTATTGATAAGATGATAGAACGGTTAAATCCCGGAGGAAGAATCTGTATCATTACATTTCATTCTCTGGAAGACAGAATCGTAAAAACAAAATTTAGGGAAAATGAGAATCCATGCACCTGTCCGCCTGACTTTCCGGTGTGCGTATGCGGAAAGAAATCAAAAGGCAGGGTGATAACGAGAAAACCAATTGTCCCGTCAGAAGATGAGATAGCGGTTAATAAAAGAGCAAAAAGCTCAAAATTAAGAATATTTGAAAGGTGTTAAATTATGAACGGGGCAAGAAACGGATTTTATACAAGTGAATACGTCTATGGAAATACAGTAAGGAGACAAAGCACGGCAGGGCAGGTACAGCCAAGGAAAAATCCACAACAGGAAACCAGACAGAGGAGAAGACGTCAGGTTTCACAGGAAGAACTGAGAAGAGCAAAAGCCCTGAGCATGAGCGCTCCTCATGTTGCGTTTATGGCAGTGGTATCCGTTGTATGCCTTATTATGTGTGTGGCATACCTTTATGTGCAGGCAGATATAACAGCAACCAGAGACAGCATTTCTGAGTTGAAAAATGAAATCAGCACCGTTCAGTCCACGAACAATGCTTTGAACTATTCCATCAACAGTCATGTGAATGTAGACCATGTATATAAGGTGGCAACAAAGAAACTGGGAATGAAACAGGCTACGGATAAACAGATTTTTTATTATAAACCAAGTGATAGTGGGTATACATTACAATATGGGGATATACCTAGTAAGTAATTATGAGCGATAGAAGAGTAGTTAGAAGAAGAAAACCAAAATTAAGATTTAATAAGAAAATGAGTAGAAATCTGGGAATCATTTATGCATTAATTGTCGGATTTCTATTTGTGTTGTGTGGGAAAATTGTCTATTTAAACGTTGTGAAAGGTGACAACTATTCCATTCAGGTGTTACAGCAGCAGAGTTTTACCAGCAGAGTCATTCCGTATAAACGGGGGGATATTAAAGACAGAAACGGAAATGTGCTGGCTACAAGCGTTATGGTTTATAATCTGATTATTGATTCGAAACTGATTATGTCTGATGAAGAAAAATATCTGGAACCGACTATTGATGCGCTGGTTAAGTATTTTGATTTTGAAGAAGAAGATTTAAAGACCGGTATCGAAGAACATAAAAACGGAAACTACTGGGTTGCAAAAAAAGAACTCCAATATGAGGAAATTGAAGAATTTCAAGCATATCTTCAGGGGGAATATGCAGACACTGATGAAGAAAAAGAAAAAGTGCAGAATACCAAAGGTGTGTGGTTTGAAAAACAGTACAAAAGAATGTATCCGTATAATTCTCTGGCGTGCAGCGTGCTTGGATTTTCTAATATGAATAATGAGGCATCTCTCGGGATTGAAGCAAGCTACAGTGATGAATTAAATGGTGTCGAGGGAAGAGAATATGGTTACATGGACGCTGAAAATAACATGGAAATGGTAGTCAAGGATGCGCAGAATGGAAATAATGTTATTTCCTCCATTGATATGAATATTCAGCGTATCGTGCAGAATGCCATTGACAAATATATGGCAAAATATGAACCAAAAAGAATTGCAGTGGTGGTTGCCGACCCGAACACGGGGGAAATTCTGGCGATGGGTGATGATCAGACATTTAATCTCAATAAACCGACCAGTGCTCATAAAGGCTATAGTAAATCGGAATGGAAAAAACTTTCGAAAGAGAAACAGTCGGAAGTATTAAACTCCGTCTGGAGTAATTATTGTATTACGGATTCTTTCGAACCGGGTTCTACGGCGAAAGCATTTACGGTTGCTGCCGGACTGGAAGAAGG
Organism: uncultured Eubacterium sp.; assembly: GCA_904420085.1. Classification (GTDB taxonomy): domain Bacteria; phylum Bacillota; class Clostridia; order Lachnospirales; family Lachnospiraceae; genus Eubacterium_G. The sequence continues at coordinate 60,400 of CAJFUA010000021.1, read as the reverse complement.
AGTGATTAACAAAAATACCACCTTTACCTGTGACGGCTATGAGAAAGTAGACATTTATAAAATCGGATGTCATGATACCAGCGGCCATGGAACCATTGATGCAAAAGAGGCAATTGCCGAGTCCTGTAACGATTACATGATGTATATTGGCCGTCAGCTTGGCGCTGATGAATTTATGAAATATCAGGCAAGGTACGGTTTTGGTATGAAAACAGGCATTGATTTACCGGGAGAAACCAGAGGAATTATCTACGATAAAGAAAGAGGAATGGGGGAAGTTACCCTTGCAACAAATTCTTTCGGGCAGAACTTTACGGTAAACATGATTCAAATGGTATCGGCATTTTCTTCTCTGGTAAATGGCGGTTATTATTATGAACCACATGTAGTAAAGCAGATTGTCACAGAAGATGGAAGTTTAGTGAAAAATTATTCGAAGACTCTGGTAAAAGAAACCATTACAAAAGAGACGTCAGAGTTTATCAAAAAAAGTCTGCGTCAGGTTGTTCTGACCGGTACAGGTACCACGGCAGCCATCGAAGGATATACGGTAGGTGGAAAAACAGGTACCGCCGAAAAAGTAAATACATCCGGAACAGGAATCGGAAGAATTAAGAATCAGTATATCTTATCCTTTATCGGATGCGTGCCGATTGAAAATCCGGAGGTGGTCTGCTATACACTGATGGATACGCCGGAAGAAAACGCAGAGGCCACCGCCTATAATACGGAACTTTGGACATACATTATGAAACAGGTACTTCCATATTTGGGAATAGAAAAAACGGCAAAAGAATAGAATTATAATAAATGCTCTGCAGGAGTTGTCATTTGAATCAGGTTAAAACAATTCATAGAAAAATGCTGCTGCTATATGTCTGGGCCGTTGCAGTTTTTTGTATGCTTGTGGTGGGGAAACTGGCGTACTTAATGATTTTCAAATCCGAACATTATACAAAAAAAGCATTGGAAGTACAGGAAAGAGAAAGAAAAATAAAGGCTCCCAGAGGGCAGATTTTAGACAGAAACGGTAAAGTCATTGCAAGTAATAAGACAGTGTGTACCGTTTCTGTTATATATAATCAGATAAAAAATCCCGATAGGGTTGTAGATGTTTTATCCAAAGAATTGGGGCTGGATGAAGCGGAAGTAAGAGAAAAAGTTGAGAAGAAAAGCATCAGGGAAAAAATCAAGTCCAACCTGCCAAAAGAAACCGGCGACCAGATTCGGGAGTACAATCTGGAGGGAGTCAAGGTTGACGAAGACTACAAAAGGTATTATCCTTATGAGAGTCTTGCTTCCAAAGTGTTGGGGTTTACCGGGGCGGATAATCAGGGAATTATCGGGTTGGAAGTACAGTATGAAAAGTATTTAAAAGGTGTGGACGGCATGATTATGACGCCTACCGATTCCCGGGGCATAGAGAGGGAAAATGCTTTGGAGCAGAGAAAAGAACCTGTGCCGGGAAACAATCTGGTAACCAGTCTGGATGTAAATATTCAGCAGTATGCAGAGCAGATTGCCTATAATACGCTGGAAGCAAAAAAGGCCAATTATGTCTCGATTATTGTTATGAATCCCAATAACGGTGAAATTCTTGCCATGGTCAACGCACCGGAATTTGATTTGAATGACCCGTATACGTTAAATTACCAGTTAGAGGAAAATGTTTCTGACAAAAAGAAACAGGATTTGTTAAATAAAATGTGGAGAAATCAATGCACCAACGATACTTATGAACCCGGTTCCACCTTTAAAGTGGTGACGGCAACAGCGGCATTGGAAAATCACGTGGTGGATTTGGACACACAGTTCAGCTGTCCGGGATTTCGGATTGTGGATGACAGAAAAATCAGATGCCATAAAACAACAGGTCACGGCAGCGAAGATTTCTTACATGGAACAATGAATTCCTGCAATCCGGTCTTCATTGACGTAGGATTAAAAGTGGGCGTGGAACGGTTTTATGAGCAGATGCGCAAACTGGGGCTGATGGATAAAACAGGGATTGATGTGCCGGGAGAAGCAGGAACCATTATTCACCAGATGAAAAATGTGGGAAATGTAGAATTGGCTACCATGTCTTTTGGACAGTCGTTTCAAATCACACCCATGCAGTATCTTGTGGCAGCCAGCGCCGTTATTAACGGAGGAACTTTGGTAACACCCCATTTTGCCATAAAATCTGTCAATGCAGATGAGGAAGTTGTGGAAAAATTCAGTTATAAGCAGAAAAAAGGTGTTGTATCAAAGGAAACATCTGATACAATGAAATATGTACTTGAGAAAGTAATATCTGAGGGAACCGGAAGCAAGGGGCAGGTAGAAGGATATAAAGTGGGTGGGAAAACAGCCACATCACAGAAACTTCCCAGAGGGTCGGGGAAATATATCGCCTCTTTTATGGGATTTGCCCCGGCAGATAATCCACAGGTCATTGCCATGGCAATTATAGATGAACCGGAGGGAATCTATTATGGCGGACAGGTGGCTGCGCCGGTAATAAGCAGTTTATACAAAAATATTCTTCCGTATTTATTGGAGGAAAAAGAACAAGGAGAGTAAAATGAGTATAAGTACAACGATTATTGTGGCAATTATTATTTCGTTCGCAGCAAGCGTGATTTTATGTCCGATTATCATACCAATGTTAAAAAGATTAAAGTTTGGGCAGTATATCAGAGAGGAGGGACCGCAGTCTCATCAGAGTAAGGCAGGAACCCCTACCATGGGCGGAATGATTATCCTTGCCAGTGTAATCATCACATCGCTTGTTTTTATGTTTGCATGCAAAAATACAAAAATTATTCCGGTATTATTCATGATTGTAGGATTTGGAATTATCGGTTTCGCAGATGACTATATTAAAGTAGTAAAGAAACGGAATTTAGGACTGACTGAGTTACAGAAAATCATTGCACAGTTTGTGGTTACCGGTATCTTTTGTTTTTATATTTTAAAATATACGGATCTGGGGACTTCCACCATTATTCCGTTTACCGGAGGAATGGAAGTGACCATGCCTTTGTGGCTGTTCATACCGTTTTTATTTATCGTTGTACTTGGCACGGTCAACGGTGCAAATTTAACGGACGGTTTAGACGGACTGGCAACCAGTGTTACAATTATAATTGCAGTATTTCTGACAACCATTGCCATCGGAACCGGACTGGAGCCGATTTCAGCCGCTCTGGTAGGCGCTTTAATGGGATTTTTCTTATATAACGTTTATCCGGCCAGAGTATTTATGGGAGACACAGGTTCACTTGCACTTGGAGGCTTTGTTGCAGGAATGGCATTCATGTTAAAAATCCCTATTTTCATCGTGATTTTTGCATTTATTTATCTGATAGAGGCTTTATCGGATATCATTCAGGTGTCATGGTTTAAGTATACAAAGAAAAAATACGGCGAAGGAAGAAGAGTATTTAAAATGGCTCCGTTACACCATCATTTTCAGGAGAGCGGCTATGCAGAAACGCAGGTGGTTGCAGCTTTTGCCATCGTGACAGCAGTTCTCTGTCTGGTGGCATATGCAGCCTTATAGCCAGATAAAACAATTATGAAAACAGATAGTCTGCCATAGGGAGATAAGCAAAATGAAAGAAAGACGGAGAAGGGTTATGGAACTGAAAAATAAAAAAGTTTTAGTGGCAGGTTCCGGTAAAAGCGGAATAGCCGCTGCGGATTTATTAAAAAAAATAGGAGCAAAAGTCACCATTTATGACGGAAATCAAAATCTGGACAGGGAGGATGTTTTATCCGGATTAGAAAACAGAGAAGAGGTGGAAGTGATTTTAGGAGAACTTCCAAAGACCGTGGTTTCTCATATGGATTTAATGATTTTAAGTCCGGGAATTGCCATCGACGCACCTTTTGTCAATGAAGTAAGAGCGGCAGGAGTTCCTATCTGGGGCGAGGTGGAACTGGCCTATGTGACAGGAAAGGGAAAAGTTGTGGCTATTACAGGAACCAACGGAAAAACCACAACCACGGCTTTGACAGGTGAAATTCTGGCTTCGTACTATGAAAAGGTGGACGTTGTTGGGAATATCGGCATACCATATACACATACAGCCCTTAATTCCACAGAAGACACAGTCACTGTGGCGGAAATCAGCAGTTTTCAGTTAGAAACCATACATACTTTCCATCCAAACGTCAGCGCAGTATTAAATATTACTCCGGACCATTTAAACAGACATTATACAATGGAATGTTATACCAATGTAAAAATGAGCATTACAAAAAATCAGTGTGGGGATGAGCCGGTGATTTTGAACTATGAAGATGAAATTTTGAGAGCGTATGCTCCAAAACTGCATAATAAAATCATCTGGTTCAGCAGTAAACAGGCATTGGAAGAAGGAATTTATTTAGAAGGAAAGAATATTGTCTATGCCACAAAATCAGGAAAGCAGGTCATCACGACCACAGAAGATACTACACTGGTAGGAATACATAATATTGAAAATATTATGGCGGCTATCGGAATATCCCTGATGATGGGCGTTCCGACAGACATTATAAAAAAGGCAATTACAAAATTCAAGGCAGTGGCGCATAGAATAGAATATGTGGATACCATTGATGATGTAATCTATTATAATGATTCGAAAGGAACCAATACAGACGCATCCATAAAAGCCATTGAGGCAATGTCCAGACCTACTGTACTGATTGCAGGCGGTTACGATAAGAACGTTTCTTTTGACCAATGGGCAGCTTCTTTTGGCGGGAAAATAAAATATCTGGTGCTGCTTGGAGAAACATCAGATCAGATTGCGGAAAGTGTTCAAAAATATGGTTTTGAGAAAATTATATTTACAAAGTCATTGGAAGAGGCAGTGAAAGTCAGCAAGGAAAAGGCAGAGCCGGGAGATGCAGTGCTGCTGTCGCCGGCATGCGCAAGCTGGGATATGTTTGACAGTTATGAACAGCGGGGAGACATGTTTAAAGAATTGGTTAAAAAGAGTAAATAATTCATCTTGGAGTGAGTGTTGTGAAGAAAGAATATGATCCGGTTTCCGGTGAGGAAAAAGTAGTAGCAAAAACAAAAAAGCGCAGAGCAGACGGCTATTTTGACTATAGCCTGCTTTTTGTATGGATTTTTATTATGCTTCTGGGATATGTTCTTTTATACAGCGCCAGTTCCTATACAGCACTTAATAAATATAACGATTCCGCTTATTTTTTGAAAAAACAGTTACAGGCTACGGTATTGGGATGTGTGGTTATGATACCGGCTGTTATGATTGACTACAGATTCTGGAGAAAATTTAATAAGTTAATTTATTTCGGAGCCATCGGCACGGTTTTGCTGGTGGTTACGCCTTTAGGCGTGGAGGCCAATGGCGCCAGAAGATGGGTGGATTTAAAAGTTCTGCAGTTTCAGCCGGCAGAGCTGGTAAAAATTGCCGTCATCATTATGACTGCCCATATGCTTGCAAAATGTGGCAGTACAGCCCTGAAACATGGAAAGATATGCTGGCAGATATACAGTGTGTCCATATTGGGAGGGGCGCTCTTGTTTCTATTGACATCCAATCTGAGTTCCGCCCTGATTGTTCTTGGAATCGGTGCAATTATGATTATGATAGCGGGAGCCGGAAAATATTTTACCGGAGTGATCATGGGAGGCTTGGCATTAGGTACGGTATCCCTGTTTTTCTTAGGGGAATTTTCGAATCTGGGATTCAGATTCAGCCGTATTGCCGTGTGGAGAAATCCGGAGGCCTATATGGACGGAACAGGATATCAGGTAATGCAGGGACTTTATGCAATCGGCTCCGGCGGTCTGTTTGGAAAAGGTTTAGGACAAAGCGCACAAAAACTGGGATTTGTTCCGGAGGCCACCAATGATATGATATTTTCCATTATTTGTGAAGAATTGGGCATTTTTGGTGCCGTCTGCATTATCGCTCTATTTATCTTTATGCTGCGCAGGATGCGGGTAATAGCCAGCAATGCTATGGATCTGTTTGGGTCCATGATTGTAGTTGGGGTATTGGCACATATTTCATTGCAGGTGGTTTTAAATATAGCCGTTGTAACTAATTTTATACCGAACACAGGAGTATCTCTACCTTTCATCAGTTATGGCGGAACATCATTACTGTTTCTGATGCTGGAGATGGGGCTGGTGTTATCTGTATCAAAAAGGATTAAAAGAATCCGTTAATTATCAGGGAGTTGTGTATGAGACAAACCAGAAAATTAAAAAGAAAAAGAAGAAGGCGGTTGAAAAAAGGGTTTAAAATTTTTCTCATTGTGCTTATTTCCGCTGTTGCGGCAGTCATGATTGTGATGTATGGTTTTCAGTTACAGACAGTGAAAACATCTCTTGATTTAGGGCAGTTTACCGACAAGGAAGTCAAGGCTTATATGGATGCGAAAGGGATTGACAATACATTAATTTTATGGTTGAAAAACAAGACCGGACATAGTACGGAAATGGAACTGCTTGAAGAGTATGACGTTAAACTGCTGTCTCCCTTCGGGGTACAGATAAGCGGTTACGAGAAAAAACTGAAAGGGGTCATTGCGCAGGACGGATTGTATTATTATTTTGATGAACATGGAACGGTTCTGAAAATCGGTGAGGAAAGACTGGAAAATATTCCAAAGATAACAGGGTTGGAATGTAAAGAACTAAAACTGTATCAGAAAATAAAGGCGGTGGATGAAAAAGCTTTGGAATCCGTATTGGACGTAGCGTCCGAAGTGGAGCAATACAATTATAGAGTGAAGAAGATTACAATTAATAAGTTGCTGGAAGTATCCATGTACATTAAAAAACTGCAGGTTCAATTAGGGAAAAATATCAGCATAGATAAAAAACTGCAGGCATTTCATGATATGTACAGTCAGGTAATAGAGCAAAAGGGAATCCTGAATATGAAACATGTAAGTGAAGACGGCAGTTATACAGTGAAAAAAAGTCAGGAAAAAACGCAACAAAATAAATAAAAGTGTTGATATTTTCTTCAAATAATTATATTATAGAGTATATGGCTAATATTATGTCCACCAATGGTGGACAACCTAAATTAAATGTGAAAACGAAGGAGGATAAACTCTTGTTAGAAATTACTACAAACGAAAGTGAAGCGGTAGCAAAGATTATAGTTGTAGGCGTTGGCGGAGCAGGAAACAATGCCGTAAATAGAATGATAGATGAAAATATCGGTGGTGTCGAATTTATATCCGTGAATTCAGATGCGCAGGTATTAAAGAGAAGTAAGGCACCGACTACATTACAGATTGGTGAAAAGATAACAAAAGGTCTCGGTGCAGGAGCAAAGCCGGAAGTTGGTGAGGCGGCTGCGGAAGAGAATGTTGAAGAACTGGCACAGTTATTAAAAGGTGCCGACATGGTATTTGTAACTTGTGGTATGGGAGGCGGAACCGGTACAGGTGCGGCTCCGGTTGTAGCCCGTGTTGCAAGAGAGCAGGGAGCACTTACCGTTGGTGTCGTTACAAAGCCGTTCCGCTTTGAATCAAAGGCACGTATGAACAATGCCCTTGCAGGTATTGAAAGATTAAAACCAAATGTAGACACACTGATTGTCATTCCGAATGACAAGTTACTGGAAATCGTAGATAAGAGAACAACAATGCCGGAAGCATTGAAGAAAGCGGACGAAGTTTTACAGCAGTCCGTTCAGGGTATTACAGATCTGATTAACGTACCGGCGTTAATTAACCTTGATTTTGCCGATGTTCAGACCGTTATGAGAGATGCGGGCATTGCACATATCGGTATTGGCGAAGCTACCGGTGATGAGAAGGCATCAGAAGCCGTACAGCAGGCTGTCACATCTCCGTTGCTTGAGACGAAGATTGACGGAGCGAAGAATGTCATCATAAATATTACCGGTGATGTCAGTTTATTTGAGGCAAATGAAGCAGCCAGTTATGTACAGGAGCTTGCCGGTGATGAGGCAAACATTATCTTTGGTGTGCGATATGATGATGCATATCCGGATGAATGTTCTATCACAGTTATGGCTACCGGTATTGGCGAAAAAGATGCACCAAAAGCTGCACCATTTGGCATGGGAACAGTGAAAAAAACATTTTCATACAATACATCTTCTCCGGCATCTGCTTCAAGACCGGATGGCGGTGCAACCGCAAAGCCTCAGAGCACTGTGGAAGAAAAACCGCTGAACATACCTGATTTCTTAAGAAATCGATAGGAATAATACAATAAAAATATAAATAAACATAAAAAAAGGAATCTCAAAGTTTTGTTGGGATTCCTTTTTTATGCAATGAAAAATACTCTGTTCTGACTACGAAATGACAACATAATAAAAATCTTTTTATGATTGCTATCTATATTCAAAAAAATTATAATATTTTATAGATGGGGAAAGGGTAAAGGAATAAAAAATGGAGGGAATATCATGTCAAAATTTTGGAAAAAAGTTACTGCCGCAGTTCTTGCCACAGTCATGACAGTAACGATATGTCCTTGTGGAAAAATATTTCATATTCAGGCAGCGTCAGGTGCGGATGAGCCATATAATATTTCACTGGGCAGACCTGTATATGTAAGTTCAGAAAATGGAAATCTTTCCGGAGAAAATGGAGTAGACGGCAGGGAAGATACCAGATGGCAGGCCAGTCAGAGTGATGAAAATGAATGGTTCTATGTGGATTTGGGAAAGACAACGGAAATTGATTCCATATATATTCATTGGGAAGATGCATATGCTAAATCCTACGACATTCAGTTTTCAGATGACGAAGAACAGTGGGAGACCGTATATACAAGAGGAAATAAACCGGGAAGTTATGTAAATATGGCGATATCCTACAGTGTTGCTTACAATGATGACAATGTGCTGGTGACATCGGCGAATTGGACGACAGTAGAAAATGCAAAATATGCAGTGTATGATGGAGAAGACATTGCCAAGGCACCGGACGGTTATTCCTTTACCGGACATGGAGATGCCGGTGGATTAATTCAGTTAGAAGAAGGTACTCACACATTAAAGGTTGTGGCGTTGGACAAGACTACCGGGGAGGAACTCGGCAGTGGAATCTGCGAGGTGAATGTGACTGATGGAAGCAGTGGAAACAACGGTGTGGAAATAGATACAGATGCTAACTTAAAACATACAATCTTAAAAGAAGAATTAAGCGCCACATCTGCCCGGTATGTAAAAATTGTATGTAATGAGCGGGCAACAGATTATGGATGTTCTTTTTATGAATTTCAGGTGTACGGACAGGATGGCGTCGTAAAAAGACCGGAAGACTATGGAGAAAATATTGCCCTAAACAAAAAGGTGGAATGTTCCGGTTTGAGAGAAGAGTGGTGGATGACCGATGAAGAAGGCAATTTAGACCAGTCTTCCGTGTTGGCAGAAAATGCTGTAGATGGCGATGAAAATACTTCTTTCACATCAAAAAATGATATCAATCAGTGGTTATCGGTTGACTTGGGACAGGCTTATACTGTAGGACGTATTATCGTTGACTGGACAGGTGATGCGGCGAAAGTATACGATTATCAGGTCTCTATAGACGGACAGAAGTGGCAGACGGTATATCGCAATCTGAAAGGTGTGCCAAATAGCACAGATCATGTGCAGGTTTATGCGGAAAATGTCAGATATGTCCGTATATACGGATATACAAAAGTAGAAAAAGGAAGCGGTATCGGTATCAAAGAATTGTCTGTATATTCATATCAGGAGGGGGAAGAGAAAATTACCCATACCATAACACCACTGCCTGATACGGAAGTTGTAGAAAAAGGAAAGGGTTCCTATCTTTCCAATGACATGTATTCTGAGCAGGCAAAAGTTCCGTATTATAAAACAGAAGATATTCAAACGCCAATAGACAGCAATGACTGGTGGCAGTCCATGTTGATTTACCGGTTTGGAAATGTTATGTGTACGCTTCCTTTTAAAACACGTTACTCAACAAAAGGATTGAGCGTTCTCACGGCCACTGACGGATGGCTGCAGGATCATGACGAGACTGCGGTAAACCTTTCGGTCATCTCGGAGACGCAGACGGATTTTTATATTGTACCGGAAAATTTAGATACGTCTTCTGCCTGTGATAAAGTTTCGGGATATGGAGACTTTTCGGTGACGGCACAATTATGTGATGATGACCATGTGGCAATGGAAAACACATTTGTCAAAGGTTCTCCATATATTTATTCAGATTTTAAAGATACTCGGTCCTTTACAATCAATTCACCCAATATTACATCGGTCTTTGACGGACAGGGTGCTGAAATTTTAGAAAGCGGTTCCATTACTGCGGACTGTATCGGGCTGGAAATTACGGATAATGACAATCAGGCAAAAACCGATACATCCAAAAGTTATTATTGTTTGAACCTGCCTGAGGGAACGGTGTTCAAAAAAGTAGGAAAAAATATCCGGGTAACGTTTATGGGAGCGGACAGATATATGTCTCTTGGTACCATGCAGTCCAAAGACCAGATGCAGAAGTTTCATGAACACGGCTATGCCTTTGTTACCGGTACTGCGGTTACTTATGATTATGATGATGAAAATGCAAAAATAACATCCGTATATCAGGCAGAGACAAATGTTAAAAGAGAAGGATTCAGTGATACCACATTGATGTGTATGCTGCCGCATCAATGGAAAAACTCATCCGATGATGAAGGGGCTTTTGCCACATATCCTTCTGTCAGAGGAGATATGAAAGCCATAGAAAGCAATTCCTTTTCGACGCTGTCGGATTTCTCAGGACTGGTGCCCACATTTGCAAAACCGGGCGGCACAAAAGAAGGAAACACTACCTTTGACAGCGAGGCGGTTCTTGGCTATTTAAAACAGTTAGAAAACGCTACAAAGAACATTAATCCTGCCGCAGATGCTTATTGGGAAGGAAAAAATCTGCATCCGTTGGGAATGGGTGTTATTATGGCGGACCAGATAGGCGAGACGGAACTGCGGGATACGTTTCTTGCCAGACTGAAAGAGCGTCTGACAGATTGGTTTACCTATTCCGGAGAGGATGATATCAGTTATTTTATCTATAATCCCGGTTGGGGAACCATTTATTATAAAGAAAGTGAATTTGGCGCCAATGCTGCCATCTGCGACCATCATTTTACATATGGATACTTTGTGTTTGGCGCAGTAGTGCTTGCCACATATGACAAAGAATTTTACAACGATTACAAAGATATGATCGATATGCTGATCCGGGATTATGCAAATCCGGTAAAAGATGAGGAGTATTGCAGATTCAGGGCATATGACTTATATGAAGGACATTCCTGGGCAGGCGGTTATGCGGACAATGATTCCGGAAATAATCAGGAATCTGCCAGCGAGTCATTGTTTAGTTGGGTCAGCATGTATCTTTGGGGCGTTCTTACAGAAAATGATACATACAGAGATGCAGGTGTATTCGGGTTCACCAATGAGATGGAAGCAGTAAAGCAATACTGGTTTGACTATGATGGTGATAACTGGGTAGAGGCATGGCCATATGATGTAGTAGCGCAGGTATATGGTGGAATTAACTTTTATGGAACATTTTTTGGAGGACAGCCGCTATACTGCTATGGTATTCAGTGGCTGCCCATATCGGAATATCTGACATATTATGGAACAGAGCAGAAACGGTGTGCGGAGATATATCAGGGGCTGCTGGATGATACAGATATCGCAATGGATAAAGCAGTGGAGGCAGCGCAAAACGAAGGAAAGACACAGGAAGAAATTGATAAAATACTTCAGGATTATCCTCAGGCGGATAACGGCTGGCAGCATATTACGTGGCCGTTTCTGGCTCTGACCGATCCGGACGGTGCCATGGAGAAGTTTCTTGCCAATGACAGTAAGGTACAGAACACGGACACGGCAATGACTTACTGGTATATCAATGCATTAAAAGAAAATGGTGTCAGAAGTTCCCAATATAAAGTAACTGGAGACGGCGTTTCCGGTTCTGTTTACTATCAGGAATCAGAAAATAAATATACGGCGCAGGTATACAATCCTACGGAGAAAAACAGAGTGGCTACAGTCAGAAAAGAAGACGGAACAGTTGCAGGAACCGTGACGGCAGCACCAAAATCGTTAATCAGTTTTACCATTGATGAAGACAATACATTTGCTTATACACAGTTGTCCACGCCTTCCATTAAGGCAACTTCCTTGACAGCGGGGACCGTAGAAGAAAATGTATCCGGTGTCCACAGGTTTGACGACACACAGTTGATTGAGTTGTCCTGCAATGATTCAGATGCCCTGATTTATTACACAACAGACGGAACAGCGCCGACAACGGATTCCATTCGGTATGAGACAGGAGAGAAGATACTCGTTTCCACGGATACGGTCATTAAGGCAGTTGCCGTGAAAGAGGGATGTATTGATTCGTCTTATGGAGCGGCTACGATTCAGATTGATGGCGATACCATTCAAAATCAGGAAAATCTTGCACTTGGGAAAACTGCAATGGCAAGCACGGAAAATGGTGCTGATACTGCCATGAATGTGACAGATGGAAAGGAAAATACCAGATGGCAGTCTGCCACAGATGATGTTGGTGAGTCAGTCTGGGTAGATTTAGGAAAAACGGAGACAGTCAATACCGTAAAAATCAAATGGGAGGCAGCCTATGCCGGCGCTTACGATATTCTTGTTTCCATAGATGGAAAAGAATGGGAAAAAGTAGCATCGGAGACAGGGACTGAAGGTTATGTGGAAACAACTTTCGAGGCGGTCAATGCCAGATATGTGAAAATGCAGACCAAAAAAAGAGCGACCCAGTATGGAAGTTCTCTATATGAATTTGAAATATATGGCGCCCGCAAGGCAGATATGCCGGCAATCTCAACGCTCAGCGGCGTTTATGATACGCCACAGAGTATTACCATGTCCACGCCGGTAAAGGGAGCAGAAATTAAATATACGCTGGATGGCAGTGATCCTACAGAAAACTCTCCTTCCTATACGGAACCGGTTGTCATTGAAAAATCATCCATTGTCAAGGCGGTAACTTACCGGAAAGGAATGATTCTGTCGGATGTGGTGCAGGCAGACATTATCATTAAAGGAACTGTTACCCTTAGTAAAACAGAAGAAAATATTGCCATAGGAAGAACTATGCAGCTGGCAGCGATTACAGATGAAAAAGTAGCATGGAGCAGCAGCAATGAAGAAGTTGCTACCGTGGACGATACGGGACTGGTTACAGGAATAAAAGAGGGAACTGTAGAGATTGCAGCGACGATTTCAAATGGTGAAAAGGCTGTATGTAAGATTACGGTAACGCCTCCGATACATATTGAAAAGATTGAACTTTCACCGTCCGAACTTACCATGAAAAACAAATCCACGCAGACATTGGAGCTTATGATATACCCGGAAGATACGACAGACGATACCACAGCCACATGGGTCTCATCCGATACGGAAGTACTGACGGTAAACAGTTTTGGTACGGTTACTGCAAAGAAGGAAGGAACAGCCACAGTGACGGTGACAGTGGGTGATTATACGGCAAGCTGTCATATCACGGTGGGACCGGCGGCCACGGTGGAAGAGATGGTTTCTGATGAATTATACAATGCGGCTCTTGGGAAAGAAGTGACGATTTCATCCATTTATGCAGGAGAGGGCAGTCAGGATACGGATGTGCTGACAGATGGAGATTTGGAAGGCTCTTATGTATCTACAGATTGGGATCAGTCACGTACAGAGGAATATCTGCTGATTGATTTGGGAGCCGATTATGAAACCGCAGGCCTTGATATGGTTATGTTAAAGTTTGTAAATGAATCTACTTTCTGTAACGATTATGAAATCCAATATTCAGAAAACGGAGTGGAATTTTTTACGGTGGCAAAGACAGACAGTGTGAGTTATGAAGATACAGATGAGGGAACTTATACAGTAAAAATAGATACAGCGCAGGCAGCGGAATTAACCGGGAAGACCAGATATGTAAAAATTATTATGACCGGACATAAAAACTGGGGATTCCAGATCCGTGAGGTGGCGGTGCTGAGCACAGAGCAGAATCTGCAGTATACGGAAACGCAGAAATGTGAGGCTCCGGCACAATTCTACGCAGTTTCAGAAAATGTTCATGAAATCACCTACACAATCAAGGCAGGAGAAGAACAGGAAGGCTACCAATATATTGTACTGCTGGATGGACAGCGTATTAGTGAAAATGCTACAGGTGCCGGTACTTACACTGTAAAAAATGTATCTTACGGAACCCATGAACTGCAGGCTATGTCCTATTACCAGGGAAAATATTCTGATCCGTTGCGTGCAACGGTATTTGTAGAAGACGGTTCGCTTGTACATTATATTGATACTGAGCGTAATCTGGCAAAAGGTGCAGATGTTTTCGTGGAAGATATTTACGAAAATGAAGGCAGCCAGAATGCCAAGGTTCTGACAGACGGAAAGATTTCCAAAGATTTGGCGGACGTGGTGGAGACCATGTGGGCAAAACAGAATGCCGTAATTACCATTGATTTAGGAGAGAATGTCAGCAAGTATCTGATTGATGAAATTATTTTGGCATTTAAGGCAGATAATACCAATGCTACGGCATACAATGTGCAGTTTTCATCCGATGGAATACATTATGAGAAAGTATTGGATAAAACAGAAGTCACATATGCGGAAGCATTGGAAGATAAAGTAGATGTAAGCAGTTATTCACAGGATACGGTAAAATATGTACGGATAAATCTTACGAATGGAAATTATAATTGGGGTTATCAGCTGTCAGAAGTAGCAGTGATGAAAAAGGAGATTCAGACAAATAGGAATATTCAAGTTGAAGGATATCAGATTAGCGTTTTACACGAAGGATTCCGGGTTGTTGCATCGGTAGAAGACACAATTAATGATAAGAAAGTAGAGCATTGGGGGCTGGTCTACGGGCTTTCCAATGTGGACGGCAAAGATACAGGTATTACCGATGAAGATGTGTTTGTCAGGGACGACCACTATTATGTGAAGGCTTATGAGTCCACAGTCAACGGAACATTGAGTGACAGATATTCCGAATCAGAGACGGCTACCAATTATGCCAGAATCATGAAATTTGGTGCCTTTACCGTGAAAGCATTTACTGCGCGGTATAAGGTAAGAGCTTATGCATTATTGGAAGACGGAACATATGTATACAGTGATGCGGCAGAGTTTAGCGTGTTTGAAGTGGCAGGTTATCTGTATGATAATAAGATGATGAGCACAAAAGAGGAACACGATTATCTGTATGAAAAAATTCTGACGAAAGTGCAGCCGGGATATGCATATGTTGATAAAGACTGGTCGGATATCATGAAACCGGTTCAATTTAATATGATACCATAGGCAATATCATAAGAAATAAAGGGGAATCATATCATAAACATGATTGATATGGTTCCTTTTTATTGTCTGAATCCTGCTTATTTTATATTTTTATTTCATATGATGCAGGTGCATATAAGCTTTTTTGTCGAATGGTTTTAAGAGGATTTGTTCTCACTTCGACAGAAAATTTTTCGTTCATGATATATAATATCTGTCAAAGGGGTGAGATAAATATACATATATTTAGACGTTTATTTTTTCTATAATTTCATTCTGGATTTTTCTGTTTTATATGTGGTGCGCAGTGTATTAAAAATAAAAAAATCAGTTTTCCGATTGATTTTATCTGCCGGGTTTGGCGGCTTGTATGCGGTAGTAGAAATGCTTGTGCCCCATATGGCAGCGGCAGGTATATTTATGACATATATCATTGCGTTGGAAGTGATGATTTTGATTTCTTTTGGTAAAGTATCATGGAAAGAAAATCTAAAAATCCTTTTGTTTATTTATTTTACGGCATTTTTATTGAACGGAATCATCAATGCTTTTCAAATCGGTGGTAATATGTGGAAAGTACTGTTTATCGTCTTTGGAGCATGCGGGCTGTTGACGGTGGGAATCAGAAAAGTTCTTGCAGTGATAGGACGTCAGTCCGTCATATATTATGCAAAAATAACAGAAGGAAATCAGACGATATGTGTCAGGGGATTAAAAGATACGGGAAATCAATTAATGGATCCGTTGACGAAAAAGCCGGTTTCCATCATAGAAAAAGAAAAGCTGAACGGATTGATTTCAGAAGAAACCAAAATGCTGTATGTGCCATATCAGTCCGTGGGAAAAAGCAATGGACTTATGAAGGCATGTATCATGGAGCAGATGGAGGTAGAGGGCATAATATATAGAAATGTCATACTTGGTCTGTTTGAGGGAAAATTAAGTTCCAATAATGAATATCATATCATTTTACATCCAAAATTATTTGAATCAGGGGGAGAGAATATTGATTAATATTGCAAACTTAAAAGAATTTTATTTTAAAATCAAAGGATTGTTTTATGAAAGCAGGGGAGAAATATATTACATAGGGGGGAATGATATACTGCCGCCACCTTTAGAAGGGGAGGAAGAGGCTATGTGTATCAAAAATGTGATAGAAAAGAATGATCAGGACAGCCGTGCAAAATTAATTGAACATAATTTAAGGCTTGTGGTTTATATTGCAAAAAAATTTGATAATACAGGGGTGGGAGTGGAAGACTTGATTTCCATCGGTTCTATTGGATTAATTAAGGGAATTAACACATTTAATCCCACAAAAAATATTAAGCTTGCAACCTATGCCTCAAGATGTATTGAAAATGAAATATTGATGTATTTGAGAAAAAATAATAAGACAAAACTGGAAGTTTCCATTGACGAGCCGTTAAATGTGGATTGGGACGGCAATGAATTACTGTTATCGGACATTTTAGGCACAGAGGAAGATGTAATTTACAAAGATATTGAAAATGAAGTCGAGAAAAAACTTTTATATAAAGCCATTGAAAAATTAAATCAGCGAGAACGGGTGATTGTGGAAATGCGATATGGACTGAACAATGTAAACGGAGAGGAAATGACACAGAAAGAGGTGGCGGACAGTTTGGGAATATCCCAATCATACATATCCAGACTGGAAAAAAAGATTATTCAGCGGTTAAAAAGAGAAATCGTAAAATATGAGTAGGAAAAAATGTAAAAACTTCAAGAAAAATATATGTAAATAAAGTATAAAGAGCCAATATTTCGGACAACATATTTAAGAGAAAAGTATGGAAAGTAGGAAATAATATGGCTCTTTTTAAAGTGGAAATATGTGGCGTTAATACATCAAAATTACCCCTATTGACGGAAGAGGAAAAAAAGGAACTGTTTGCGGAAATTAAGAAAGGAAATATGGAAGCAAGAGAAAAGTATATCCGAGGCAATCTGAGGCTTGTATTAAGTATTTTACAGCGGTTTTCCAACAGCAATGAGAATGTGGATGATTTATTTCAAATAGGCTGTATCGGACTGATTAAGGCAGTGGACAATTTTGATGATACGCTGAACGTAAAATTTTCCACCTATGCGGTACCGATGATATCCGGAGAATTAAAAAGATTTTTGAGGGACAATGCGGCAATCAGAGTCAGCCGTTCCATTAAAGATACGGCATATAAAGCGATTTACTGTAAAGAAAATATTATGAAGACAAGTAACAGGGAACCGACCATCAGCGAAATTGCGGAAAGTATCGGCGCAACAACAGACGAGGTCATCTATGCGCTGGACGCCATTCAAAGTCCGGTATCTTTATACGACCCGGTATACGACCAGGGGGGAGATACGCTGTATGTCATGGACCAGATCAGCGATAAGAAAAATAAAGAAGAAAACTGGGTGGAAAATATTGTGCTGAGAGAAGCGTTGGACGGATTAAATGAGCGGGAAAGAAAGATAATCGACATGCGATTTTTCAACGGAAAAACCCAGATGGAGATTGCAGATGAAATAGGAATTTCCCAGGCACAGGTAAGCAGGCTGGAAAAGAACGCTATTGAAAGTATGCGGAATTATATTAAGTAATAAATGAATTGAATCCAAAAAGTAATAATATGACCACGCAAGGAAAATGCTGGACAGTCAGAAATGAAACAAAGTGACCGGAGATGAATATTATAAATAAAAAATGGTATTCATATGCGGATTGAAGAACTGAGATGTAAAGAAGTAATCAACAGTTGTGACTGCAAAATTCTGGGACGGGTCAACGATTTGGAATTTGATATCTGCACCGGATGTATCAGAGCCATCATTGTGCAGGGACCCAGCAAATGGTGCGGACTGATTTGCAGTGAGTTTGAATTTGTCATCCCATTTCAATGTATCGTACAGGTGGGACCTGACATTATTCTGGTAAAAGTGAATGAAAAAGAAGTAAAGCATAAGATTAAAATATCTTGACCGAAATGGTTTGTTTCTTTATAATGATGTTATGTGAACTAAAATAACAAGATGTTGTAGGAGGCAGGCCAATGAAATGTCCATATTGTGGAGAAGAAAATACAAAGGTAATTGATTCCAGACCGGCAGAGGAGAATAATGCCATTCGGCGCAGAAGGCAGTGTGAAAAATGTAAAAAAAGATTTACGACCTATGAAAAGGTAGAAACCATTCCTTTGATTGTCATAAAAAAAGACAATATCCGCGAGCAATATGACAGAGGAAAAATTGAGGCGGGAATTTTAAGGTCCTGCCATAAAAGGCCGGTGTCCTATGAGCAGATTGTGTCGGCTGTGGAAGATATTGAGAATGCCATATTCAACATGGAGAAAAAAGAGATATCCAGTACCATTATCGGCGAACTTGTCATGGAAAGATTAAAAAAATTAGATCAGGTGGCATATGTCCGGTTTGCTTCTGTATATAGAGAGTTTAAAGACGTCAATACTTTTATGGATGAGTTGACAAAGTTATTGAAATAGCTGTATGCAGT
This sequence comes from uncultured Eubacterium sp., assembly GCA_904420085.1. Classification (GTDB taxonomy): domain Bacteria; phylum Bacillota; class Clostridia; order Lachnospirales; family Lachnospiraceae; genus Eubacterium_G. Next base: position 41,536 of record CAJFUA010000021.1, on the reverse strand, counting down.
GGTAAGGAGAGGAATATGCTGAACAGATTTTACCCGGATGAATATTTAAAATCCATTGACCGGATTGATTTTGAACGATACTATCGGCAGGGAATACGCGGAATTATCTCAGACATTGATAATACGTTGGTGCCTCACGGATTTCCTGCGGATGAACATATTATAAAAGTTTTTGAAAAGATACATGCCCTTGGCATAGATACCTGTCTGATATCCAACAATCAGAAGCCGAGAGTGAAACCTTTTGCAGAGGCGGTACAGTCAAAATACATATATGATGCCCATAAACCCGGCAGAAAAAGTTATTTAAAAGCCATGGAACTGATGGAAACGGACAAAAAATCCACATTATTTTTAGGAGACCAGATATTTACGGATATATGGGGCGCCAATCGGGCAGGGATACATTCCATTATGCTTGAAAAGATACATCCCAAAGAAGAAATCCAAATTGTCTTAAAGCGTATTCCTGAAAAGTTTGTGCTGTGGGCATGGAAAAGAAAACAAAAAAAGAGAAATAATAATTTATAATCAAGAAAGCGGTATCTATTTCTGTACACTTCAATAATTCGTTATTTGTAATAAAAAAATGACGAGATGAATTTTCAATGTGTGCAGAAACAGATACCGTTTTTGCTTCAAAATGAATTTTAGAATTACTGATTTTTATTGAAATACAGTTTTTTAATATGTTCTACAGGCATTTCCCTGCCGGTCCAGATTTTAAATGCCTCTGCCCCCTGATATAAAAGCATATACATGCCATTAAAAGTTTTGCATCCCCGTTCCTTTGCCATTTTCAGTAATTTTGTTTCCATTGGATTGTAAATTACATCCGATACAATTAACCCTTCAGGAAGCATGGAATTGTCAGAAACAATACAGCCATCGACATTTGGCGCCATGCCTACGGAAGTGGCGTTGGTCAGAATCTGACTGTCTGCAATGGAATCAGCCAATAGGGCATCATCTCCCAGTTCCATCAGTCTGGCAGTGCAGTCAGTATTTTTATTGACGGCTTCCACCATGCGTTCCGCCTTTTCCCAAAAACGGTCTTTGATACTGAATATGTTGATATTTTTTACACCATCCAGTGCTGCCTGTACGAATATGGATGAAGCCGCACCGCCTGCCCCGAGAAGGGTCATGGTGCTTCCGGTAATATCATATCCGGCATCTTTTACAGACTGCATATATCCGATTCCGTCCGTGTTATGACCGATGAATTTTCCGTTGTCATTTACAACCGTATTGACAGCGCCGATCATGGAAGCGGCAGGAGAAAGTTCATCTACCAGCTGACAGATTCGCGTTTTATCCGGCATTGTACAGTTGAATCCTGCAATGTTCAGCTTTTTTAAACCGTTAAAAACCGTTTCTAAATTATCTTCAGGAACATCAAAACACAGATAAACATAGTCAAGCCCCAGCATTTTGAAAGATTCGTTGTGCATCAGGGGAGATATGCTGTGCGCCACAGGACTTCCTAAAAGACCGGTCAGTTTTGTATGACCGGTAATTTCATGAATACATCCCATAAAGTACCTCCATCTATAAAAATTAATAATCAATATTTTGCTCCTCTAAAGTATAAGATTTTATTCTGAAAAAGTAAACCTTTTAAATTGACTAAAAATACGGTGGAGTATATACTTGAAATATTGTTAATTTTGGAGGTTTGAATGAGTACAAAAGTATGCGTCCCAATTATGGGACAAGATAAGAAAACAGTGTTGGAACAGACAGAAAAAGTATCTGAAATGAATCCTGATATCATAGAGTTTCGGGCAGATTATCTTGACGAAAGCAGTCGCAGAAATATTGCGGAGATATTAAATACTATCAAAAAAAACATAGGAAACATAGAACTTATATTTACATTCCGCACGAAAGCAGAAGGCGGCGAGAGCGAAATCAGCGTATCAGATTATGAAAATCTGTGTCTGACAGCGGCACCCGTTTGTGATTATGTGGATGTGGAAGTCGCAGGATATTTTGACGTGGCAAAAAAAATGATTCCTGACATACAAAGGGCAGGAGCAAAGGTTATCGGTTCTAATCATCATTTTGACAGAACACCGGATGATGAAGAAATCATTGAAATTATGAAGAGAATGGAAAGTGCAGGTGCAGATATCTGTAAAATGGCAGTCATGCCTCAGGTAAAAGAGGACGTGGAACGTTTTATGAAAGTATCAGAAAAACTAAAGGATATGATTTCCGTACGGATTATTACCATGTCTATGGGAGAGTTGGGTTCTATCTCCAGAGTGTGTACAAAGCAGACAGGTTCCTGCATTACATTTGCCACAGGTATTCAATCTTCGGCGCCGGGACAGATTGATATAACTATGGCAAGGAAGTTAATAAAAATAAATCAAGGATGCCATCTGAAAGGAAATATTGTTTTAATCGGATTTATGGGCACAGGGAAAACTACAGTGTCCAAAGCATTGTCTGCTATCACCGGATTTCAGGAAATTGATACGGACGCATATATTGTAAAACAACAGGGAAGAAGCATCAGCGAAATTTTTGAAAAAGAAGGAGAGGCATTTTTCAGAAATTTAGAGACAAATGCCCTGAAGGATATTTCAGAAAAGGAAGGTCAGATTATTTCCTGTGGCGGGGGTGCTGTGTTAAGAGATGAAAATGTTAAAATATTAAAGGAAAAAGGAATTATCATTCTGCTGACTGCCACGCCGGAGACTGTCTTTGAAAGGGTAAAAGACCACACCCACAGACCCATTTTAAATAGTGATATGAGTTTAGAACACATAAAAGAACTGATGTCCCAAAGAGAGCCCCGATATCAGGAGGTGGCGGATGTTATTGTGAATGTTGATGCGAATGACAGAGTTCTTACATGCTATCATATTATTACGGAATTGGAAAAGAGAGGGTATCTGCTGATTCCGTAAGTCTGTCAAATTTGTTATATAATAAGGTGCAAAAGCATAATTGAAATAATATCATTGGAAAGGTATATGAGCAGGAAACAAGGCAGTATTATGAATTTTAGGGAGGTGACGATTTGATGAAAAAGAATTACGATTTTTCTAAGGGAATTAAAAATCCTTATGCGAAACAATTGAAACTGCAAAAAGAGCAGCGAAAAGAAGAGAAAGGCGATATGAAAAGGAAGACGTTGGCGTGTCTGATACTTGTGATGGCGTTATGCAGTACCATGTATGTACAGGATGGAAATGCATCAGCGAAAAACAATGTTGTTACTCTGAGGGGAATAAAAAAGGGAAATTGTGTTATTACAGCAAAATGCGGAGGCAAAAAATACAGAATCAGAGTTACTGTGAAACCAAAGAAAAAAATCCCCATGGGTACAATTTACGGCACCGCAGTAAATTATAAAATTTCAATGACAGATAATTTGGAAATCCGGTTAGAATCAAAAGGAACAAAAACATACTATTATGGATTGGAACCGGGAATACTTGAGAGAAAATCAGGTAATAAATGGGTTCAGTTAAAACAAAAACAGGATATTGCCTGGATAGATATTGCATATGTTCTGTCAGGTAATCAAAAACAAATTTTATCCGTTCCAATTCATAGTTATTATGAAGGTGTCATTCCGGGTCAGTACCGATATACAAAGGCAATCGGGAAAGAGAATGTTACTGTCATGTTTGAAATCGTGAACTGAGACTATTAGTGGAGATAAATTGCGACATAAGTAAACCATGGTATAAGATAAAGTGGTTGAAATTAATCTGAATATAAATTATAATGAAACAAGCGTGATTTATCACAGATGAACTTTTAGGAGGAAAAATTATGGTAACAGCAGGCGATTTTAAAAATGGTATTACGATTGAATACGAAGGAAAGATTTGTCAGATTATCGAATTTCAGCATGTAAAACCAGGAAAAGGCGCAGCATTCGTTAGAACAAAATTAAAGGATATTAAAAGTGGCGGTGTTGTAGAAACAACATTCAGACCGACTGAAAAGTTTGAAAATGCACATATTGACAGAAAAGATATGCAGTATTTATATAATGACGGAGACCTTTACTACTTTATGGACGGCGAGACATACGACCAGATAGCAGTAGGAGCAGACAAGGTTGGGGATTCATTAAAATTCGTAAAAGAAAATGAAACTGTAAAAATATGTTCCTGTAAAGGTGATGTTTTTGCGATTGAACCACCGATTACCGTGGAACTTCAGATTACAGAAACAGAGCCGGGATTCAAAGGAAATACAGCGACAAATGCAACAAAGCCTGCGATTGTTGAGACAGGAGCAACCGTTTATGTTCCTTTGTTCGTAGAACAGGGTGAAACAATTGTAATCGATACAAGAACCGGCGAATATTCGAAAAGAGTCTAAGCCGTGCAAAAGGAAAGAAAAGGAGATTTCAGAATGCATGCATTCGGAAATCTCCTTTTCTTGAGTTTTATAGGGCGCAGCCCTGCGAGCAAGAAAGTCGAAGACTTTCGCGCTTGCGCACGGCTTAGAATGATAAAGAGGATAAAATTATGAGTTTGCGCAGCCCTGCGAGCAAGAAAGTCGAAGACTTTCAAAAGGAGGTTTTATGAAAATTGTAATTCTGGATGCAGAAACTCTTACCATTAACAATGATATGGATTTTTCCATATTTGATGAATATGGAGAGGTGACCATTTATCAGTCCACAAAAGATTCAGAAGTAGCGGAGCGGATCAAAGATGCAGATATTGTGTTATGTAACAAGTCACCGATGAATCGGGAAAATTTGAGCGGAGCGAAAAAACTGAAATATATCGGGCTTTTTGCAACGGGTTACAACAATATTGATTTAGATTATACAAGAGCACATAAAATCACGGTATGTAATGCCGGAAATTATTCTACGGAAGCTGTTGCCCAACATGTATTTGCCTTTATACTTCATTATTACAACACAATTACAAAGTATGATGAATTTGTAAAACAAGATGGGTGGATACATACCAACAAATTCTCGCCATTTATGGAAATGAAGGAACTTTTCGGAAAGACCATAGGCATTATCGGATATGGCTCCATAGGAAAAAAAGTAGCACAGATAGCTGTGGCTTTTGGCATGAATGTGATGGCTTGCAGCAGAAGTACAGAAATAAAAAAAATTGGAAACATACAATTTACAGATATAGATACGATTTTATCGGTTTCTGATATTGTCACCATACACTGCCCATTAAACAAAGATTCAGAAAAGATGTGTAATCAAGAGTTTTTCAATAAAATGAAACGTGACAGTCTGTTTATTAATACATCCCGGGGAGGCGTAGTAAATGAGGAAGATTTAGTGAGCGCTTTAAACGGAAATGTTATAGGTTATGCCGCACTGGATGTGATTGATCAGGAGCCGATGATACAGGATTGCCCGTTGCTAAAGGCTAAGAATATTGTGATAACACCTCATGCCGCATGGGCTCCGATAGAGACAAGAACACGGTTGATGGAAATCGTTTCAAAAAATTTAAAAAAATGGCTTGCAGGAACCCCTATAAATGTTATAGAATAGAGAACAAGAGGGGTGTTGGATTAAAACACATTATCTAGTACAATGCATCGGAGAAAACTCTCCGGATTGTATGAAACAAATTATTTTTAAGGAGGAACAATCATGAGAAGATTGGTAAAAAAAATTGCAGCATCAATCATGGCTCTTACTCTTGTAGTAGCTATGGGAACTACATGTTTTGGTGCAACATGGGGAAGTTACTTCGGTGCTTCACAAGGATGGTATGAAGGTGCTGAAGGAAAGTTAACATCAAACAAGGCATCAGGCTTTACTGCAGCAGTTGACGCTGTAGGCTGGGGCGGCATCTGGGGAGGCCAGATTTATATTGACGGCTCAAAGGGCGATAACGCCAGAAACATCAGCGTTAAGAAAGGGCAGACATATACTCTTTCTTTCTCTATTAAGGCTACTAATGTTACAAAGTTCGTATATGTAAAGGTTGCCACAGGTGAGACGCTTGCTTACTCAACATGGGTAAAAGTTCCGGCAAACAAAACAAAAAAAGTTAACGTTAAGTTTAAAGCGAAAGCAAATGCAAACTCCATTTACTTTGGTGTAGGAGGAGATGTGGGCGACAGAGAAAATGTAACAACTGATGCAGATGCTCCGGTAAGATATGGCGTATTCCAGAATCAGTTTAAGATGTCTGCAGTAGACGGATTGGCAGAAGATGCTAATGGAGATTTTACAGCAGCTACAGTTCTTACAGTAACTAAGTTTACATTAATTCAGCAGCCAAAACTGAAATCTGTTAAGTCAAGAAAGAAAGGCAAAGTAACCGTTAAGTTTGGTAAAGTTAAGGGTGCTAAGTCATACAAAGTTAAAGTTGGTTCAAAAGTATACAAGACAAAGAAAGCAACATTAACAGTAAAGGCAAAATCAAAGAAGAGAGTTAAAGTTCAGGTTGCAGCAATCGCTAAGTCATCAAATGTAGCAGGTGCATACAGCAAGGCAAAGAGAGTAAAAGTAAAATAATCGCATAGACAATGAGTCGGATGGCGATACATAAAACAGAGACAGTCATTCATCGTGCAGGCACGGTTGAATGGCTGTTTCTGTTTTATCAGACAGACGAGAAAAGGCGATAGAAGTCGAACGATTTTTTACATATTTTAGTAAAAATGTCATATAATTATAGTGATAAAAAAATAATAAACCAAAGTATGGTAAAGGGGGAAATACAATGATTGACAAAGTAATTGAAAACAACAGAGTGAGCATTATAGGGGAGATTGTATCGGAGTTCCGGTTCAGCCACGAGGTGTTTGGAGAAGGATTCTACATAGTAGATATATCCGTAGACAGATTGAGTGAACTGACCGATGTGATTCCGCTGATGGTGTCCGAACGACTGGTTGATGTGAATGAGGACTGTATGGGAAAACTGATAGAAGTGTCAGGTCAGTTTCGGTCGTATAACCGCCATGAAGGAACGAAAAATAAGTTAGTGCTTTCCATATTTGTGAGAGAGTGGGAAGAAGTAGAAGAAAATCTGGAAGTAGGAAAGACAAATCAGATTTTTCTGGATGGATATATATGCAAACCGCCGATTTATAGAAAAACACCTTTAGGACGTGAAATTGCAGATTTGCTTATTGCAGTAAACCGTCCGTATGGCAAATCAGATTATATTCCTTGCATCGCATGGGGAAGAAATGCAAGATACGCCTCCACATTCGAGGTTGGCGGACATGTACAGATATGGGGCAGGGTACAGAGCCGCGAATATATTAAGAAAATCAACGAGGAAGAAAGTGAAAAGCATGTTGCTTATGAAGTGTCGGTAAGCAAGTTAGAGTATATAGAAGATTAATATAGAAAGGGTTTAGCCTGATGAATATCTGGGCTAAACCTTTTTATATGCAAAATGTACATTTCAAGAGAAAAATACTTTGACATTTTGGTTATATTAACGTAATATGGAAACATAGAAAAAGAGAAAAAGAGAAGGAGAATTATTATGCAAAAAGTGTTTAAAAAAGTGATTTCGTTAATACTTGTATTTGGTCTTATGGCAGGCGGAATTACTTATACAAAAAATGTTGAAGCAGCTACAGATGTGGATTTGTGGAAAGAAAATGCCATAACAGTTCCGGCAGAAGGAGAATTGATTGGAGCTGGTTACATTGACGTGGAATTTGACAATTCTATGGAAGGATATACATATACGGTTTATCTGGATGGAAAACCAATGTATTGGATTGACAATAATATTGTTAAAACAGATATTGGAGAGGAAATCACGGGAGAAGCTGAAATAAAGACTTTTACTTCAGAGGATGAAGGGAAAACAGAAGTATATACGACGACAGTGAGCAAACATGAAATTATCATAAAAGCCGATAACGGAACAAATGAGTATGTTTCAGAAGTACGCACATTTTATGTTTCTAAAAAAGGTTTAGCTTTAGGTGGAGATATGAGTGATAAGGTTTCGTTACAGAAACTTAACTGTTCATGGTACTATAATTGGGCAACGGAAGCTTTTAATAACAGTATTGATGAAGGAGTGGACCATATTCCGATGATGTGGGGCGGTGGAGAAGATAATTTAGAAATGATGAAAAGTTTCAGCACCGATTCAAATTATATATTAGGTTTTAATGAACCGGATATACAATCACAGGCTAATATGAATTTTTGGGATGCAATTCCAATTTGGAAAGAGTACATATCTCCATTGAAAATAAGAAAATGTTCTCCGGCACCGGCCGCACCGGGTGGGGATTCTGCTTGGTTGCAAAGATTTATGAATGGTGATTATATATGCTTGAATAATTTTTTAAATGACGGCTCGTGGGGATTATATCATGATTATCTTGATGAAGCATCAAAAACATGGGTTGCGGGCATAGGAGAAGAAATCGATTCAGTTGTTCTACACTATTATATGGATCGGATAGACTTAAATGGGTTAAAAAATGCTGTTCAAAAACTATGGGATACTTATCATAAACCTATTTGGATAACAGAAACAGGAGTTTTTGGGAAAAAAGGAACATCAACAGATTATAGTTATGAAATTCCAGAGAAAAGACAAGAAATGGCAGAATATCTGACAGGTATTGTTGAATATTTGGACAAGGTACCTTATGTTGAGCGATATTGCTGGTTCCCTTATAATGTGGATAGTAAAAATGAAATTGACGATTATGATGGCTCTGGTGCTACGGCGATGTTCGATTATGATACAGGTGCGTATACCGAATTAGGCAGAATGTATTGCAACATGGGAAATCCGGAGGGTTACGCTGCACAAACCATATCAGATGAAGAAATGTTTGTATATGTAGAACCGGAAACAGAAACTACGGTACCTGAAGGGACTTCTGTCAAAAAAGAAGAAACGACAAAAGATAACATTACCACAACGTCGACTAAAGAAAAATATAGTAGTGTAAAACCTGGAAAAGTTGTAATTAGAAAAGCAAAAAATATCAAGAAAAGAACAGTTAGTTTGAAATGGAAAAAAATTTCTAAAGCGAAAAAATATCAGGTACAATACGCTACAAATAAAAAATTTAAAAAAGCAAAGACTAAAATCACAAAAAAAACATACATAAAAATAAAAAAATTGAAAAAAAAGAAGTATTATTTTAGAGTCAGAGCAAAAAATAATCGAAGATATGGCAAGTGGTCAAAAGTCAAAATGGTGAAAATAAAGAAATAAATAAAAAAAAATAATTCAAAATCACATTGGATATTCAGATGATTATATTTACATATGTATAAAATTGTTATAAATAGAGAAATAAAACAGTTTTTATTGTGAAAAATAACATTTTCACATTGTATAAACAATTTTCTTATGCTATAATAATGACAGTTGAAAATAATAGTTTTCAAGTGAAGAAGTAAAGGAGGAAGAATTAAAATGAGAAAGGTTTTCAACAAAATATTAGCAGGCGTTACAACAGTAGCGTTGGTTGCCACATTGGCAGTTGGAATTGGCGCCACAACAGCAAAGGCAGACGAGGTATCATTAGGTACATGGACGTTTAAAGCAGGTGGAGATTATGCGGGTCAGCCAAATAATTATGGTATTATTAATAGTGTAAAAACCAGTGCTGATGAAAGTATTACAGGTTGGAGTTCCGGAGCAGGGGCACCGATAGAAGAAAAAACAGCAAGTTCTGTAGCAGATGGCTTTACAATTGATATTGGTAATACTGGTTGGGATGCTCAATGGAACGTTACCCCTAACCAGATTAATCCATGGGCTATTGAAGCTTCTATGAAAAATATTGCAGCAAAAGCAGGTCACACATACACAGTTACATTTACAGCTCAAGCAAGCAAAACAAAATACGCTTATATTGGCTTTGGAAGTGATGTGTTAAATAATCCGGATAATCCGGATGAAGGGTCTGTTCCACCATTTGATACAGCTGGTTTAGAAGATGGAAGTAATTATCAGGCAATCAAAATAACAACAACACCACAGACATATACATATAAGTTCACTAACTGGATTTCAGCAAAACAAATCTCTGTATCACTTATGCTCGGAGCTTTTGATGCTGAATATGGATATGCAGGCGAACCTATGAGTACATATATTGAAGATTATAAAATAGAGAATAATTGGAGTGGTACTGTTATTGTATCAGACTTTTCTGTTGTAGATGAAGGTCAGAATAAAGATTTTGTGGAGGCACCGGACAAACCAACTGTTCAGCCTACAACACCGAGCCAGAATGTGAACACAACAACAAAGGCTCCTACTACTGCTACTACAAAAGCTCCGGCTGTTAAAGCAAAGAAGAAATTAGCAAAAGTTAAAAAACTGAAAGTTAAGAACACAAAGAAACGTACAATTAAGATTACTTGGAAGAAAGTTTCTAAGGCAAAATCTTATCAGGTAAAAGTTGGAAAGAAGACATACACAACAAAGAAAGTTAAATTGACAGTTAAAAAACTTAAAAAAGGCAGAAGATATACTGTTAAAGTTAGAGCAAAAGCTGCCGGATATAAGACAGGTGCATGGGCTACAAAGAAGATTAAGATTAAGAAATAATTGTTGATTGGTTACATAATTAAATTGCAGTACCCAATGCATTAGCATTGGGTTACTGTATATTTACATAAAAAGCCGGGAGGACTAAAGTGAGAAGAGAATTTTTAAAGAAATTTGCCGCTGCTGTAATGTCTTTGACAATGGTAGTGGGTATGGTAAATGGAGTATCGGCAGCACATGCTGCAAACGGTGCCAATGTTGCTTCTAATATTACATGGGATTGGTTTTCTTTGATGCCATTAGATGGTGAGGCGTCATTGGATGAAAAGCACAATGGACATGTTGCAGGAGAAGATGGTTCCAGGCAACATCCATATTGCTGGTATCATGCATTGAAACATATTAATACAGAAAAGTATCCAAACGGACAGGTTCCGGGAAAAGATTTTGCAACTCAGGGTTGGGTTGTTCCTGGTTCTACAGCATCTACGGTACAATTTTTCGCTGCAAACACCGGATGGGATGGAGAATATAATGACCGTGACGGTTCATTAGTTGGTGACAATCCTTGGGGATTAAGATTATATTCATCCAATATTGCGGTAGAAAAGGGACGTAGTTATACACTTTCCTTTAAATATAGAAGTGATTTAAAAGGTAAAAAAACTATCTACCAAAAAGATGCAGACGGTGAATTCATATTAGATGAAAATGGAAATAAGATTCCGGAAAAAGATGCAAACGGAAATGATGTCCAGGAAGATAATTTCCAGAAACATATTAATTTAAGCGTAATTAACCCTTCAAATAACAACGGTTTGGACTTTATTGCATATAGTGGATGTACATCTGCCGGATATTTTGTGGCAGACTCTACAAAGGGAGAGCAGACCATTTCTGTTACATTTAAAGTTCCTAAGACATATGCAGGAACATCTGTAGCTATTCAGTTCGCATTAGGTTCCTATGTTGTGACTTATCCGGATGAGTTGGCAATGTCAGGAAGTCTTTATTTAAGAGATGTCAAGATGACAGCAGGAACACAGTATGCGGTTAAGTATACATATGGCAAACGCTCATACACGGAATATGTGAACAGTGGAGAAAAAGCTTCAGGTCATAAGTTTAAAGTAAAAGGAAAGACTTTCAAACGCTATAAGAAAGGTTCAGCAAATTACAGTCTTTCCACACCGGTTTATGCAAATACAACTTTAAAATGTGTATATGTGAATACTCCAAAGCCGGCAAAAGCGAAAGTTAAGTTTAAAGCGCAGAAGAAAAAGGTTAAATTAACTTTAAAGAAAATTAAGAACTGTAAAGGTTATCAGATTAAATATGCCAACAATAAGAAAATGAAGAAGGCAAAAACAAAGATAACCACAAAGAAAACAATTACAATTAAGAGACTTAAATCTAAGAAGAGAACATATTTCCGTATCAGAGGATATAACATTGACTCAGCAGGAAAGAAAGTTTACAGTAAGAAAGTTCTTAAAAAGTCAGTTAAAGTTAAATAATGATGATTAAGTAAAAATGAGAGGGTGGAAAAGTTATATATTCATAGCTTATTCCGCCCTTTTATAGGATTGGAAGGGTTGTAGAACAATTTTTTGGAGGTAAATATGAAAATAATAAAAAAAATAGTTACTATGACCATCGCATTTGCAATGCTGTTTTCAGGAATGACTATTCCGGCCGTAAAAAATGTTAGTGCGACTACTGTTTCCGAGTGGCAGAGTACAGGGATTGTCAGTCCACAGCAGGGAAAATTAGTAGGTGCAGGTTATATTGATGTAAAATGGAGCAATTCACTTGATAACGTAAAACAGTATAAAGTTTATGTGGATGGTGCTTTAAAGAAGACGGTTGCACCGGGCGGGGAAACAATGGCTTGTGAATTTTATACGACAGAAGTAAAAGCCCATACAGCTCAGGTAGTAGCGGATCTTAAAAACGGAACCAGCGTAAAGACGGCCGTGCGGACATTTTATGTCACGAAAAAAGGTATCTGTGTGAATACCAGGGATATGGGAGCAGCGGTGGATCCTGCAGCGATGAATATTGGCTGGTATTATAACTGGGGTTATAAATCCTTTAAAGATTTGAGATATAAAAACACAAAATTTTATGATACGGAATTTGTACCAATGACTTATGGCAATGATATCGTGGATATTAAAGACAGATGTGCTTATGCCAACAAAAAAGGATACAAATATATGTTATCATATAATGAACCGGATTTATCCAGTGAGGCCAATACGCAGCCGGGAACCATGGTATACCGATGGAGAGACACTGTTGCAAGTAAAGGAAACATGCGATTGGGCTCTCCGGCAATTTCTACGGCTACTCCGATTGTAGAGTCAACACAATGGTGGGTACCTTTCTGGAATGGTCTGACTGCTTCTGATAAGGCGAACATGTCTTTTATTGCAGTACACAAATATTATGAAAATTATAATACGCATACCGCATATGAATTTCTGATGCTGATTGATGAAACTTATCAGAAGTATAAAAAACCTATGTGGATTACGGAGTTTGCATTGTGGAATGCAGATAAAGCCAATCCAAAGGCTGTTAAAAACGCTCAGAATTTTTTAAAGATTGTATGTAAAGGATTGAACGAAAGAAGTTATGTGGAAAGATATTCCTGGTTCTGCCCAAATTACAGGGAAACTTCAGCCAGTGCATCCAGTCTTTGGGATTATGAAACAGGTGCATTGACGACTATAGGAAAAATGTACGCTCAAATTGGCAACCCGGCAGGTTACAATGCGAGAACATATGGAGTTGCTTCCGGAACCAGTGCAGATACATCTGTAAAAGGCTGTATTGCAAAACAGAAATCTTCTCTTTTCGGACTGACAGGAAAGAAAAAGGCATTAAAATATAATCTTAAGAAAATTAAGAGAGCAACCGGTTACCAAGTTAAATATGGTACAAAGAAAAGTTTGAAAGGTGCAAAAATAAAGAGAGTTAAAAAAGCATCCGGAACGATAAAGATTAAATTTACAAAGAAACAGAGAAGGTTAATTAAGAAAAAACCGAAAAAATATAAAAAGATTAGATATTATGCCAGGGTAAGAGCATACAAAACAATCAATGGTAAGAAAATGTATTACCGTTGGAGCAACCGGCTTTCAGCGAAAGTCAAAACAAAGTAACAACGTGAGGTAGTGAGATGAAAGGGTTTAAGAAGATATTGTCTTTCATATTAGCATTGACAATGATTTTTTCTGTAAATTTGACAAATAAGAATTTGTCAACAGAGGTAAAAGCGTTTACGAAGTTTGCAATTACCAGTCCCTCTTATAACAATTTGGTAGCAGCCGGATATATCGATATCAACTGGACCAATGCAAATGATTATGGAAAAGTAAAAACTTATAAGTTATATGTAGACGGTAAACTGGAAGCTACCACTACAAAAACTTCCTATGAGTTTTATACGACAAAGGTGAACTATCATTCTGCGTGGGTTGAAGCTACGCTTTCTAATGGGGAAAAAGTATATACGGATACGGTAAAGTTTCGCGTTTCCAAAAAAGGAATATGTATAGATTCCAGTATGGGAAGGCATATTGCTCCGTATGAGATCAATGTATCCTGGTATTATAATTGGAGGTTAGCAGAGTTTGAAAATTTGAAATCAAATCCACAGCAGGGAATAGAATTTGCTGACGACTTTAAGAAAATAGAATTCGTACCTATGGTATGGAATTCCAATTCATTGGCAGATAGTGAAAGAAAGGTGAATCAGGCAGTTGCCACCGGAGCAAAATATGTGCTAGGGTATAATGAACCGGATTTTAAGAAACAGGCGAATATGAGTGTTGCTGATGCCGTTTCCTTTTGGCCGGCGTTTATGAACAAAGGCGTAAGAGTGGGATCACCGGCTACAGCTATCTGGCCAACCAATTCTACAAATTGGTTTCAGCCGTTTATGAACCAAATCAATGCAAATCCGAATCTGGATGTTGATTTTATTACGATACATTGTTATCCGGATAATTATCAGGGAGCCGAAATGGCGGAATGGTTCTTAACTACGGTAGTAGATGCGTGTTGGAATAAGTATCATAAACCGATTTGGATTACGGAATTATCTACCACGGGAGAGTATATTACCAGAAGTGGAACGGCAGAGTTTGTAAAGGCAGTGATACCGGGATTGGATGCCAGATCTTACGTTGAGCGATATTCATTTTTCTCTTTTGATGCCGCTTCCCGTGATACAAAACAGGATGATGCGGGACTTTGGTATTATGCCACCGGTGCATTAACACCGGCAGGGGAAATTTATAGAGATTATGGAAATCCGACCACGGAATATAAGGCAGGAAATCTGACGAATCCGAAAAAGTCGGGTCAGGATACAAAGTACCTCAATGCAAAAAAAGTGACAACGACAAAAAAGGTTAAGAAACCGAAAAAAGTAACCATCAAGTCTGTTAAAAATCTGAAGAAGAGAAGAGTAAAAATCACCTTGAAAAAGGTAAAAAATGCCGCAGGTTACCAGATTCGGATTTGTAATAACAAAAAGTTTCGGGGATATTGGAGCAAGACCATTAAAAAAACTACTTATACCTTTAAGAAGCTTAAGAAAAAGAAACGCTATTACTATAAAGCAAGAGCCTATGCCAAAAATGGAAAGAAAAAACTGTATGGTTCATGGAGTAAAGTAAAGAGCGTTAAAATTAAAAAATAACATGAAACATAAAGAAAAGGGTTGTAAAAGACCCTTTTCTTTATAGCAAAAGCCCCAAGCAATATTGTGTTTACATAAAATATCATTTGCCGAGTAAGGGCACAACGGGAAGCCGTGCTTCAAGATGTCCGATTTATTGTAGTCAGGATAAATATACGATAATTGTAGGAGAGTTGGAATATATGAATCAGACAAAGAAAAAGAAATTGTTTTTGTGGCTTGGAATCCTATTGGCTGTGGTTGTTATAGGAAGTATTTTGTGGCTGAACATTGCAAAAAATCAAAGGATTTCCAGGATTAACAAATTAAAGAATCAGTGGAAGACTGAAGCAATTGTATTGCCCCAAAAGGGAAGTCTGCAGCCGGCAGGTTATATTACCATTGAGTGGAATTCTGCCGAAGATATGGATGAAGTAGAAAGCTATGAAATTTATGTGAATGGAGAAAAACAGGGGAAGGTATCCGGTGACAAAACAAGTTTTGAATACTATACAACAACGGTTTCCAGACATGATGCTTATATTAAGACGAATTTAAAACATGGCGGTGTGATTTATTCGGATATATTTTCCTTTTATGTCAATAAAAAAGGATTGTGTATGAATAAAGAGATGGCTGCCAATGTCAATGCCACTGACTGGGATGTTTCATGGTACTATAACTGGAGTATCAGCAAACATAATTATACATCTTTTCAGGATTTGCAGTTTGTACCAATGTTTTGGACGACAGCACCTACCGATGGAAATGAAGTAGAGGTGCTTCCGAAAAGAGGATACAAATATCTTTTGGCTTTCAATGAACCGGACAGACCGGATCAGTCCAATATGTCCGTCGATACGGCAATAGAAGGAATGAAACCGTTGCTGAACAAAGGGTTATATGTGGGAAGTCCCGCAGTTTCTGTCTGGCCTTCTATTTCCACCGACTGGTTTCAGCCGTTTATGGAAAAAATGGAAGAAAATAAAATGGATGTGGATTTTATTGCACTGCACCATTATTGGAATTGGCATGATGAAAAGGGAGCCAAGGCATTTCTGGATATTGTGGACGAGTCATGGGAAATGTATCATAAACCGATTTGGATTACGGAATTTGCCTTATCCGGTGTGCCGGACTGGACGAAACAGACAAGACAGTCCGCCATTAATTATATGAAAATTATACTTCCGGAGTTGGATAAGCGGGAATATGTGGAACGGTATTCATGGTTTTCTTTCAGTAAGTCTGACTATAAGAACAGTGGTTCTGCTTTACTGGATACCTATACCGGAAAAATAACCGGATTGGGGAAAGTTTATCAAAAACTAGGAGTGCCGGAAGGCTATGGAGAGAAAAATCAGAGTTTACAGCAGGAAAACAGTGAACAGGATATCATCAGATAATTTGCAGGCAATGGCAAAATTAAAAGCAAAAGTAGAATTGCTGAATATAATATATTATATAAATTGGAAATGGTGCCGGGTTGACACTATGAATGACTGGTGTTATTATAATAAATAGTTAAATAATAGTAGAGGTTGCACGACTTATCAGTAGAATATCGGATGTCCCGGAGACAGGTGATGATATTGGAAAGGAGGGAGTGCCGAAGAGTAAACAGCCGGACTGTTTATTCTGGGCATATGGTTAACAGCCATATGACTGTCGTCAATTTGATGAAGAGCTAATTGATGGAGAGCTACTTATAAGTATTATATAGAATTCTTATAAGGAGCTTATGTTTAAGCTCCTTTTACTATGATTAACTAAAATAATTGATATTTTTAGGAGGAAATGTGATATGGCAATTTTTACAGGTGCCGGTGTAGCGATTATTACACCATTTAACGAGGATGGTTCCATTAATTTTGACGCGTTTGGAGAGATTATTGAAGCGCAGATAGCGGGAAGTACCGATGCAATTATTGTCTGTGGAACCACAGGCGAGTCTTCCACCATGGATGATGAAGAACACATTGCAACCATTAAATACTGCGTGGAAAAGGTTGCAGGACGTGTTCCGGTCATTGCAGGCACAGGCTCAAATTGTACAAGAGAAGCAGTAAATATGTCTAAAAAAGCAGAAGAAGTGGGAGCGGACGGATTACTCTGTGTGACACCATATTATAATAAATGTACGCAGGAAGGATTATATCAGTATTATAAGGCAATTTCTGATGCCGTAAACATTCCGATTATTATGTATAATATACCGGGAAGAACAGGCACTACCATTCAACCGGAAACTGCGGTCAGAATAGCAAAAGAAGTAAAAAATGTGGTAGCTGTCAAGGAAGCATCAGGAAACATTTCAGCAGTTGCAAAACTGGCGGCTTTGGCTGGCGGATGTATTGATATTTATTCGGGAAATGACGATCAGGTGCTGCCGATTCTGTCTCTGGGTGGAAAAGGTGTGATATCTGTCTGGTCCCATGTGGCGCCAAAGAAAGTTCATGATATGGTTTACGCATTTTTCAATGGAGATGTAAAAAAAGCTGCAGAACTTCAGTTGGAGGCGATTGATGTGATTGATGCACTGTTTTGTGAAGTGAATCCGATACCGGTAAAGGCAGCCATGAACATGCTGGGATTTGATGCAGGAACTTTAAGAGCACCGTTAACGGAACTTTCGGATGCACATAAAGAAAGATTGAGAAAAGCACTACAGGATTATGGCGTATTGTAAAGGCAATGCACATTTCAGACATTAGGAGGAAAAAATGATTAACGTTATTATGCATGGCTGTAATGGCAAAATGGGAAGAGTCATTACAGAGCTTGTCAGTCAGGATGAAGATGTTCAAATCGTAGCCGGGGTTGATGCATATACAGGAATAGCTAATGAATATCCGGTATTCCGTTCCATCAGGGAATGTAACGTAAAGGCAGATGCAATCATTGATTTTGCAGTGACGACAGCTATTGATGATCTGCTGGATTATGCGGTCAGTGCCGATACGCCGGTAGTCGTGTGTACTACAGGACTGTCGGCGGAACAGTTGGAGAAAGTCAATGAAGCCGGCAAACATGTGGCAATCCTCCGCTCGGCAAATATGTCTCTTGGAATTAATACATTGATGAAAATACTCAGAATTGCAACGGATGTATTGGCTGACAGAGGATTTGATATCGAGATTGTGGAAAAACATCACAATCAGAAGGTGGATGCACCCAGTGGAACGGCATTGGCATTGGCGGACTGTATCAATCAGGTATTGGATAATGAATATGACTATACATATGATAGAAGCACGGTTCGTGAAAAAAGAAAAAAGAAAGAAATTGGTCTTTCTGCCGTCAGAGGCGGAACCATCGTGGGAGAACATGAAGTTATTTTTGCAGGAACCGATGAGGTAATCGAAATAAAACATACAGCCTATTCGAAAGCAATTTTTGCGAAAGGCGCTATTGATGCCGCAAAGTTTTTGGCAGGAAAAGCGCCGGGTATGTATGATATGTCAGACGTAATTAATTAAATAATTTTAAAATTGTGATAAAAACAGAAGTCACTTTACAGGAAAGCGTTTTACTTGCAAAACTGATAAAAATGACTTCTGTTTTTTGCATAAAAAAAATATTTTTGAAAATAATAAAGTCATACAGATTTTGCACACAAAGTGCACTGAACATTATAATTTGGAGGATTTTATTATGAAACATTTTAGAAATTACTTATTAGTATTAACACTGATGCTGTCTGTATTTACTTTTGCAGCATGTGGAAATAACGAAGATGAAACTACATCAGTAGAGGAGACAACGGAAAACGTAATCAATGATAACACAACAGAAAACATGGATAATAATGGAAATGCGGGAAATGTAGACGATGCTACAGATAATGGTGTCATTGATGATATTGGTGATGACATTGAAGACGGCGTCAGCGATATAGTAGATGATGTGGATGGAGACAACAATAATAATAACAATGGTAATAAAAACAATACAACAAACAAAAAACAAAATAATCAGTAATATTTAAGTTTCGCAGGTCATATATTATGATGATAAAGAATGTATCAGGTAAATATGGCGAATAGAATTGTTATAGACCCGGGGCATGGCGGGTCCGATCCGGGAGCAACTTTTAATGGAAGACAGGAAAAAGATGATGCTCTGGCGCTTGCCATGGCCGTGGGTGAATTATTAAGCAACGCAGGATATGATGTAGTCTATACAAGGACAACAGATGTATATAACACACCGTTTGAGAAAGCAACCATTGCAAATAATGCAGGCGGGGATTTATTTGTATCTTTTCATAGAAATTCTTCGGCAATACCGGGAAATTACAGCGGTATTCAGACACTGGTTTACAATGATGAAGGTCTGAAAGCACAGCTTGCCAGAAATATTAATGAAAACCTGGTGGCTCTTGGTTTTGAAGATAAAGGCGTTGTGGAGAGACCAAACTTGGTGGTATTAAAAAGAACAAAAATGCCGGCTGCACTGTTAGAAGTGGGATTTATTAATTCTGAGAAAGATAATGCGTTGTTTGACGAAAAGTTTGATGAAATTGCACAGGCAATCGCTGATGGAATTATTGATACATTGAATACTCAGGGAGTAAATGCCTCGGACAGTTCTCTTTACAGAGTACAGGTAGGTGCATTTAAAAATGCCCGTCTGGCAAACAATCTGATGACACAGTTGAAAAATCAGGGATTTCAGGCGACGGTCGTAACAGAAGACGGACTTTCCAAAGTTGTGGTTGGAGATTTTGAAAAACTGGACAATGCAGTAATGACGGAACAGAGATTGAGAACATTGGGATATAATACATTTATCAGAAGTTAAAATGAAAAATGGAAAAATTTTCTTGTAAACAGAAGTTTCAAGGGTGTTGATTCTGCAATACCCTTGAATTTTTTTGCGGATTTGTATTTCACGGGATAAAATGTTACAATATTAGGCAAATTATACAGTAAAAAGACATTATAAAAACGTGTGAGGTAATTTATGAAAAATGGATTTATAAAAGTAGCAGCAGCAACGCCGAAAATTAAAGTAGGAGACTGCGGATATAACTGCAAGGAAATTTGCAGACGGATTGAAGAAGTTTATCAGCAGGGAGTACAGTTAGTGGTATTTCCTGAACTCTGTGTTACCGGTTATACTGCCGGAGATTTGTTCTGGCAGCAGTCCATGCTGGATAAGGCGCTCGATTCTTTGTTAAGAATCGTGGTGCCATTTACAAAAGATAAGGAGATTGCTGTCATTGTAGGACTGCCAATGCTTTTTAAGAGAAAATTATACAATGTGGCAGCCGTTATTTATGACGGCGAGGTGGCAGGATTTGTGCCAAAATCTCATATTCCCAATTATTCAGAGTTCTACGAGGCACGTCACTTTTCTTCTGGTGTGGGAGTGGAAGGATATCAGCATATCAATTATTATGATGAAGAGGAAGAAGAAAAGCCGATTGTGGCAGGTTCCTACATTATCAAAAACTTTAAACTGGGACAGGATAGTGAATATGATGACGAATATGACGGTGAATATGATGATGAGGGAGAATATTGGGAAGACTCCGTTCCTTTTGGAACCAATCTGCTGTTTCAATGTACAAATATAAAGAACTTTACCTTTGCAGTGGAAATATGCGAAGACTTATGGGTTGCCAATCCTCCCAGCACGGGACATGCCTTGGCGGGTGCTACCGTCATTGCCAATTTATCTGCCAGTGATGAGACGGTTGGAAAAGACAGTTATCGGAAAAATCTTGTTTCCGGGCAGTCTGCCCGCACCGTTTCCGCATATATTTATGCGGATGCAGGAGAAGGAGAATCCACCACGGATTTGGTGTTTGCCGCCCACAATCTGATAGCAGAAAATGGAACCATTCTGGCAGAAGCAGAAAAATTTACTAATGAGACGGTATATGCGGAAATTGATTTGGACAAACTGGCGGCGGAACGAGCAAGAATCAGTACATTTCAACCTACAAGGGAAGCGGATTCCGAGTATGAAGAGATTGAAATTGAATTGCAGAAAAGAAAGTTTGTTTTTGAAAGAAAGATAGATAAGTCACCTTTTGTTCCGGTCAATGAATCGGAAAGAGAAAAGAGATGTGAAGAAATATTGTCTATTCAGACCATGGGATTAAAAAAGCGGTTGGAACATACCGGGTGTAAACATGTGGTAGTCGGTATTTCAGGCGGGTTGGATTCTACTTTGGCACTGCTTGTGACGGTCAGGGCATTTGACAGTTTAGGGCTTGACCGGAAAGGGATTATTACAGTAACTATGCCGGGATTCGGTACTACGGACAGAACTTATAACAATGCGTTGAAAATGATCCGGGTTCTGGGATGTGAACTGAAAGAAGTGAATATTGCAGAGGCAGTGGAACTGCACTTCAAACAAATCGGACATGATATGAATATTCGGGATGTCACTTATGAAAATGCTCAGGCGAGACAGAGGACCTATCTGTTGATGGATTTTGCAAATGAGTATAACGGACTGGTAATCGGTACCGGAGATATGTCGGAACTGGCGCTGGGCTGGGCAACCTACAACGGCGATCATATGTCCATGTATGGCGTCAATGCAGGTGTACCAAAGACACTGGTAAGACACCTGGTAAAATATTTTGCAGACACCACGGAGGAGCGGAAATTGACAGAAGTGCTGAATGATGTGCTGGATACGCCGGTCAGCCCGGAACTGCTTCCGCCAAAGAATGGAAAAATCGCTCAGAAAACAGAAGATTTAGTAGGTCCTTACGAATTACACGATTTCTTCCTGTACTACGTTCTGAGATTCGGATATGCACCGAAAAAAATTTTGTTTTTAGCGGAAAAAGCATTTCAGGAAATCTATGACCGTGAGATGATTTTAAAGTGGCTGAAAGTATTTTATAAAAGATTTTTCTCCCAGCAGTTTAAGAGAAGCTGTCTGCCGGACGGCCCAAAAGTGGGAACCGTGGCGGTATCTCCGAGAGGGGATTTGAGAATGCCAAGCGATGCTTGTGTGAGAGAATGGCTGGAAGAACTGGAAAGATAAAAACAAAGAGAAGGTACTGCCGAAAGGGTGGTACCTTCTCTTTGGCATCAGTCCGTTTTTTTGCCGATTTCACTTCCTTTTACACCTTTATTGATGGTTTCAACAATTGCATCATACAGCATGGAATATGTATATTGGCTGTCTTCTGAAAATTTAATATTTTCCACAGACTGTGTGTCTACAATTTGTTTCGCAATATCTTCAAATGCAGGTTCCACAAGAGGGTACATGGTAGCAATGGTGTCATTGACATTGTCCACTGTGATGGCGTTGATGTGATTGTTGTCTAAAGTGACGGATATTTCCATAGGATTGCCATTTAATGTTACATTTGAAGTATAAACACCGGCTTCAAACTTGCCGGATGTAGTTTCGTCTTCTTTTTTTCCTTGGTTTTTACCTAAAAACATAAATATTAAAGAAATTATCAGTACAATACCAAGGAGTACAAATACGACGGTGTATATAAGCTCCCTTAAATGAAATACCATAAATTTTGGACTTTTTCCCATATTGACTCCTTATTGAATAAATTTTCTATATTTTAATCTATTATAAAAATCTGTAAAGTATGCTTAAATGAATCAGAAAATAATGCTTAAATAAGCCAGAAAATATTGTTGAAATCTGCCCCTGAAATCAACTATAATTGTAATAGAATTTTGGAGGAATATATGGCATTACAATTTATTTTAGGAAGAGCCGGTGTGGGGAAAACAAATACACTTATCAAAGATATGATTGATAAGTCACAAAAAATGCCGCAGAAAAAGTTTGTGGCGGTGGTTCCGGAACAGTATTCCATGGAGACACAAAAAGAAATATTGACCCTGCATCCAAGAGGAGGATGTTTTAATATTGAAGTGACAAGTCTTATAAGACTTGCCTATGAAATTTTTGAGGAGCAGGGCATTACGGACTTAAACATTATGGATGATTTGGGGAAAACTTTGGTTATCCGTAAGGTTTTAGAAGAGTGCAAAGAAAACCTGAAAGTATATAAAAGTAAGACTTCCATGATGGGATTTACAGAGAAAGTAAAATCCGTGATTTCAGAATTTAAGCAGTACAATATCGGAAAAGAAGAGCTGCATAGAATGTGTGAAGAAACAGAGGACTCCCCGTCATTACAAATGAAATTGGAAGATATTTCCATTATTTATGATGCATTTTATAATTATATTCAGGATAAAGCAGTAATTAATGAAGAACTTCTTCCTCTTTTGTGCCAATATATTCCTAAGTCTGATTTGATAAAAAACACATACTTTTATTTTGACAGTTTCACCGGATTTACACCGGTACAGTATCAGGTGCTGGAGCAGATTATGCGATACAGTCCCATGGTTGTCATGTCTGTAACACTGCCGGAGTACGAAGCCGGGTTTCAGGGGGTAAATCCTTTTGAACTGTTTGCATTAAGTAAAGAAACGATTATAAAGACGAGAGAACTGGCAATCAGAAATAGTGTGGAAATTTTGCCGGATAAGGTCATTGACCTTAAAATTGACAAAGAACAGGCAAAGAAGTCAAGGCTTGGAAACATTCATGAAGCGTTATCCTTTGTGGAATCCCATATTTTCAGAAATCAGGAAAAATATCCGAAAGAAACAGAGGCGGTAAAGGTCTGTGCGCTCAGTAACCCAAAGTCGGAGGCTGAGTATGTGGCAGGTGAGATATCCGGAATGGTGAAAAACAAAAAATACCGGTTTCATGATTTTGCGGTGATTGCGGGAGATATGGAGGGCTACCACCAATATATCCGTCAGGCTTTTGCCAAATATGATATTCCATGTTTTATTGACCACAAAGAGGATATTTTATCTAATAAATACGTAGATGGAATACTGGCGGCTTTGGATGTTATCGAAAAAGATTTTTCCCATCAGTCAGTCATGCGGTTCCTTCGTCTTCATTTTATGGATTTGGAAGAGGAAGCCTGCGATATTTTTGAAAATTATATTTTAAAATCCAACAGAAGAGGCTATAAGAGTTACACAAGAGAATGGCAGCGTGTATACAGATTTATGGAACAGGTGGATTCTTTACAAAATGACGGACAGAGGGCAGAAGAAGATCATCTGGCAATCGTAAACAATATAAGAAAAGAGCTGACAGAGGGTTTTTACGAACTCAGAGAAGTGTTTGTAAACAAAAAATCAACAGTGCTTGAGAAGACAGAGGCCTTGTATCAGTTTACGGTAAAACATCAGATGCAGGAAAAAATTCAAAGAGATATTTCTTATTTTAAAGCAGAAAGCCTTACAGAACAGGAAAAGGAGTACAGTCAGATAGCACAGGCAGTGATGAATGTTTTTGACCGGTTGGTTTCGCTGATGGGAGATGAAATCGTTTCCGTCAGAGAGTATATGGATATTCTTCAGGCGGGATTTGCACAGGTTAAGATTGGAATTATTCCGCCGGGGATCGATACGGTAATGGTGGGAAATATTGAGAGAACCCGTCTGAAAGATACAAAAAAGGTATTGTTTTTTGTGGGGATGAATGATGGCATTGTGCCAA
Organism: uncultured Eubacterium sp.; assembly: GCA_904420085.1. Classification (GTDB taxonomy): domain Bacteria; phylum Bacillota; class Clostridia; order Lachnospirales; family Lachnospiraceae; genus Eubacterium_G. The sequence goes on along the minus strand of CAJFUA010000021.1, from coordinate 16,837 downwards.
ATACCGGTACGGGCGGAGGTATGATTACGGACAGTGAGCGGGATTTGCTAACTGTCAGGAATTTTCAGTTAGCCCCAACTACAAGAGATAATATTTTCAGACAGAGAATTTATTTATATTCACTGTTTGCCAAACCTTTAGAGCAGATGATTCTCTGCTTCAGTCAGACGGGAACTGATGGTGCGGCACTTAGAAAGTCCTATATTATTGGAACTTTGTTAAATATGTTCCCGAAAGTCAAAGAAGAACATATGGAACAGATGGAAACATCTCCTGAGCATATTACAAACAGGAGGGTGGCACTGCAATATATTGCAGAAAATATGAATACATTCAGAAACAACAGGGAGAGAGAGAATGAACTTTTTATTTATCTAAGTAATATTCTGCGCTCCAATGCCGACACAAAAAAAATGATGGATCTGATTGTGGAAGCAGGATTTTATAACAACCAAAAAGAGAGACTGTTAGATGAATTTGCAAGACGGCTTTACGGACTTCCGGGAAACGTAGGTATCACAAGACTGGAAGGGTATGCCAAATGTGCATATTCCCAGTTTTTGTCTTCCGGTTTGAAATTGAAAGAGAGAGAGACATTTTCCATAGCAGCCTACGATATTGGAAATCTGTATCATCAGTCCATCCAGAAATTTTTTCAGATTGCGGAGGAAGAAAAGACCGACTGGCGAAAACTGACTGATGAAAAAAATCAGGAGATGATTTCCGTGGCTGTGGACAAAGTTTTGGAAAGTTATGAAAATGAGGCATTAGAAGGGTCTGCAAGAAACTCATTTATTACAGGGCAGGTCAGGGAAATTGCAGCCAAAACTGCCAAGGTATTGGTAAATCATATTCAATCAGGAAAGTTTCAGCCGGCAGAATACGAAATACCATTGGAACATGGTATCGTGGATCGCATTGACACTTACGAGACTGACGACAAATTATATGTGAAGGTTATTGATTATAAATCAGGGAATGTGACCTTTGATATTACTAAGGCATATCACGGCATCCAGATGCAGTTGCTTGTCTATTTAAATGACGCCATCAATTTTGAAAAGAAAAAAAGCAGCAAGGAAGTACTTCCGGCAGCAGGGCTGTATTTTCATATTCAGGACCCTTATGTGCAGATACAAAATATTACCAATATGGTAAAAGAATATAAAGCCCTTCATCCGGAGGATAAGAGAACCGATGAAGAAGTGTGCAAGAAGATTGTTTTCGAAGAACAACTTTCAAAATTTCAAATGTCCGGTATCATCAACACACAGGAGCAGGTTGTCACTGCGGTGGACAAAGCACTTTCAGAGGGAAAAGGGTCTCAGATTGTGAAACTAAAGAAAAAACAGGACGGCACGCCGGACGCCAACAGTCATGCATTGGATTTGGAAACATATATGGAACTGATTCGATACGTCTCGGAGAAAGCAGACACAATGAAGGAACAGTTATATCATGGAAACATCCGTTTAAATCCGGTGGAAGGAGCCTGCACTTACTGTGCTTATAAAGGAATCTGCAAGTTTGACAAGTCACTGGGAGACAGGTACCGGGACTTAGAAAAAGTAACCTATCAAAATATAGGGGAGTTATTACAGGAGAAGCAGAATGAAGTGGACGGATAAACAGTTAAAAGTGATTCATACAAGAGATAGAAATATTCTGGTTTCAGCAGCGGCAGGTTCAGGAAAAACTGCCGTGTTAGTGGAGCGGATCATTCAGATGATTACAGATGAATCGCTGGGGGTTCATGTGGATGAACTGCTGGTTGTTACGTTTACGAGGGCAGCGGCATCTGAAATGAAAGAGCGTTTAAGAGACAGACTGGAAGAAATAATGGAAGAGACACCGGGAGATTACATTGCAACTCAGTTGGCATTGTTAAATCATGCAACGATTACTACTATTGACAGTTTCTGTGCAAAAGTTGTGAAAGAAAACTTTGATAAGATTGATTTAGATCCGGGATACCGTCTGGCGGATGAGACAGAAATTGACCTGCTGAAAAATGATATTTTGGAGGAATTGCTGGAAGAGTATTATCTGGAAGATTCAGAATCCTTTACCAATCTGGCAAAAAAATATTCCGGTGGAAAAGTCTATGACAACATTTTAAAAATGACAGACTGTATTTATAAAAAGGCAAAAAGTGAAGTGGCGCCTTTGCAGTGGGTAAAAAATTTACAGCGCAGTTATGATTTTCAAAACGATGAAGAAATGTTTCACAGCGGGTTTTATAAAGAAGTGTATCAGTTGTGCTTTCAACAACTGCTGGAATGTAAGGACAAATTGCGTGATGCTGTAGAAATTGCAGGAGGAGACGCAGATGTATCTGATCTGGCGGATAATGCCAAAGAATTTATGGCAGTGGCTGACAGGATGATGGAATGCAGGGATTATCGGCAGTTACATGAGGTGATCAGTCAGTGCACACTGCCTGTCATGTCAAGAAAGAGAAAGGGAATGCCGGAAGTCAGACAGGCTGCCAAAGAACGTATTACATCCGTGAGAGATACCATAAAGAACCTGTCGGAAACTTTTTTCTCCGAACCGGTGGCGGACATGTATGGGAATGCAAAAAACTGTGCAGAATCCGTGCATATGTTGTCCGAATTAACAATGGAACTGATGAAACGGCTGGAGGAAGCAAAGCAGGAGAAGAAAATTGCGGATTTTGACGACATTGCCCATATGGCACTGAATATTTTAAATGATATTGATGAGGAAGGAAATCCGCATCCTACTGAAGTGGCAAGGCAGATGGCAAAATCCTACAAAGAAATTATGATTGACGAATATCAGGACAGCAACTTTGTGCAGGAGGCTGTTTTAACCAGTGTTGCCAATGGCTTTGGCGTAAACAATATGTTTATGGTAGGGGATGTCAAACAGAGCATTTACCGTTTTCGAAATGCCAAACCCAAATTGTTTCTGGACAAGTTTGATACCTATGAGGAAAACACGGAAGTTTCGGACTGTAAAATTATATTGGATCAGAATTTCAGAAGCAGAAAAGAAGTAATAGACAGTGTCAATTTTTTATTCAATCATATTATGTCAAAAGAATTGGGAGGGATTGATTACAGGGACGGTAACGGACTGACCTTGGGTGCTGACTATAAGGAAGTTCCTAAAAATCAGGATAACCGGACTGAATTTATCGCAATAGGTACGGATAAAAAGGAGATGGAAGCAGCCTTTGTGGCGGGCAAAATAAAGGAAATTACAGACCCGGAAACGGGATTGAAGGTGGAAGGCAAAGACAAAACCATGCGTCCGGTACAGTATAAAGATATTGTCATACTGATGCGTGGAATTAAAAGTAATGCAAATATCTATCTGGAAGCCTTGGAAAATGCAGGAATACCGGCATATGCCGAGTCCAAGAGTGGTTATTTTGAGTCTTTGGAAATCAGAACCATTATGGATATGCTTCGCATTATTGATAATCCGAGACAGGATATTCCCTTAGGGGGTGTGATGACCGGCGCTATGTTTCATTTTCAGGATAACGAACTGGCAATGATCAAATCAGAAAACAGTTATATTTCCTTTTATGACAATGTAAAAGGGTATGCAGACAATGGACAAGATTTAAAACTGGTGGAAAAAGTAAAACATTTTCTTGACCTGCTGACATATTTCAGAAAATTTAATGATACACATTCGGTATATGAAATGATTCATGAAATATTGGAGCAGACCGGGTTTGGATATTATATTTCTGCATTAACTAATGGAAAACGAAGATTTTTAAACATTGAAAATTTAAAAGAAAAAGCCATTCAATATGAAAAGACCAGTTATCGGGGACTGTTCAACTTTGTCCGGTATATCGAGAAAATCAAAGAACTGGATAAAGATCAGGGAGAGGCATCAGTAGTCAATGAAAATGACAATATTGTCAGAATATCAACCATTCATAAAAGTAAAGGTCTTCAGTTCCCGGTGGTTTTTCTGTGTGATACAAACAGCACCTTTGTGTCAGATAAGGATGCAGTGGATATTTCTGATGACGGACAAATCGGCTTGGATGCAGTATATCCGGACATGAAAGTGTCCATGACGCCTATGTTTCGCAAATATATTAAAAACAGTAATAACCGGGAAAATCGGGCAGAATATCTGAGACTGCTTTACGTGGCTCTGACCAGGGCGAAGGAAAAACTTTATATTACCGGAAAAGTAAGTAATATGGCGAAATATCAAAAAGAATGCGAGCTAATCAGCGGTAATAAAAGCGAAGTTTTATCTTATAGCCAGTTAATGAATCACTCCTCGTTATTTCAGTGGATGTCATTGATTTTTAACCGGGAAAATAACATTGTAAAATGTAATCAGGTAGAAGAAGAGGAAATAAAGATAGAACAGGCAGACCAGGCAGTCCGGGAAGAACTGAAAAAGAGTATGCTGAAACAGTGGGATAAAGTAGAAGTTCCTGAAGATATTTATGAGACCATTCTTTCCAATTTTCAATTTACCTATCCTCATATGGAAGAAATCAGTTTATGTGCAAAAGCCAGTGTGACGGAATTAAAAAAAGAAAGCATGGAAGAGGAAGAGGCGGAAGATTTATTTGAAAAAAGCAAAAATACGGAAATCATTATGCCGAAATTTGTGCAGGAAATTCCAAAAGAAGAAACATTGGCAGGGGCAGAGCGGGGAACTGCCTATCACAGAGTTTTTGAACTTTTGGATATGGAGAAAGAAAATTATGGAGAGGAAACAGTTTCCCATATGTTGGAACAGATGGCAGCCGATAAAAAATTGTCAAAAATACAGGCGGACTGTATTGCTGTCGCTGATATTGCAAAATTCTGCACATCGGATGTTTTTTTAAGAATGAAGTCGGCATATGAGAGAGGAGAATTATTCAGGGAGCGTAAATTTTTATTGGGTGTTCCGGCAAATGAAATAAAGAAGGACTGTGAATCCAAAGAGACCATGATTATTCAGGGAATTATCGATGTCTGCTTTATAGAAGACGGCAAATATGTTATCGTGGATTATAAGACAGACAGAGTAGAGCAGTTAGAAAAATTAAAAGAAATGTATGGAAAACAGTTAGAGTGTTACAAACTTGCTCTTGAAAAAATTACGGGAATGGAGGTGTCGGAGATGATTCTCTATTCCGTACATTTAGGAGATGAAATAAAGATATAGAAAAACATTGAATTTTTAGTCAAATACAGGAGGCAGAAATGATTATTCCAAAGTATATACAAAAAGGCGATACCATAGGGGTGACAGCCACATCCAGTGGAATTACTAATGAATTAAAACAGAAAAGAGTTGCAAATGCAACAGTACAGTTGAGAGAAAAGGGATATAATGTGCTTTGTACAGACAATTTATATCAGGCAGACTGGAGGGGATGCAGCAGTGACGGAAAGACAAGAGCAAGGCAGTTGAATGATTTATTGTCCAATGAAGATGTCACATGCATTATCTCGGCAGCCGGTGGGGATTACCTGATGGAGATGCTGGATGATGTGGACTTTGAAAAATTAAAGGCAAATCCAAAGTGGTTTCAGGGGTTTTCCGACAACACCGGACTGGTTTATCCCATTGTGACAACCTGTGATATGGCAGCAGTTTACGGATGTCATATCGGTGATTTTGGAATGAAGCCATGGCAGAAGCCGGTGGAAGATGCTTTGGGCGTTTTGGAGGGAACAAAGAAAAAGCTGGAGTCTTATGCATTTTATGAGTCTCAGCGGCATGAATATGTGACGGGATATGAGGGATATTACAGCGACGGGCAGGTTCAGTGGATAAATGCCAGAGGAGAGGATAAAATAGAAATATCCGGTAGAATTTTAGGCGGGTGTCTGGACGTGATTGTATTTCTTCTTGGAACGAAATACGACGGTACGGAGCAGTTTATCAGAAAATATGCAGATGATGGAATAATTTGGACTTTGGAGAGTTTTAATATGGAAGATGTGGTGCTGATTACCCATCTGTGGCAGATGAAACAGCGTGGATATTTTAAAAATGCCAGAGGATTTGTGTTTGGAAGACCTTTCATGTATAATACGTGGATAGAACAGCCATACAAAGAAGCTGTCATGTCTATTTTAGGTGATTTGGATGTACCTGTGATATTTGATGCGGATATAGGACATAAAGGACCACAGTTTTCCTTGATAGAAGGAGCGGTGGCAAAGGTAACCAGTGAAGGAGGAAAAGGAGTTTTAGAATATGCTTGAATTAAGAGACATTAAATTTAGTGTAACAGATGACAACGGACAGACGAAAAACATCATCAATGGTGTAAATCTACACATAGATGAAAGCAAATTTGTGGCAATTACCGGTCCCAACGGCAGTGGTAAATCCACCCTTGCAAAACTGATTGTGGGAATTTTTATTCCTACGGCGGGACAGATTATTTATAACGGTACGGATATTACTCACATGTCCATTTCAGAGAGAGCCAAACTGGGAATCAGCTTTGCATTCCAACAGCCGGTACGGTTTAAGGGAATCAAGGTCATTGATCTGCTCAGAATGGCGTCAGGAAAGCAGCTGACCATCAGCGAAGCCTGCGAGTATTTATCGGAAGTGGGACTTTGTGCCAGAGATTATATTAACCGTGAAGTGGACGGAAGTCTTTCCGGCGGTGAGTTAAAGCGAATCGAGATTGCCACAATTATTGCCAGAGGCACAGAACTTTCCGTTTTTGACGAACCGGAGGCCGGAATTGATCTGTGGAGCTTTAACAGCCTGATTAAAGTATTTGAGAAGATGCAGAAAAACAACAAAAACTCCATTTTGATTATATCTCACCAGGAGAGAATATTGGATATCGCAGATGAGATTATTTTGCTTTCCGATGGCGTAATCAAAGCCCACGGCAGTAAAGAAGAGATTATGCCTATGGTTTTGGGAACAAATACCAATGGTGTGTGTGAAAAATTAAAGGCGTAAGGAGGAAACCATGGATAGAATACAGATGGAATTATTTGAGCAGCTGACAGGTCTTCATGAGATTCCTGCCGGAGCTTACAATATCAGGGCAAACAGTCAGAAGGACAGTCGGAACACCACGGAAAATATAGATATTGTCACAAAGGATGACAAAGACGGTATTGATATTTACGTAAAACCGGGAACGAAAAATGAGAGTGTCCATATTCCGGTTGTTATCAGTAAGACAGGATTGGAAGAATGCGTATATAATGATTTTTACATAGGAGAAGGCGCGGACGTGCTGATTGTGGCGGGCTGCGGAATCCACAACAGTGGCGATAAGCGTTCCCGGCACGACGGTATTCACACGTTTTATATCGGAAAAAATGCAAAAGTGAAGTATGTGGAGAAACATTACGGAAAAGGCGACGGTAACGGAGAAAACGTTATGAATCCTACCACTGTGGTAAATATTGAAGAAGGCGGATTTATGGAGATGGAGACCGTGCAGATTAAAGGTGTGGATTCCACGGACAGAGTGACCAGAGGAAAATTGAAAAAAGATGCAAAAATTGTCATCACGGAACGGCTGATGACCCATGGAAATCAGACTGCCACAACCCGTTTTGATGTGGATATGGATGGCGACGGTTCCAGTGCCAATGTAATTTCCCGCTCCGTGGCAAAGGACAACTCTAAGCAGGTTTTTTATTCCGTGATTAATGGCAATGCAAAATGCAGCGGACATTCCGAGTGTGACGCCATCATTATGGATAATGCAAAAATCAGTGCCATTCCGGAAATCACAGCCAATGATTTGGAGGCTTCCCTGATTCATGAGGCGGCCATCGGAAAGATTGCAGGAGAGCAGTTAATCAAACTGCAGACACTGGGGCTGACTGAGGAAGAGGCGGAAGAGCAGATTGTCAATGGTTTTTTAAGATAATAGAAGCGATATAAGCATAAAAGAGTGGATATATCTGCTCTTTTTGTGTATTCACATAAAACAAAAAGAAGATGCAGAGAAAGTAAAAAGGTGGAAATTATGAAGAAATGTTTAATTGTGGTGGACTATCAGAATGACTTTGTTTCCGGAACGCTGGGATTTCCAGGGGCAAAGAAACTGGATGAGAAAATTTCCCATAAAATTAAAAAATATCATCAAAACGGTGATGATGTGATTTTTACTTTTGATACACATGGAACAGATTACCTGAATACAAGAGAAGGGCATTATCTTCCCATAGAACACTGTATCAAAGGAACAGAGGGGCACGAGCTATATGGAAAAACAGGAAAAAGCCTGCGGAAAGAAGACCGGTGTTTTGAAAAAAATACTTTTGGCTCCAAAGAGTTGTATGAATATCTCAAAGGTACTATGTACAAGAGCATGGAATTTGTGGGTGTTGTGACAGACATCTGTGTGATTTCAAACGTAATACTTGCAAAAACAGCACAGCCGGAGATGGATATTCTGGTAGATAGTTCCTGCGTGGCTTCCAATGATGAAGCGTTAAACAAAGCAGCACTGCAGGTTATGAAAAGTATGCAGATTCAGGTTGTAACTGAAGATACAGAAGATTAGATATCAGGAACCGTACATAAATTTCAGATAAGAGAGAGGGAATATGATGAAAGAATGGAATCAGTCAATGCTCTGTGATTTTTACGAACTGACTATGAGCAATGGTTATTTAAAGAATGGATTTTATAAGAAGATCACTTATTTTGATGTGTTTTACCGGACAGTGCCGGATGGCGGAGGATTTGCCATTGCCGCCGGGCTGGAACAGATTATCGAGTATATTAAACAACTGCATTTTTCAGAGGAAGACATCGCCTATCTCCGTTCCAAAAATATGTTTGATGAAGAATTTTTAGATTATCTGAAAAATTTCCGGTTTACCGGCGACATCTATGCCGTGCCGGAAGGAACACCGGTATTTCCTCACGAACCGATTCTGACAGTAAAAGCACCGGCGATAGAGGCGCAACTGATTGAAACTTATTTACTACTGGCAATTAATCATCAGTCTCTGATAGCCACCAAGGCAAACAGAATTGTCCGGGCGGCACAGGGAAAACCGGTATTGGAGTTTGGATCACGGCGGGCGCAGGGAGCGGACGGTGCCTTGATTGGAGCAAGAGCTGCATATATTGGGGGATGTGAGGGAACAGCCTGTACGCTGGCAGATGAAATGTACAAAGTTCCGGCAGGCGGAACCATGGCTCATTCATGGGTGCAGATGTTTGACAGCGAATATGAGGCCTTTGAGACTTACTGTCGGATGTATCCTCAGAATACTACATTGCTGGTAGATACTTATAATACATTAAAAAGCGGTGTACCCAATGCCATACGGGCATTTAAGGAGGTGCTGTTGCCTCAGGGAATCACGGATTTTGCAATCCGCTTAGATTCCGGGGATATTTCCTATCTGTCCAAGAAAGCAAGAAAAATGTTAGACGAAGCGGGGCTTACACAGTGTAAAATTGTGGCGTCCAATTCTCTGGATGAATATCTGATTCGGGATTTGATGATGCAGGGAGCAGAAATTGATATCTTTGGCGTGGGAGAGCGGATGATTACCGCAAAAAGCGCCCCGGTGTTTGGAGGCGTGTACAAATTAACGGCAGTGGAAAATGACAGGGGAGAGATTATTCCGAAAATTAAAGTCAGTGAAAATACCGGTAAGATAACGAACCCTCACTTCAAAAAGGTTTACCGTTATTATGACAGAGAAAGCGGCAAGGCATTAGCCGATGAACTGTGTCTGTACAATGAAACTGTAGATGAAAATATGCCGCATACGGTGTTTGATCCCAACGCCACATGGAAGACAAAAACGTTGACGGAGTTTACGGCAAGAGAACTTCTTGTTCCGATTTTTAAAAATGGCGAATGCATCTACAAATCGCCAAAGTTAAAGGACATCCGAAAATATTGTGCAGAACAGGTAGAGCTGCTGTGGGATGAGGTAAAACGTTTTGAAAATCCCCATACCTATTACGTTGATTTGTCTGAAAAATTGTGGAACGTGAAGCGGGAACTGCTGACCAAATCAAAGATAAAATAGTGATGAGGGCAAAGTAATAAGAAAGTAAATATCTGCATAATTACTTATAAGGAAAGAAATTAAGGCAGACATATGAATGAAAAACAGGATAATCAATTGAATCTGGCGTTGGAGCTGACACCGGAGCAGTTAAATAAATCCCGGGAATTGTCCGTAGGCTTTAACCAATCAGATAATTCATGGGATTTAATTGTCAGATATCAGGGAAGTCTGGACGGTGCAAGAGCTTTGGGAGTGACGGTCAGTGAATTGTCCAACGGATATGCCATTTTGCGCGTACCGGATTTTCTGGTGGACACGGTTTCTAATCTGGAGGAAATTATTTTCGTAGAAAAACCGAAAAGTCTTGAATTTAGCGTGTTGAACGAAAAGAGAGTCTCCTGTGTCAATCAGGTTCAGGTACCCGGCTCATTGATTGGCGGTGTCAGTGGGCTCTTTGGGGAAGGGGTGATTATCGGTATTGCAGACAGCGGTATCGATTATACAAACAGTGCTTTCAAAAATGCAGATAATACAACAAGAATTCTCAAATTATGGGATCAGGTCACGGATACGGTTTTTGATGAGAAACAGATAAATGAAGCGTTGCAATCGGCAAATCCATATCAGATAGTAAATTCAAGAGATGTATCGGGTCATGGAACCCATGTGGCAGGAATTGCCGCGGGGAATTTTTCGGAAGATAAAAATGGAAATCTGGGCATAGCAACAAAGAGCAGACTGATTATTGTAAAAATGGCGGAACCTGCGGAAAACTCATTTCCCAAAACCACACAGTTAATGGAAGCTGTTGATTTTATCGTAAAACAGGCAAACGAGTATGGAATGCCTTTTGTCATCAATATCAGTTTTGGAAACACATATGGTTCCCATGACGGAACTTCTTTGATTTCTACTTATTTTGATTCCATTATTGATGGTAACCGGACAGTGATGGTCATTGGTTCGGGTAATGAAGGGGACAGTGCAGGGCATGTAGGCGGATATATGGACGATGCTGAGGGTTCCCGACAGAGTATAGAATTTCAGGTATCTGAATACCAGGGGGCATTTAGCATACAGCTATGGAAAAATTATGTGGATGTGTGGAGCGTAGGACTTACGGCGCCATCGGGGGCATCCACATCACAGGTGAGTAAAGACGGATATATATTTTCTTATGAACTGGATAATACGACGATAAAAATTTTGTACGGAACACCAAAACCGTACAGCAGATATCAGGAAGTATATATCAACCTGATTCCTCGGGACAGACATGTAAAAAGCGGAATATGGACCATTCATATTATGTCAGAACGGACGGTAAACGGGCGCTATGACCTTTGGCTTCCAATCAGCGGAATTATCAATGAAAATACCAGATTTCTGACGCCGGATCCGTTTATCACACTGACGGTTCCCTCGGCAACATCCAGAGCCGTAACCGTAGGCGCTTACAATAGTAACAATGATACCATAGCCACATTTTCAGGAAGAGGGTTTACAAGAGAAAATGATAAGATAAAACCTGACCTTGTGGCTCCGGGAGTAAATATTCTGTCGGCTTCCAATACAGGAGGGACCACCACAAGAAGCGGAACATCCATGGCAGCACCTTTTGTGGCGGGAAGTGCAGCTCTGATGATGGAATGGGGCATTGTAAGAGGAAACGACCCGTTTTTATATGGAGAAAAAGTGAAAGCATATCTGATTCGGGGAGCCAGACATCTGCCGGGAATCGACCGGTATCCAAGCCGGCTGGCAGGATGGGGCGCTTTGTGTCTGCGGGACAGTCTGCTCCAATAAAAGAGTATGAACTTGGAATTTTCTATTATATAAAAAATAATGTTGGTTTTTAGAGGGAAAATGGTTATACTATATACAAAATAATAGGAAAGGAGACAGGAGATGTCGGTATTAAAGATAAATAAGGAGAATTTTGAAACAGAGGTATTAAATGCGCAAGGAACTGTTCTGGTAGATTTTTTTGCAGACTGGTGTGGACCATGTAAAATGTTGAGTCCGGTAATCGATGAAATCGCAGAGGAGCAGACAGAATTGAAAGTATGCAAAGTAAATGTGGATGATGAACCGGAACTTGCATCAAGATACGGCGTGATGAGCATTCCAACTCTTGTAGTTATCAGAGACGGAAAGGAAGTAAACAAATCCGTAGGCGTGGTATCAAAAGAAGAAATTCTGGCATTGGTAAAATAATTATATTTATATCAATTTTGGTAACTATAATATTTCTAATAGGTCATCAACGAAAACGACAGAGGTTCTTTGTTGAAACATCAGGAGATTAATATGTGTAATGTAGATTATGATATAATCATCATTGGTGCAGGCACCGCAGGTCTGACAGCGGCTATATATGGAGTAAGATCAGGAAAATCCGTTCTTTTAATGGAAGAAAAGATGTATGGAGGTCAGATTATCAATACGCCGGAGGTGGAAAATTATCCGGGAATTGAATCCATATCCGGGGCATCTTTTGCCACGAATCTCTATCATCAGGCAAAAGGGCTGGGAGCAGAGTATATGACTGCACAGGTAAAGAAAATTGAAGACTGTGGTAACACAAAAAAAATTGTGACAGATGATCACAGTTATATTTCAAGAGCAGTTATTATTGCCACCGGTGCAAAAAACAGGTCGTTAAATCTTCCAAATGAAAAGGAAATGATAGGAAAAGGCGTGTCTTATTGTGCCACTTGTGACGGCATGTTTTTCAGAAATAAAGATGTGGCGGTGGTAGGCGGTGGAAACACGGCTTTGGAAGATGCAATGTTTTTATCCAATTATTGCAGCAAAGTGTATATTATCCACAGAAGAGATACATTCCGTGGTGAGAGTCATCTGGCTGATACGTTGCGCGAAAAAGAAAATGTGGAGTTTGTGCTGGACAGCGTGGTGGAGCAGTTGAATGGCGAAACAATGCTGGAATCTGTTCAGGTAAGGAACAAAGTACAAAATAAAACGAGAACCATTCCGGTCAGCGGAGTGTTCATTGCAGTAGGGCAGGTACCGGATAATGGCGCTTTTTCTGATATCGTAACTTTGGATGACCATGGATATATTTTAGCAGGAGAGGACTGTAAAACCAGTTGTGAAGGAATTTTTGTGGCAGGGGACTGCAGAACGAAGACAGTACGGCAGTTGACAACAGCAGCATCAGACGGTGCCGTGGCATCCCTCGCTGCCTGTTCCTATATTGATACAAAAAGCAGGAGAGAAAGAATATGAAAAAGACAATTTTGATAGTTGAAGATGAAGATAAGTTAAGAGAGACCGTATCTGATTTTTTGAAATTATATGATTATGAAATCATTGAAGCGAAAGATGGAGAGGTTGCAATAACCCAATTTGAAGAAAACATCAATCAAATCGATTTAGTGCTGCTTGATATCATGCTGCCGGTCTATGACGGACAGTATGTATTAAAAAGAATCAGAGAAATTTCAAAAGTTCCGGTCATTATGATGACGGCAAAATCCGGGGACTATGAACAGATAAAAAGTTTTGGAAATGGTGTAGATGACTATATTAAAAAACCGTTTATGCTGGCAGTGTTAAAAGCCAGAGTAGAGGCAGTGCTGAAACGTACAAGCAGCGATGATGACGGTATTGAAGAACTGACGGCAGGCAAATTGAAGCTGGACTGTAAAGCCAGAAAAATTTATGTAGACGGTACATATGTTGTGACCACGCCGAAAGAATTTGATTTGTTAAGTTTTTTTATACAAAACCAGAACGTGACACTGAAGCGGGAGCAGATTTTAGATGCCGTGTGGGGTGTAGATTATGAGGGTACTTACCGGACGGTCGATACGATTATCAAACAGATAAGGATTAAACTGGGAGAGGAATGTCCATACATAAAATCAATTTATGGAATTGGATATATTTTTGAAATTTAATATGTTTAAAACAATCAGAAGTAAAATGATAATTATGCAGGGAGCACTGATTTTTCTTATTTTGGGAATTATGTTTGTGGTATTCAGTGTTTTTGCGGAAGATTATTATTTCAGCAGAAAATTGAAAGCCATTGAAAGTTCATTTCAAGTATTGTCCAAGCAGGATATGAGCAAAATTTCTAATGCAAGCAAATCCATTTTAGCTTTTGAGGAACAAAAACTTCGCTTTATTATATGTGATGAAGATTTTACACCTGTTTATGTGACAACGAAACGTAATAATGTTATCAGTGTTAAAACCAAGATTAAAAGTAAGATTATCAATAAAAAAGAAAAATATCCTGTTAATCAGATAAAAACAAAAAATTTAAACAATAAAATTCTGGGAAGAGGTATTATAACTCAGAAGGAACACAGTTATTATGTGTATGTTGAAGAATTAAAACCAAATACCAAAATACATTTTTCATATTATAATCTCTTTTTTGCGGTGATTGTCGTTTTAACTGCTCTGGTGGGCATGATTGTTTCGATTATTATTTCCAACCGGATATGCAGACCGATTAAACAGTTTGAAGAAAAAACAAGGGAAGCGGCGGATAACAATTACAGCATTGACATCAGTGAAAAGCAGAAGTTTAAAGAATTGTCGGAACTTGCAAGAAGTTTTAACAAGATGATGGCAAAAATAAGGGAGCAGATTAATAGTTTAGAGAGGGAAATACAGAGAAAGACCAACTCGGAAAATCTGCGCCGCCAGTTTGTAAACAATGTATCCCATGAGATGAAAACTCCGCTTGCGATTATCTCAAATCAGGTAGAAATGCTGGAATTACTTCATGATGAAGAAAAAAAGAGAGAATATTGTCAGTCTATTATAGAAGAGACGGACAATATGGCTGAGATGATCAATGATATGATTATGGTTTATTCCATTCAGAGCGATGAGGAAAACATGACAGTATCCTGTTCCGATATTAATGAATTGGTAGAGTTTACATGCAGAGACTATGATAAACTGATTGAGGCAAAAAAATTCTCCATTCACGAACAATATCCTGAGGAATGTACGGCCTGGGTGAATGAAAAGTTTTTCACGCAGGCAGTCAGCAATTATCTGACCAACGCAATTAAACATTGTTCCGAGGAGGGCAATATTTTTGTCAGAGTATTTTCTTTGGATGATTTCATCAGAGTGGAGGTGGAAAATGAGGGCAGTCATATTGACGGGCAGAGGAAAAACAATATATGGGATATGTTCTATCAGGGAAATGATGCATATACGTTAAATGGACAGAAAGGAAGTGGTTTAGGGCTTTATCTGGTAAAAAGTATTGTGGAACTGCATCATGGCAGATATGGTTTTGAAAACACGGACAGAGGAGTTATGTTCTATATTGAACTTCCGAAGACATACAGTGAAATCTAAATACACTTGCAGAAGAAGTGACTGGTGAAAAAAATATATTAACAAGAAATTGAAATAAAATAGTGCCAACGGTATAATTCTAATAAAGTAATTGTCAAGGAGAGAAATTATGATTAGATTTGCTACCATTGGCACTAATTTTGTTGTGGACTGGTTTTTGGAAGCAGCAAAAGACTGCGCAGATTTAGAGTATGTCGGAACTTATTCCCGAAGCATGGAAAAGGCAAAAACCTTTGGAGGGAAATACGGAAGCAGCCTGTTTTTTGATGATTTAACAGCATTAGCGGAATGCAAACAGATAGATGCTGTCTATATTGCGAGTCCTACTTCAAAGCATTATTCCCAGGCAGCACTGATGATAGAACATGGCAAGCATGTTCTGTTGGAAAAACCGATGGCAAGCAATGCATGGGAAGTGGAAACATTAATTAAAATGGCAAAAAATCATCAAGTGGTATTGTTTGAAGCAATGCGTTCCGTATTTGACGAAGGATTTCAGGCGATAGAGGAAGCTGTGAAAAAAATTGCGCCTGTGAGAAGAGCCGGTTTTCAGTATTGCCAGTATTCTTCCAGATATGATAAGTTCAAAAACGGTATTATTGAAAATGCCTTTAATCCTGCATTATCCAACGGTGCCCTGATGGATATTGGTGTTTATTGTGTTCACCCATTGATGAAATTATTCGGAATGCCGAAAGATATCAAAGCGCAGGCCTTGATTCTGCCGGACAGTATCGACGGAGAGGGAACAATTATCTGCCAATATGCCGATATGCTTGCGGAACTTACTTATTCCAAAATATCGGACGGTCATATACCGAGTCAGATACAGGGAGAGAAAGGAACCGTGATTATTAAAGATATTGCAAGCCCCAGACAGGTGGAGATTATATATCGTGACGGAAGCGTTGAAAAATTTCCGATTCAAGACGTTAGTAACAATATGGGATATGAGGCGCAGGAATGGGCACGAATGATTCAGAACAAGGATTATACCGACAGACACAGTAGATATTCCCTCATGAGTCTGAAAGTTATGGACATGGCACGAAAACAGCAGGGAATCATTTTTCCGGCAGACCAAATAAAGTAACTGACATTTTACCTTGAATATGTTAGAATATAACGGCTCAACACAATAAAAAAGAGGTAATACAAATGTTAAATATGAAAGATACAACAGTAAAATATTCAGAAGCAGGAATTCATAAAGCCTCTATGCCGGTTGGAAAGATGTTTGTTCTGGCTTTTATGGCAGGAATGTTTATTTCTTTTGCAGGGGTGGCTTCAACCATGGCTTCCTCCACCATAGACAGTCCGTCGGTGGCAAAGCTGGTCAGTGCATTGGTATTTCCGGCAGGTCTGGCAATGGTTGTGTTAAATGGTTCCGAGTTATTTACAGGAAATAATTTAATGATAATTTCTGATTTTGTCAAGATTAGTTGACACATTTTCCTCAAGGATTTTGTATCCTATGCGGCTTCCTTCTGGGAATTATAGTATTGCTG